>NZ_JBEXVL010000005.1:0-376164 GCF_040638805.1 Streptomyces sp. NPDC005925 | reverse complement strand
TCTGGCGTTGACTTTTGGCACGCTGTTGAGTTCTCAAGGAACGGACGCTTCCTTTGTACTCACCCTCTCGGGCTTTCCTCCGGGCGCTTCCCTCCAGTCTTGCGTCTCCGACTCTATCAGTGATTTTCCGTGTCTCTGACCACGTTCTGCGAGCACGCAGAAGTAACCCCGAGATAGGAACTGCTGAGTTGGTTGCCCGGCCGGACACCGCGTAGGTGTTGTTCGGCCCCGGGCAGGTCTTCGACTGTACATCGGGCTCGGGAGCAGGTGCAAATCGCGGTGGGCCGACGCCCGGGTCGCGAAGCGGAACCTCTTATGCGGAACCGGCACTTCACGTGACATACGCTGCTGCACAGTGCGCCGTCACGGATCGCCGAGGACGGTCCCCGTCTAAATCTCCTTCTCTGGGAGGCTTCCATGACCATCGTGTCGTCCCCGCTGACAGGACGTGTCGTCGGACTGGCCGCCGTGCCGGATCCGGTCTTCTCCGGGGCCATGGTCGGTCCGGGTACGGCGATCGACCCCGTGCGTGAGCCTTCGGAGGCCGTGTCCCCCCTGGACGGAGTCGTCGTCTCACTCCATCCGCACGCTTTCGTCATCGTCGACGAGCAGGGGCACGGTGTGCTCACCCACCTCGGCGTCGACACGGTGCAGCTCAATGGCGAAGGCTTCGAGTTGCTCGTGGACAAGGGTGACAAGGTCACGCGTGGTCAGAGCATCGTGCGATGGGACCCGGTCGAGATCGAAGCCTCGGGCAAGTCCCCGGTGTGCCCGGTCGTGGCACTCGAAGCCACGGCGGGGTCGCTCTCCGAGCTGCGCGAGGGCGGTGTGAAGGCCGGCGACACGCTCTTCCACTGGACGTGACGTCGTGCCGTCGCCATGGCGGCGAGAAGGCAACGAACGCTGCGGCGGATGCCGCCGCTCTATCGGAGACGGGTGAGATGGAGACAACGCTGCGAGGCGTCGGCGTCAGCCACGGGGTGGCGATCGGCGAGGTTCGGCACATGGGAACGGCGGTGCTCGAACCGCCGGCCAAGCAGATCGCGGCCGAGGACGCGGAGCGTGAACAGGGGCGCGCCCGCAAGGCCGTCGAAGCTGTGGCTGCCGACCTGATGGCGCGTGGCAACCTCGCCGGTGGTGAGGCACAGGCCGTGCTCGAGGCGCAGGCCATGATGGCGCAGGACCCCGAACTGATCGCGGACGTGGAACGGCGTATCGCCGTGGGCAGCACCGCCGAGCGCGCGGTGTACGACGCCCTCGCCGCGTATCGGGCGCTGCTGGCGGGTGCCGGTGAGTACCTCGCCGGGCGGGTGGCCGACCTGGACGACGTGCGGAACCGTATCGTCGCGCGGTTGCTGGGGGTGCCCATGCCCGGGGTTCCGGACAGCGACCAGCCGTACGTCCTTGTCGCTCGTGATCTGGCGCCCGCCGACACGGCGCTGCTCGACCCGGCGCTGGTGCTGGGTTTCGTGACGGAGGAGGGTGGGCCGACCAGCCACAGTGCGATCCTCGCGCGGGCGCTCGGGGTGCCGGCGGTCGTGGCGCTGCCCGGCGCCGGGGAGCTCACCGAGGGCACGGTGATCGCTGTGGACGGCAGCACGGGCGAGATCTTCGTGAACCCGAGTGAGGAGAAGAGAAAACGGATGGAGGCGAAGGCGACCGAGCGGCGTGCGGTGCTTGCCGCGTCGACGGGGCCGGGTGCCACCTCCGACGGTCACAAGGTGCCGCTGCTGGCGAACGTCGGCGGTCCTGCGGACGTGCCGGCGGCTGTTCAGGCCGGGGCGGAGGGTGTCGGTCTCTTCCGTACCGAGTTCCTCTTCCTGGACGACAGCGGGCAGGCGCCGTCCGCGGAGAAGCAGGTGGCCGCCTACCGCCGGGTGCTGGAGGCGTTTCCCGAGGGCCGGGTCGTCGTGCGGGTCCTGGACGCCGGTGCCGACAAGCCGCTGGACTTCCTGACGCCGGCCGACGAGCCGAACCCGGCGCTGGGCGTGCGAGGTCTGCGGACACTGCTCGACCACCCGGAGGTGCTGCGCACGCAGCTGGCCGCGCTCGCGACGGCCGCGGAGGGTCTGCCGGTGTACCTCGAGGTCATGGCCCCGATGGTGGCGGACCGTACCGACGCCAAGGCGTTCGCGGACGCCTGCCGGGCGGCCGGGCTGCGGGCGAAGTTCGGCGCGATGGTGGAGATCCCGTCGGCCGCGCTGCGGGCGCGTGCGATCCTGCAGGAGGTCGAGTTCCTGTCGCTCGGGACCAACGACCTGGCGCAGTACACCTTTGCCGCCGATCGTCAGGTGGGCGCGGTGGCCCGGTGGCAGGACCCGTGGCAGCCCGCGCTGCTCGACCTGGTGGCGCTGTCCGCCGAGGCGGCACGGGCCGAGGGCAAGAGCTGTGGTGTCTGCGGCGAGGCCGCCTCCGATCCGTTGCTCGCGTGTGTGCTGGCCGGTCTGGGTGTCACCTCCCTGTCCATGGGTGCGGCGTCGATTCCCTATGTGCGGGCGACGTTGGCGAAGTACACGCTGGCGCAGTGCGAGCGGGCCGCGGCGGCCGCGCGGGCGGCCGACACGGCGGAGGAGGCCCGCAGCGCCGCTCGGGCGGTGCTTTCCGGGGAGTGAGGCGGCCGGCGTCGATCGGCTGTGGTGAGGGGCGCTCCGCCTTCGGGGCGCCCCTCACGTGTCAGTGATCTTGGTGGTGGTGTCCGGAGGTCGCCGGTCCCGGGTCTCCGAGGTCGGGGGGCTCGCGGTAGTCGACGCCCGACTCCGGGCCGATCAGGTCGCCGGTCTCGGTGTCGGTGCAGTAGGCGTCGAAGACCTCACCGGCGGTGAGGGGTTCCAGGCCGTCGGCACGCAGGCGCCATCCGTAGATGTGGTCGGGGGTGCCGGGGACGCTGGTGCGCATGACGATGCCGCCCGGGTGGTGGCTGGTCAGGCCGAGGGCCAGGACCGTGGTGAACTCGAGGGCCTCCGTCTCGTCGAGCCGGGTGGCACCGTCGGTGTCGTCGTCGGCGCGCAGGACGGCGAGCAGGGTTTCGGGGGGTCCCGCGACGCTGCACACGAGGTGCCGGTCGCCGCTGCGCGATGTCGCGAGGATGCGGAGGAGCAGTTCCGAGGCGCGGACGAAGGCGGCGTGGCCGATGTCTTCGCCGCAGGTGGCGCAGGTGCCGAGACGGGCCAGCAGGGTGCTCGCGCACTCCCGGGTGGCCTGTCGTAAGGCTGTGTCGATCAGGCGGGGCAGGAGATCGGTGAGCGGCTGGCCGTCGTAGGGGACGGACGCGCCGGTGGCGGCGAGCTCGGCGGTGAACCGGGCGCGGCTGGCGGGTCGGTCGGGGTCGAGGCCGGTCTCCTGGCAGAACTCCGCGTAGTCGGCCGGGTCGAAGAGGGCGACGGTGGTGATCGTGCCCTGGGTGGCCCGGGTCCTGAGGAGGGACTCCACTTCCCGCAGGTAGGTGGTGTGGTCGTCGAAGGTGAAGCTTCGGTAGCGCCGCATGGCACGGAAGTCGTGCTCGTCGGTCAGCAGGCCGATGGTGCCGGCGATTTCGCGGCGCAGAACGCGTCGCATGGTCCGGCGGTCGGTGTGCGCCATGTTTCCCCCTGTGCGCAGTCGATCAATGCTCACTCACAGTAATCGGCGGCACTGACAACGGGGCGCGGGCAGGCGGGACGGGGCACGCGGAGAGGCGCGGATTCCGCCGGAGTGGCCGGCGGAATCCTCGTAGGTGCGGGGGTGACCGGTTCGCAGGACGGTCAGGGGCGGTGGGCGGCCAGCTTCTCGTAGAAGTGCAGGAGGTCGAGGTTGTCGATGGATCCCGGGTTGACCGCCTTCTCGATGGGGGTGCCCTGGAGGAGGCGCTTGACCGGGACCTCGATGCGTTTGCCGGTGAGGGTGTGCGGGACCCCGGGGACCTCGATGACCTCGTCGGGGACGTGGCGGGGGGAGAGTTGTTCGCGGATGGTCCGCTTGATGCGGTTCAGGAGTGCTTCGTCCAGGACGGCGCCGGGGGCGAGGTGCACGAACAGGGGCATCCAGTAGCCGCCGTCGGGCTGCTCGACGCCGATGACCAGGGATTCCTTGATCTCGGGGAGCCGTTCGACGGCTTCGTAGATGTCGGCGGAGCCCATGCGGACGCCCTGCCGGTTGAGGGTGGAGTCGGAGCGTCCGTGGATGACGACGGAGCCGCGGGAGGTGACGGTGATCCAGTCGCCGTGCCGCCACACGCCGGGGTAGGTGTCGAAGTAGCTGTCGTGGTAGCGGCTGCCGTCGGGGTCGTTCCAGAAGTGGATCGGCATGGACGGCATGGGGTTGGTGACGACCAGTTCCCCCACCTCGTCGACGAGCGGACTGCCGCCCGGGTCCCAGGACTGCAGGTCGGTGCCCAGGCAGGGGGCCTGGAGTTCGCCGACGTACACGGGGAGGGTGGGGACGGCTCCGGCGAAGCAGGAGCACACGTCGGTGCCGCCGCTGACGGAGGCGATCCACATGTCGTCGCGGACTTCGTCGTGCAGCCAGCGGAAGCCGTCGGGCGGCAGGGGCGAGCCGGTGGTGGCCACGCAGCGCACGGTGCTGAGGTCGTGGTCCCGCGCGGGGTGGACGCCGGCCTTGCGGCAGGCCATGACGTACGCCGCCGAGGTGCCGTAGAGGGTGGCTCCGGTGCGTTCGGCCACGCGCCACTGCGCGCCGGTGTCGGGGTAGCCGGGGCTGCCGTCGTAGAGGACGACCGTGGTGCCGGTGAGGAGGCCGGAGACGAGGAAGTTCCACATCATCCAGCCGGTGGAGGTGTACCAGAAGAACGTGTCCTCGGGGCCCAGGTCGCAGTGCAGGCCGAGCTGCTTGAGGTGCTCGACCAGGATGCCTCCCTGGGACTGCACGATGGCCTTGGGCAGGCCGGTGGTGCCGGAGGAGTAGAGCACCCACAGGGGGTGGTCGAAGGGGACCTGCTCGAAGACCGGGTCGGTGTCCGCCGAGGTCAGGGCCGACCACTCCAGCGCGCCCTCCGGGGGCTCGGTGCCGAGGAGGGGAATGTGGACGACGGCGCGCAGGGTGGGCAGTTCGCGGCGCAGTTCGGCGACGGTGTCGCGGCGGTCGTGTTCCTTTCCGGCGTAGCGGTAGCCGTCGACGGTGAAGAGGACGACCGGTTCGACCTGCTGGAAGCGGTCGAGGACGCTGCGGGCCCCGAAGTCGGGTGAGCAGGACGTCCACACGGCGCCGACGGCGGCTGTCGCGAGCAGGGCGACCACGGCCTGCGGGACGTTCGGGAGGTAGCCGCTGACGCGGTCGCCGGGGCGTACGCCGAGGGCGCGCAGTTCGGCGGCCAGGGAGCCGACCTGTCGGCGCAGTGCGGACCAGGTGACGGGGCGGGGTTCGTGGGTCTCGTCGACGTGCAGGAGGGCCGGTTCGTCGGCGCGGGTGCCGGCGGCGCGCAGGGCGTGTTCGGCGTAGTTCAGGGTGGCTCCGGGGAACCACCGGGCGCCGGGCATGGAGCGGTCGTCCAGTACGCGCGCGCAGGGCGTGGCGAAGCGGACGTCGAACCACTCCGTGACGGCCTTCCAGAAGGTGTCCAGCTCGTCGACCGACCAGCGGTGCAGGGCCTCGTAGCCGCCCTCGGCGGGGGCGCCGTGGTGTTCGGCGGCCCAGGTCTGGAATCTGGTGATCTGTGCCTGGGCGATGCGTGCCGGATCGGGTTGCCAGAGCGGCTCGGGGTTCAGGGTCGACATGGGGCGGCTCCCGGACTGTGCGCGTCGTGTGCGTCCTCCGCGCACGGGCTGGGGTGTGCGCGTGACGCGGCTGACAGGGACGATGCCACGTGATCGACTTCAATACCAGGGTGTGCCCCACATAGTCCGTGTCGTGAAGATGTGGGCCGGGCACGAGTGAACGGAAGTTGAACGGGGCGCCGTCGGGGGGCGCGCAATGGCAGGCTGAGCAGCATGAACGGTCGTGACCTGGTGCGTTCGGTGAAGGCGGTCGGTTCGGCGGGGGTGGCCCAGGGGTTGCGTACCGTACGGGCGGCGTGGCGCAGGCGGCGTGCGGACGCCGTGGGGCTGCCGCGGCGGGGTGCCGAGCGGGCCCGGGTGCCGGGCTCGGTGCGCGGGGCCGCGCCGGGGCCGGGCGGCGGTGTGCTGCGGTTCGACCGGTCGGAGCTGCGGATCGTCGTCGCCGTGAACGGAGCGGTCTTCTGGGGCTGGGACGGGGCCGGGCCGGAGCCGTCGTACGCGCTGGCGGGGCGCTGCCCGGAGCCGGATCCGCGGGCGCTGCTGGAGCCGGACAAGGACGGCGGCTGGAAGGTCGTGTCCGAGCGGATGACGGTCGTGGTGTCCCGGCACGGCGCGATCGAGGTCCGTACGCCGGGCGGGGTGACGCTGCGCCGTGAGGAACCGCCGCGGTGGTGGGAGCCGGTGGGAGGCGGTCCGGCGCGGTGGATGCAGCGGTCGCGGGTCGCGGCGGACGCCCGGTTTTTCGGGCTGGGGGGCCGCGCGTCGGGGCCCCGGCTGCGGGCGGGGACGTACCGGCTGTGGAACACCGACCCCGGCCGGGCCTTCGCGCCGGGGGCCGATCCGCTGTACATCACGATGCCGGTGCAGATGGTGGTGGCCGACGCGGGGACGCATCTGGTCTTCCACGACACCTCCTGGGACGGCACGGTGACGCTGCGGGAGGGTGAGGAGGGGGAGGGGTCCGGGCACGACCGTGAGGGGTCGAGCGTGCTGCGCGCGGACGGCGGTCCGTCGCGGTGCTGGGTGATGGTGGGCACTCCCGCGCGTGTGCTGCTCACCTGGGCCTCTCTGACGGGAAGTGCGGCGGTGCCGCCCGCGTGGGCGCTCGGGTACCAGCACGCGCGCTGGGGCTTCGGCTCGGAGCAGGAGGTGCGGCGGGTCGTCGCGGGCTACCGGGAGCACGGTCTGCCGCTCGACGCGGTGCACCTGGACATCGACCGCTACGACGCGCACCAGGTGTTCACCGTCGACGAGGACCGCTTCCCGGGGCTGCCGCGGCTGGCCGAGGACCTGCGGGCGGACGGGATCCGGCTGGTGTCGGTCGTCGACCCCGCGGTGCGGGCGGCGCCCGGCAACGCGGTGTACGAGGCGGGGACGGCCGGGGACGCGTTCGTGCGGGACGCCTCGGGGGAGGTCGTACGCGGCGTGGTGCGGCCCGGGGAGGCGGTGTTCCCGGATTTCACGGACGCGCGCGTGCGTGCCTGGTGGGGCGGGCTGTACGAGGAGCGGCTCGCGCGGGGGTTCGCCGGCTTCTGGCACGACATGAACGAGCCGACGTCGTTCGCCGCGTTCGGGGAGACGACGCTGCCGCGGTCGGCGCGGCACGTGCTGGAGGGGCGCGGCAGCGACCACCGGGAGGCGCACAACGTGTACGCGCTGTGCATGGCGCGGGCGGCCTGCGAGGCGTTGCGCATCCTGGTTCCGGACCGGCGGCCGTTCGTCTTCTCGCGCTCGGGCTGGGCGGGCATGCAGCGGTACGGCGGGACGTGGTCGGGGGACGTGGCCACGGGCTGGCCGGGGCTGCAAGCGTCGCTGGCCCTGGTGCTGGGCCTCGGGCTGTGCGGGGTGCCGTACTCGGGGCCGGACGTGGGCGGTTTCGACGGGAGTCCGTCGCCCGAGCTGTATCTGCGGTGGTTCCAGCTCGGGGCGTATCTGCCGCTCTTCCGTACGCACGCGAGTCTGCGGGCGGGGCCCCGGGAGCCGTGGGAATTCGGCGCCGACGTGTTGGAGCATGCGCGCGCGGCACTGCTGGAACGCCGGCGGCTGCTGCCGTACTTCGTGACGCTGGCGCAGGTGGCGCGGCGTACGGGGGCGCCCTATGTGCGGCCGGTGTGGTGGGCGGCGCCCGAGGATCGTGCGCTGAGGGACTGCGAGGACGCGTTCTTGCTGGGTGACAGCCTGCTGGTGGCACCGGTGTTCGCGCCGGGTGTGGAGCGGCGTGCGGTGCGGTTGCCGCGGGGGCTCTGGTACGACACGGCGACGGAGCGGGCGTACGAGGGGCCGGCGCGGGTGCTGGTGGAGGCGCCGCTCTCCCGGATCCCGGTGTTCGCGCGCGCGGGTGCCGTGATTCCGGTGCGCGGGGCGGAGCGGGGTGTGGAGCTGGAGGTGTGGGCGCCCGCCCCCGGGCGTTCGGGGGGCGGGCTCGTCGTCGTGGACGCGGGTGACGGCTGGGAGGAGCCGGAGATCGAGCGCTACGTCGTCCGCCGGGAGGGACGGAACGTCGTCGTCGAGCGGGAGGGTGAGGACGGCGTGCGCGAGCCGCCTCACCCGGTCCGCGTGCGCGGGCTGGGGCGGCCGTCGGCTCAGTAACGGCCCTCGAACCAGGCCTGTACGGCCACGCTGTGCAGCGGGAAGGCGAGCTCCTCGGGCCTGCGCAGCAGGTGCCAGCCCTCCGTCTCGTCGGTGGCGGCGGAGGGCGGCAGGCCGTCGGCGGACCGCGTCGGCAGGACTCCGAAGAGCAGCAGGTGCCCGTCGGGCGAGCTCATGGCGTCGGCGAGCCGCACGTCGCGGGTTTCCGCGTCGATGCCGGTCTCTTCCTTGAGTTCGCGGACCACGGCGTGCCGCCAGTCCTCGTGGTCGTCGACGTAGCCGCCGGGCAGGGCGATGCCGCCGGCGGCGGGGGCGACGGTCCGTGTGATGACGACCAGGGCGGTGCCGGTGGTGTCGTACACGGGCTGGAGGGCCACCGCTACGGGGAGGGGGTTGCGATAGGCGACGGCGCCGCAGGCGGGGCAGGTGCGGGGCCAGCCGGAGACGTCTTCCGCATAGGGCGCGCCGCATCCCGAACAGTGGGATCCCGGGGCGGAGTTGGGGGTTTGGGTTTCGGACACGCGGCGGACTGTATCCGATCATCGGAGGGGGGGTCTGTGGGGGGCCGCTCGGCGGCGGCCGGTCAGGGGCCTCACCGGCGGCCGACCGGGTGCCTCACCGGCGGCCGTCGGACGGCTTCGGCTGTGGCCGGTGAGGGCTGAGTGGCGCGGGCCCTCCGTGGCGAGGGCCTTTCCCGAGGTGGGCCGAGAGCCTCAGCGGCGGCCGGTCAGCGATGTGGCGGACACGGGGAAGTCGAAGAAGGTGTCCGGGTACGGCTCCGGCTTGAAGGTGAAGTGCCACCATTCCTCGGCCAGGTTCACGAAGCCGAGGTCCTCCAGGGTGCCCTTGAGGAACAGCCGGTTGGCGCGCTGCCGGCCCTGGATGCGGGGGTCGAGGGTGTGGGAGAGCGTGTCGAAGCAGTCGTAACCGGTCCCCATGTCGACGGAGCTGTCGGGGAAGCGCTCGTCCTGGGGCGCGTAGCAGGGCACGAGGGGCAGGCCGGGGTGGTAGGGCCTGGTCGGTTTCGCGGGGAGCCGGACGAGGGTGAGGTCGACGGTGGAGCCGCGGCTGTGGCCGGACTTCTCCGCGATGTAGCCGTCCGCGAAGAGGCGGGTCTTGTCGACGTCCGGGTAGAACTCCGTCTTCATCGTCTGGTCGTCGAGGTCCTTGGCCCAGCGGACGAAGTGGTCCACGGCGCGCTGCGGGCGGTAGCAGTCGTAGACCTTGAGGCTGTAGCCCTGGCGCAGCAGTCTCGTCTGGGCCCTGTGGAGGGCTTCGGCGGCGGGGCGGGTGAGGATGCACAGACGCTGCCGGTAGCCGTCGATGCGCTCGCCGACGAAGTTGTGCCGGGTGACGTAGCGCATCTCCTCGATGATCGTCGGGTTCACGTCCCCGAGGGCGACGAAGTCCTCGGGCGCCTCGGGCTCGGGGCCGTTGCGGGTGGCGGCGGTGCGGGCGCCGTCGGCGGGGGTGGGGTCGGCGTGGGCGGTTCCCGCCGCGGTGGTCACGGCGAGCAGGGTGCCGAGGGCGGTGACCACGGCGCGTACCGCGGTGGGCAGCCGGGCCGTCGTGGAGAGGTGGGTACCGGTGGAGTGTCGTGTCATGTCTCCTGCATTTATCAGGTGCGGGTCGCACCGAGGAAGCGGTCGGACGGGTCGGACGCGGTCGTGTCCGTGACGGGTGACGTCTCCGAGGCGGGACCGGGGCCGTCGATGCCGGGCAGACCGGGCCCGCGCCCGTCCCTGGGGTGCCGGCCACGTCGACGCCCCTGGCGCCGGTGAACGCTTCCGGTGTCAGCGACGTCGCGCCGCGTCTCGGGGCATGGTGGCGGCGGGCCGCGCGGCCAGCCGGGTCCGCCCGTGCGCCGCGTGACGATGCTGCGGGGCCGGCCCGTCACCCGGCGAAGGCCCAGGGTGCGGGGCTCCCGGCGCCGCCGTCGGGCGAGACCGCCGCGGGAAACGCACCATGGGAGGACGGACCCACCTGTACGAGCGCCGGGCCGGTCGTCCCGGCGCCGCGGCTAAGGAGCCGTCATGAACAACGGAGACATATTCGTCGGCGAGATCATCGGTACGGCGATCCTCGTCCTGTTCGGCGCCGGTGTGTGTGCCGCCGTCACGCTGAGGTTCTCGAAGGCCCGCGCCTCGGGCTGGATCGTGATCGCGTTCGGGTGGGGCTTCGCCGTGCTGGCGGGCGCCTACACCGCCGCCCCCCTGTCCGGCGGACAGATCAATCCGGCCGTCACCCTCGCCATCGCCATCGACACGGGAGTGTGGAGCAAGGTCTGGGTGTATCTGCTGGGACAGATGGTCGGCGCCATGCTCGGCGCCGTGCTGTGCTACCTGGCGTACTTCGCGCAGTTCCGGGCCAACCAGCGTGAGACGGGCACCACGGAGGGCACGGTGGACGAACCGATTCCCACGCTCGGGATCTTCTCCACCGTCCCGGAGATCAGGCACCCGCTGGCCAACCTGCTGACGGAGATCATCGCGACGATCGGGCTGGTGCTGCCGATCCTGGCGTTCGGACTCACCAAGGGACTCGGCCAGTCCGGCCTGGTCGCGCTGATCGTCGCGCTGCTCGTCGTCGGCATCGGACTGTCCCTGGGCGGTCCGACCGGCTACGCCATCAACCCCGCGCGCGACCTCGGCCCCCGGATCGTGCACACCTTCCTGCCGATCCCGAACAAGGGCACATCCGACTGGGGCTACGCGTGGATCCCGGTCGTCGGCCCGCTGATCGGCGGTTCCCTCGGGGCCCTCATCTACAACGCAGCCTTCTGAATCCCGGCCCGAGAGGTAGCCATGACGGACAACTCCGAGAAGTACGTCGCCGCAATCGACCAGGGCACCACCTCCAGCCGCTGCATCGTCTTCGACCACAGCGGCTCGATCGTCGCCGTCGACCAGCGCGAGCACCGCCAGATCTTTCCCAAGCCCGGCTGGGTGGAGCACGACGCCACCGAAATCTGGTCGATGGTCCAGGCGGTGGTCGCCGGGGCCCTCGCCGGGGCCGGACTGCGCGCGGACCGGCTCAGTGCGCTCGGCATCACCAACCAGCGCGAGACGACCGTCCTGTGGGACCGCGCGACGGGCAGGCCCGTGCACAACGCGATCGTCTGGCAGGACACCCGTACGGCCGCACTGTGCAACCAGCTGGGCGGCTCGGACGGCCAGGACCGGTTCCGCGAGCAGACCGGGCTGCCGCTGGCCAGCTATTTCTCCGGCCCCAAGGCGGCCTGGCTGCTCGACAACGTGCCCGGACTCCGGGAGCGTGCGGTGCGCGGCGAGATCGCCTTCGGCACGATCGACTCCTGGCTCATCTGGAACCTGACCGGTGGCCCGGACGGCGGACGGCACGTCACCGACGTGACGAACGCCGGGCGCACCATGCTGATGAACCTGGAAACCCTTCAGTGGGACCAGTCCATCCTGTCCGCGATGAACGTCCCCGAGGCGATGCTGCCGGAGATCAGGTCGTCCTCCGAGGTGTACGGCACCGCGGTCGGGCAGCTGGCCGGGGTGCCCGTCGCGTCCGCGCTGGGCGACCAGCAGGCCGCGGTGTTCGGGCAGGCCTGCTACGACGTGGGCACGGCGAAGAACACCTACGGCACCGGCAGCTTCCTGCTGCTCAACACCGGCAACCGGCCGGTGGCGTCGGAGAACGGGCTGCTGACGACGATGGGCTACAAGATCGGCGCCGAGGCGCCCGTGTACTGCCTGGAGGGCGCCATCGCCATCACGGGCGCGCTGGTGCAGTGGTTCCGCGACCAGCTCGGCATCATCCGTACCGCCGACGAGATCGAGCCGCTCGCGGCGAGCGTGGAGGACAACGGCGGGGCGTACATCGTGCCCGCGTTCTCGGGTCTGTTCGCGCCGTACTGGCGTTCCGACGCGCGCGGTGTCGTCACCGGGCTCACCCGGTACGTCACGAAGGCGCACCTCGCGCGGGCGGTGCTGGAGGCGACGAGCTGGCAGACCCGTGAGGTCGTGGACGCCATGTACCAGGACTCGGGTGTGCGGATCACCACCCTGAAGGCCGACGGCGGCATGACGAAGAACAACCTGCTCATGCAGCACCAGGCGGACGTGCTGGGTGTGCCGGTGATCCGGCCGAAGGTGTCCGAGACCACCTGCCTGGGCGCCGCGTACGCGGCCGGGCTCGCCACGGGTGTGTGGAACGACCTCGACGAGCTCAAGGCGCACTGGCAGGAGGACGCCGAGTGGCGGCCCGCAATGGAGGCGTCGGTGCGCGACCGCGAGTACCACAACTGGCGCAAGGCGGTGGAAAAGAGCTTCGGCTGGCTGGAGGACGGCGAGTAGCACGCACAGGTGCGCGGGAGTCTCCGCCCCCGCGCGTGTGCCGCCTTCGCACCGCGCGGTCCCGCGTCTGTGGCCGTACGGTGTTCCCGTGTCCCTGGCGGGCCGGGGGCACGGGATCGCGCCCGCGTCAGGTGGTGACGCTCCGGCGTTCGTCCTGCGCGTACCTCATCGCGTGCTGGACGACGCCGACCAGTATCTCCTTGACGGACTCGCGGTCGCGCGCGTCGCACATGACGACCGGGACGTAGTCGTCGAGGTCGAGGGCGTCCCGCACGTCCTGTTCGGGGTAGCGGGCCGCGCCCTCGAAGCAGTTGACGCCGACGAGGAACGGTATGGACCGCCGCTCGAAGTAGTCGATGGCGGCGAAGCAGTCCTCCAGGCGGCGCGTGTCGGCGAGCACGACGGCTCCGAGGGTGCCCTCGGAGAGCTCGTCCCACATGAACCAGAACCGCTCCTGGCCGGGCGTGCCGAAGAGGTACAGCACCAGGTCCTCGCGGAGCGTGATCCGGCCGAAGTCCATGACCACGGTGGTGGTGTGCTTGCCCTCGACGCCGCTGGTGTCGTCGACCGGGCGCCCTGCCTCGGTGAGCAGTTCCTCGGTGCGCAGCGGCCTGATCTCGCTGACCGCGCCGACCAGGGTGGTCTTGCCCACGCCGAAGCCGCCGGCCACCAGGATCTTGAGCGTGACGGGCTCAATGGGGGGCTTGCCGCGCTCAGAGCGCCCGAAGATCATCGGTCTTTTCTCCTGCGTGATGGGGATCGCGCGACGGTGGGCCGTAGCCTCCGCCGCCGGGGGTTTCGATGACGAGTACGTCCCCGGGCCCGACGTCCGCGAAGTCGCTTCCGCCGAGCTCGGTGACCGTGCCGTCGGCGCGCTCCACCCGGTTGGCGCCGAGTGCGCCGGGCGCGCCGCCGGCCATGCCGTACGGCGGGACCCTGCGGTGCTGGGAGAGCGTGGAGGCGGTCATGGGTTCCAGGAACCGGATGCGGCGTACCGCACCGTCCCCGCCGCGCCACCGTCCGGCGCCGCCGCTGTCGGGCCGGACCGCGAACTCCTCGAGCCGGACGGGCAGCCGCCACTCCAGGACCTCGGGGTCGGTGAGCCGTGAGTTCGTCATGTGGGTCTGGACGACGGGCGCGCCGGGGAAACCGTCGCCCGCGCCCGATCCGGAGGCGACGGTCTCGTAATACTGGTGGTGTTCGTTGCCGAAGGTGACGTTGTTCATGGTGCCGGAGCCCTCGGCCTGCACGCCCAGGGCGGCGTACAGGGCGCCGGTGACGGCCTGGGAGGTCTCGACGTTGCCCGCGACGACGGCGGCCGGCGGCTCGGGGGCGAGCAGGCAGCCGGACGGCACGACGATGTCCAGGGGGCGCAGACAGCCGTCGTTGAGCGGGATGTCGTCGGCGACGAGAGTGCGGAAGACATACAGGACGGCTGCGTTGACCACCGAGAACGGGGCGTTGAAGTTGGTGGCGAGCTGCGCCGAGGTGCCGGTGAAGTCGATGGTCGCGCTGCGGTTGTCGCGGTCCACGCGCACGCGTACGCGGATGATCGCGCCGGAGTCGGTCTCGTAGGCGTACGCGCCGTCGTCCAGGGCGTCGATGACGCGGCGGACGGCTTCCTCGGCGTTGTCCTGAACGTGCCGCATGTAGGCCTGGACGACGTCGAGCCCGAAGTTCCCGATCATGCGGCCGACCTCGTCGACGCCCTTCTGGTTGGCGGCGATCTGGGCGCGCAGGTCGGCGATGTTGGTGCCGGGGTTGCGGGAGGGGTACGGCGCCCCGGTCAGCAGGCGGAGGGTCTCGGCCTCGCGGAAGCGGCCGTTCTCGGCCAGCAGCCAGTTGTCGAAGAGGACGCCCTCCTCCTCGATGGTGCGGCTGTTCGCGGGCATGGAGCCGGGCGCGATGCCGCCGATCTCGGCGTGGTGCCCGCGGGAGGCGACGTAGAACAGGATCCGGTCACTGTGCGTGGCCGGGTCCGAGTGCGCCGCGGTGCTCGTGGGAGCGGCGTTCCCCGTGTCGAAGACCGGGGTGATCACGGTGACGTCGGGCAGGTGGGTGCCGCCGTGGTACGGGTCGTTGACGGCGTAGGTGTCGCCCGGCCGCATTCCGGCGCCTCGCCGCCGGATGACCTCTTGGACGCTGGTGCCCATGGAGCCCAGGTGGACGGGGATGTGCGGGGCGTTGGCCACCAGGTTCCCGTCCGGGTCGAACAGCGCGCAGGAGAAGTCGAGCCGCTCCTTGATGTTGACGGACTGGGCGGTGGATTCCAGCCGGGCGCCCATCTGTTCGGCGATGGACATGAACAGGTTGTTGAAGACCTCGAGGAGAACCGGATCGGCTTGGGTGTCGAGACGGGAACTCTGCGTGACCGCGACGCGTTCCATGACCAGATGCCCGCCGTCGGTCGCGGCCGCCTGCCAGCCGTCGTCGACCACGGTCGTCGAGCCGGCCTCCGTGATGATCGCGGGGCCGGTGACGGTCTCGCCGGGAGGCAGGTGCTCGCGGCGGTGGAGGGGCACGTCGCGCCAGGTGCCGCCCGTGTGGAGGCGGACGGTGTCCGGGGCGGCGCGGTGGCCCGTGTAGGGGGCGAGGGCCGACAGATCGGGGGGTTCGGTGATGCCGGTGGCTTCGACGGAGAGGGCTTCGACGACGATCGGGCGGTCCAGCGTGAAGGAGTACGTGGCGCGATGACGTTCTTCGAACGCCTGCCGCATGGCATCGGGGCCGGTCAGCTCGACGGTGAGGGTGGTGTCGGTGCCGTCGTAGCGGAGCTGGGCGCGGCGCGTGATCCGGATGCGATCCCCGGGGACGTCCTCGGCGAGGAGTTCGCCGCGCGCGGCAGTCGTCAGCTCGTCCGCCGTCCGGTGGACGCCGTGCATCGCGGCGGGTTCCAGAGGCGCTTCGACGGACTGTTCGCGCATGGCGGTGGTGTCGGCGAGTCCGATGCCGAGCGCGGAGAGGACTCCGGCCATGGGCGGCACGAGTACGGTGCGGATGCCGAGGGAGTCGGCGACCCTGCACGCGTGCTGGCCGCCGGCCCCGCCGAAGGTGGTGAGGGCGTAGCGGGTGACGTCGTGGCCCTTTTGGACGGAGATCCGCTTCACCGCGTTCGCGATGTTGGCGACGGCGATGCGGAGGTAGCCTTCGGCGACCTCCTCGGGGCTGCGGTCGTCGCCGGTCTGCTCGTGGATCTCGCGCGCGAGGGCGGTGAAGCGGTCCCGGACGAGTTCCGCGTCCAGCGGCCGGTCGCCGTCGGGTCCGAACACCCGGGGGAAACAGGCGGGTTGGATGCGGCCGAGCATGACGTTCGCGTCGGTGACGGCGAGCGGGCCGCCCCCGCGGTAGCAGGCGGGACCGGGGTCCGCGCCCGCCGAGTCCGGCCCTACGCGGTAGCGGGCGCCGTCGAAGTGGAGGACGGAACCGCCACCGGCCGCGACGGTGTGGATGTCCACCATGGGCGCGCGCAGCCGGACCCCGGCGATCTGCGTGGTGAAGACCCGTTCGTAGTCGCCGGCGAAGTGCGAGACGTCGGTGGAGGTGCCGCCCATGTCGAAGCCGATGACGCGGTCGTAGCCCGCCAGTTGCGACATGCGGGCCATGCCGACGATGCCCCCGGCCGGGCCGGACAGGATGGCGTCCTTGCCGCGGAACTGCCGGGCCTCGGCGAGCCCGCCGTTGGACTGCATGAACATCAGCCGCACGCCGTCGAGCCGCCCGGCGACCTGCTGTACGTAGCGGCGCAGTACGGGCGACAGGTAGGCGTCGACCACGGCGGTGTCCCCGCGCGGGACGAGCTTCATCAGCGGACTGGCCTCGCTGGACAGCGAGATCTGCGGGAAGCCGATACGGGCGGCGAGTTCTCCCACCGCCTCTTCGTGGGCGGGGTGGAGATGGCTGTGCAGGCACACGACGGCGACCGCGCGGATCCCGTCGTCGTACGCCGCCCGGAGCGGACCGGTGAGGGCGTCCAGGTCGGGTGCGCGCAGGACGGTGCCGTCGGCGGCGGTGCGTTCGTCCACCTCGACGACCCGCTCGTACAGCGGCTCGGGCAGGTCGATACGCCGGGCGAAGATGTGGGGGCGGTTCTGGTAGGCGATGCGCAGCGCGTCGCGGAAGCCGCGGGTGATGACGAGCAGGGTCCGCTCGCCCTTGCGTTCCAGCAGGGCGTTGGTGGCGACGGTGGTCCCCATCCGGACGGCCTCGACGGGGTCGTCGGCGCCGTCGAGCAACGTCCGGACGCCGGCCACCGCCGCGTCGGCATACCTCGCCGGATTGTCCGACAGCAGTTTGTGCGTCAGCAGCCGGCCGTCGGGGCGCCGCGCGACGACATCGGTGAACGTGCCGCCCCGGTCGACCCAGAACTGCCAGCCTGTCACGTCAGTACTCCGCTTCCGCGCCGCTCACAGCGCCCGCAGGCCGTTGATCACGTCGCGCAGAATACTCTCGTCCGGCAGTTCCGCCGGGGGGACCGGCCGGTTCACATGGACGAGCTCCGCGGCCACGAGGTCCCCGACGAGGACCCGGACCACGCCGATGGGCAGGTTGAGGTCCGCGGCGAGTTCGACGACCGACTGCGGGGTCTCACGGCACATGCCGATGATGTCGACGTGTTCCGGGGACAGCGTGGGGTCGTCTTCACCGTCGCCCGCGCCGGGCTCCGTGACGACGACCGCGATCACGTCGAGGCGGTGCTGGGCCGCACTGGTGGTGCGGCCACGCGTCATGGCGTACGGGCGGACGACCGGACCCGCCTCGTCGTCGAACCAGTGGCTGCTTCCCTGACCGTCTGCGCTCATGCCATCCCACTACCCACCGTGGTGCAGATCGGCGCGTGGAGCAGTGCCCAGGTGCACGCCGACCCGCTTGACCAGCAGCGTCATCTCGTAGGCGACCTGGCCGACGTCCGAGTCGGCGTCCGCGAGGACGGCGAGGCAGCTGCCGTCGCCGGCGGCCGTCACGAACAGGAACGCGTCGTCGAGTTCGACGATGGTCTGCCGGACGCTGCCCGCCTCGAAGTGCCGGCCGACGCCCTTGGCCAGGCTGTGGAAGCCCGACGCGACGGCGGCCAGGTGCTCGGTGTCCTCACGGGTGAGGTCCTGGGACGCCCCGGTCGCCAGTCCGTCGCCGGAGAGCACGACTGCCTTCCGGATACTCGCGACGCGGTCCACCAGGTCGTCGAGCAGCCAGTTCAGCTCTCCGGAGTTGGTCGCGATGTGGCCGGTCGCCTTTGGTGCGGTCATCGACCTTCCCCCTTGTTTGTTTCGTGTGGTGCTTGGCCGCTGTCGGCTCCGTCGTCTGCGGCGTTGTCGTCGCGGCCGCGCTGCCAGCCGCGCTGGAGCGAGGCCATACGGTTGCGTACTTCCTCGGCGTCCCGTTCGGGGGTCTCGGCGCGGTTCGCGCTGCGTCCCTGCTCCCGCTTCAGCTGGGGTGCCAGGTTGGCCTGCCGGACACGCCGGGGCAGTCCTCCTGCTCCGCCCAGGCCGCCGGGCTGCGGCGCGCCGCCAGGTCCCACCCCGGGGCCTTCGCCGCCCGGGGCACGGTCGGTCCCGCCGGGCGCACCGGGGGCCGGCGTGGCCGGTCCGTCGGATTGGCGTCGCCCGGCGCGCCCGGGCAGGAGCGGCGACTCGGATTCGCCGCCGGGGGCGCCGCCCCGGGGGGCGCGGGTGGCCGGGGCCGGGGTGGGCCCGTCGGCGTGGGCCGCCGGGTCGGTGTCCTGGCGGTCGGGCGTCGTACCGCGACGGCGGGAGGGCAGCGGCGGCACCGAGTCGGTCTGCTGCCCGCCGGTGCCGGGACCGGCGGCGGGCTCGGGGCCACGGCGACGGGCAGGCAGCGCGGGCGGCGTTCCGTCCGACCGCTCGTGGCCGCCCGTGGGTGCCGTGCCGTCCGCTTCGCCGCGTCGGCCCCGCTGGTCGGTGACCGGACGGCCGTGCGAGCTGACCAGCTTGGGCGTGTGGCGCCGGGGCAGCGAGACGGGTGCGCTCACGGCGCCGTCCGCGTCCTCGTGGTCGGCGATGCCGTGGTGACGGTCACGGCGGCGGTCAGCCGCGTCGTCGGCGGCGCGGGGCGCGTCGCCACGTCGGCGGAAGAGGCCGCCGCGTTCGCTGTCCTCGTCGCCGATCACGCCCGGGAAGTCGAGGCCGTCGAGGTCGGCGGCGGCCGCCAGTTCGACCGGGCCGTCCAGCAGGGGGACCGACAGGCCCGATGCCGGGACCTGGGCGAGGGCGGCGCGCCGGCCTTCCTCCAAGTCGCCGGGCTTAGGGCGCTGCGGGCGGTCGAGGCGGAAGCCGACGCCGTTGGTGTCGGGTCCGTCGTCCGTCAGCAGCGCGTCGGGAAGGAACACGACGGCGGTGGTGCCGCCGTAGGGCGACGGCTGGAGGGAGACCCGGACGTTCTGCCGCTGGGCGAGTCGGCTCACGACGAACAGGCCGAGCCGGTCGGTGTCGGACAGTTCGAACTCGGGTGTCTCGGCGAGCCGGAGGTTGGCGTCGAGCAGCACGTCGGCCGCCATGCCGAGACCGCGATCGTGGATCTCCAGGGTGAAGCCGTTGGCGACCCGCTCCCCGAGGACCTGCACGGCGGTGTGCGGCGGGGAGAACACCGTGGCGTTCTCGAGCAGTTCGGCCACGAGGTGGGTGAGGTCGGCGACCGCGGGACCGGTGACGGCGACCCTCGGCAGCCGGCGCACCTCGATGCGCTCGTAGTCCTCGACTTCGGCGACGGAGGCACGTACGACGTCCATGAGCTGGACGGGTTTGCGCCACTGCCGGGAGGGGGCGGCTCCGGAGAGGATCACCAGGCCCTCCGCGTGCCGGCGCATGCGGGTCGTCAGGTGGTCCAGGCGGAACAGGTCGGCGAGTTCCTCGGTGTCCTCGGTACGCCGCTCCATGGTGTCCAGCAGGGTGAGCTGCTTGTGCAACAGGACCTGGCTGCGGCGGGCGAGGTTCACGAAGACCTCGGAGACGCCCGCCCGGATCTCGGCCTGCTTGACGGCGGCCTCGACGGCGGCCCGCTGGAGGGTGTTGAGGGCCTGGCCGACGTCGCCGATCTCGTTCTTGTCGTATTGCAGACGCGGGACCTCGGTCTCGACGTCGACCTCTTCGCCGGCCGAGAGGCGGCGCATCACGCTGGGCAGCCGCACGCCGGAGGCCTCGTGGGCCTCCAGGCGCAGCTGGCGCAGGTCGCGGATGAGGCCGCGGCCGATGCGGACGGACAGGAAGAGGGAGAGCAGCAGGGCGATGAGACCGAGGACACCGGCCACGGCGGCCTGGACGATGACGTTCATCGCGGCCGGGCCGACCCGGTCCTGGTAGCGGTCACCGGCCTGGTCGTTGAGGGTGGCGAGTTCCTTGAGCACATTGCCGGCCGCGGCGTCCCAGCTCTTGGCGTCGACTCCGCCGGGCCTGCCGGTGTCGGAGGTGACGGCCGCTTCCTCGGCCACGCGCACGGGCGCGGAGGAGGCGTTCTTCCAGAAGCTCTCGAACCGGTCGCGCTCCGACGGGGGCAGCTGCGGCAGGTTGATCTCGTACATCAGGGTGCGCTGGGCCACCAGGTCGGAGACGTCGCGGATCTCGCCGCGGGTGATCCTGCCGACGAGGAGGGCCGAGCCGAGCAGCGCGTCCTCACGGGACAGCAGTTCCCGGGCCCGCGCGAGGCTGACCAGTGCGCGGTACTGCTTCTCCAGTTCACCGTCGTCGATGACGGTGAGATCGGAGAGCAGGACATAACAGGGGTCGACCAGACGGTTGTAGAGGTCGAGGGCCTGGACACGGTTGACCGTGCCCTCCTGGACACTGCGGCGCAGGGAGGAGATGCCGCCGAAGGCGTCCAGTACGGCGGTCAGCCGGTCGTGGGAGCCTTCGCCGAGGGCGTCCGACACGTCGCCGTTCCTGGCGTTGGCGCGAATCTCGGCGATGGCCCGGTCGGTGGCCTTGCGACTCCGTGCGAGATCGGCCAGTCCCTTGGAAGCGCGTGGGTCTGCGAGGTAGACGAGGGTCTGGCGGCGCTCCTGCTGGAGCACCCGGACGGTGTCCTCGACGGGGTAGCCGATTTCCTCGACCACGGCCGCCGCATCGAACAACCGGCCGGCCTCGCGTCCCGTGAGTACCGTGGTGAATGCCCAGATCGCGGTGAGCGACACCAGCGGCACGAGAAGCAGCGCCACGATCTTCCGGCGGATCGACTTCCCGCGAAAGCGCATGGCCTCCCCCAGCTCGACCCCCGTCGAGGCGGGGGCGTTCATGTGCGTCAACAAACGGCGCGAGCCTACTACCGACATCCCGGGAACTCGAAGAGTCTTCCGGAAGGTGCGGTTCCGCAGTGCTGGAGAGAGATGCCGAGTTGTCCGGGCATTGGGGTAGATTGCCGCCCCGAATCCGGCGGCCCTCCGACCCACCGAGCACCGCACATCACAGGTCAATTGGCCGGTTTCTTTCGTCCTCCGGGAATCTTCACGCCGCGCCGTTCGTCCTACTCCATGGGAAATGGGGGCGGATTAGGCCCCCGGAGCCGCACCCTGCCCCGCGGTGGCGTAAAACAGCTCAAGCCGGGCAGCCGGAGGAGTCGGGGCCTCGAGCCTGGGGCAAGCAGACTGCTGGGGATGGGGAAGTGACACGTTGATGGGCACGGCGGAGCAGCTGGAGGCTTCCGTTGACGACGGGGTGGGACGTGTGACGGCACCACGCGGTACGGAGGCGCCGGATCCCGGGATTCCGGCGGCCGGGCAGAGGCGGTCCCGCGAGGACGCGTCCAAGGAGACTGCCACCGCGGGGGCCGCCCGTGGACACGGCACACAAGAGGACACGAGCACGGCACAGGCGTGGCCGGAGCCGGCGTCCGGCCGCCCCCTGTGGATCGAGGAGCCAGCGCGGCGGCGCCGCCTGCCCGATCCGGTGCGCACGGCGGCGGTGCGCGCGGTCCTCATCATCGCGGTGACGCTGGTCCAGGCGATGGTGGCCTTCCTGTCCGCCCTGGCCGGGTCGTGGCTGGCGTTCCCGATGGTGATCAGCAGCGTGGCCAGCACGGTGGTGGCCACCTGGGGCGCACTGGACGTCTGGGTGACCCGACAGGTCTGGAACCAGCGCGACGGTGTGGTGTCGACCCCCAGCAGCACGGCCCGCACCCTGCGGCGGGAGCGGCGCCGGGCCCGCAGACAGGCGCGTGCCGCCGAGCGTGCGCAGGAGCGGATACGGGGGCGGGGCGGCGCGGGGCGACTGTCGCATCCCTAGGGGCGGCGGCCAAGGGGGCAGCAGCGAGGGGCGCACGCGCGCTGTTCTCCGTCGCGGCGGCAGCCCACGGCACCGCTCGTCCCAGGGCGGCACGGACCGGCTGAGTGGCCATTACCTGCCGCCGACCCGAGTCGGTCGAGCCCTGACTGCCTCCGGCTCACCCGGGCCGGCCAAGCGGCCTCGGCAATGCCGGGACGTCGGGACTGGCCGACCGGCGTTCGATGTCCCGCAAGGGCAAGGGCCGCCGGCCTTGCGGGGGCCTCAGCCTCTGCGCCGCCGACCGGACAGCCGGGGCAGCCGCCGGTTCCGGTCGGTCCGCCCGGAACCGGTCGGTGCCGGGGGTGGTGGGGGTGGCGCCCACTGGGACGATCACCCTGTCGGCGGACAGGATGTCCGTCGCCGACGAACCGCCCCTCGACCCGAAAACGACCCGCATCGCCGCCAGGAGGTCCCGCATGTCCCCCGGTTACGACGTCGTCGTCGTCGGTCTCGGCGGCATGGGCAGTGCCGCCGCCCACCATCTGTCGGCGCGCGGTGCCCGCGTGCTCGGCCTGGAGAGATTCGGTCCGGTGCACAGCCGCGGTTCCAGCCACGGCGGTTCACGGATCACCCGGCAGTCGTACTTCGAGGACCCGGCGTACGTGCCGCTGCTGCTGCGCTCGTACGAGCTGTACGAGGAGCTGGAGCGGGCCACCGGCCGGGAGATCGCCGTCATCGGCGGCGGTGTGATGGTCGGCCGGCCCGAGTCGCGGACCGTCTCCGGATCGCTGCGTTCCGCGCGGGAGTGGGACCTGCCGCACGAGATGCTGGACGCGAAGGAGCTCCGGCGCCGGTTTCCCACGCTCACACCCCGGGACGACGAAGTCGCCCTGTACGAACGCAAGGCCGGGCTGCTGCGGCCCGAGAACACCGTCGCCGCGCACCTTCAGCTCGCCACCCGGCAGGGCGCCGACCTCCACTTCGACGAGCCGGTGACGCGCTGGGAGCCGTACCGGGACGGGGTGCGGGTGCACACCGCCGAGGACACGTACACGGCGGGACACCTGGTGGTCTGTCCGGGTGCGTGGGCGCCGCAGATGCTGACGGGCCTGGGGGTTCCGTTCACAGTCGAGCGGCAGGTCATGTACTGGTTCCGGCCGAAGGGCGGCACCGGGCCCTTCCGCCCGGAGAACCACCCCGTCTACATCTGGGAGGACGCGTCCGGCGTCCAGGTCTACGGCTTCCCGGCCATCGACGGCCCCGGTCTCGGCGCCAAGGTCGCCTTCTTCCGCAGAGGGCTCGCCACCACCCCGGAGACCATCGACCGGACGGTGCACGAGGAGGAGGTCAGGGCCATGGCGGAGCACATGCGCGGCTGCATCCCGGACCTGCCGGGCACCTTCCTGAAGGCCGCGACGTGCATGTACACCACCACCCCGGACGAGCACTTCGTCGTCGCCCGTCACCCGGCGCACCCCGACTCGGTCACCGTGGCATGCGGGTTCTCCGGGCACGGTTTCAAGTTCGTCCCCGTGATGGGCGAGGTCGTCGCCGACCTGGCACTGACGGGCGCCACCGCGCACCCCGTCGGACTGTTCGATCCCGCCCGCTTCGCCGCCGCGCCCGCCCGGGGAACACCCGGGTGACGACGACCGAGGTCACCCTCCTTCGCCGTCACCCGGCGCCAACGGCAACGCAGGCGGCAACGGTCGGGGCCACGTCGTACGGTCCGGCAGCTGGGCACGACATACCGATGTCGCGCCGTCGGGGACCACGGCCGGCCCGCGGTCCCCGCCCCGCCCGCCGCAGCCCGGTGGCTACGACGGGATGGGCGCCGGGCGCTTGTACATCCGTGTCGCGGTGATCTCGCTGTGCCCGCCCTCCGCGCCGGAGACGTCCCGCGGCAGGCCCGGCCGCAGGTGCTCCTCGACGCTGATGTACTTCAGCCCGGCCCTGAGGTCGGCGTCGTTGCGCAACCGGATGACCAGCGGAAACTCGGCCAGAGCGGTCGTGTCGAACAGGCCCGTGGTGTAGAGGAGCTGCACGCCGAGGGCGTCGGAGACAGCTCGCTGGAGCTCCAGGAGGTACGTCGCGTTCGCGCGGCCGATCGGGTTGTCCAGGAACAGCGTGCCGGCGTGCCGGTGCTTGTCGCGGCCCCGGTCGTTCGAGCGGAGGGCGGCCATGGTGCAGTACAGGGCGATGGCCGCTGTCAGCAGCTGGCCGCCGGAGAACACGTCGCCCATCTGGCCGACGGGGACGCGCTCGGCGCGCAGCACCGCGTCCGGCTTGAGGATCTCCACCGCCACGCCCTTCGGCTGGAGCGCCGCCGCGACGCCGCGCAGCAGCAGGGACATGCCGTCGCGCCGCAGGTCGGAGTTCTTCCTCAGGGCCGCGCGGGTCGCCTCGTCCACGACGTCGCCGAGCCGTTCGGTGAGGGTGGCCTGGTCGGGTTCCTCGAAGCGGATGCGCAGGAACTCCTGCCCCGACCACTCGCCGAGCCCTTCGGGCAGCCGGGACAGCCGCTGCGCGGACCGCAGCGTGGCGAGAGCCGACTCGACCAGGCCGCGCAGACGGTCCACGATCGAGTCGCGGTTGCGCTCCAGTTGCTCCAGCTCGTCCGTCAGGACCCGTAGCCGGGGCGCGAAGGCGTCCGCCCACTTCTGGGCGTGTTCGGGCAGCGCGGCGGCGGGCAGTTCGCGGATCTGCTGCCGGGCCGGGGTGCGCACCTGCTCGTAGCGCGTGGAGTTGGCGTGCCGGACGAGGATGTCGCTCGCCTCGCGGACGGCGGCCTCGGCGGCGGACAGGTCGGCGGCGCAGCCGCGCAGCGACCGGCGGGCCTCGGCGGCCGAGTGCCGGGCCTCCTCGGGACTGCCCGGGTACGGCTCCGGCTCGTCCTGCTCGTCGTCCGCGGTGTGTTCGCGCAGCAGGTCGCGGAGCATCGCCGCGATCTCGTCGAAGCCGCTCGCCGCGTCCTCCGCTGCGCGGTGCGCGTCGAGGAGTTCGGCGTGCGCCTCGCGCGCGTGCGTCCCCGCCTCGGTGCGGGTAGCCAGTTCGGTTGTCGCCGTGCGCAGCAGGGCCTGGGCGTGCTCGGCGTCACGCGGTACGAGTTCCTCGGGCAGTTCGGTGTGGGCCTCGGCGTCCTCGGGCGCGTGCCGCTCGGCCTCGCCGCGCAGTCGGCCGAGCTGCTCGCTGGCGCTGGACACGCGGGTCTCCAGCAGCTGCACGAGCTCCTCGGCGCGGGCCGCGGCGGCCTGCCGGGACGGCCCGTCGGAGCCGTCCGGGGACTCCAGCAGTTGCGCCGCGCGCGTACGGACCTTGTTGCTGAGCCGGTCCAGTTCGGCGCGGGCGGCGCTCTCGTCGCTCTCGGCGCGTGCCTGCTCGGCGCGCAGGTCGGCGCCGACGCCGACCTTCTCGTACACCTGGGAGGCCGCCCGGTAGGCCTCGCGGAGCGCGGGCAGGGACGATTTCGGCCCACCCGCGCCGTCCTCCGGTACGTCGTCGGGTGCGCCGGCGATCTCGGAGCGCTCGGCACGCAGCGCACGCGCGGTGCGGCGGGCGTCGTCGGCGGCGCGCTGGGCCGCGCGACGGTCCTCGTCGGCGGCGCGGGCGCGCTCCAGGCAGGTCTGGGCGCGGGCCTCGGCCTCGGCGGCCTCGTCGGCGAGTTCACGCAGTCTGGCCTGCCAACCCGCCCGTTCCCGCAGCCGGAAGGCCAGCCCGGCGAGGGCGTCGGCGGCGCGCCGGGCCCTCTGCGCGGCCTCCTGCCGCTCGTCCCGCACCTGCACGGCCTCGGCGGCGGCCTCCTCGGACTCGGCCCGCGCAGTCCGCGCCTCGGCGAGTTCCGCCTCGGCCTCGGCGGCGAAGGCGCGGGCCTCCTCGGCGGTCCGGGCCAGTTCGGCGAGCCGCCCGGCGGGGCAGGCGGTGCGCCAGGAGGCGAGTCGGGCGGCCAGCTCGCGGTCCTTGCCGAGCCGGGCGGCCAGCGTCCGGATCTCCTCGTCGCGCGCGGTGGCCCGGGCGCGCAGCGCCTGCCGCTCCTCGTCGGCGGCGTGCTCGTCGTGCATGGCCGGGTTCGGCGGTACGAGGAAGACGTCGTCGGAGCCGACTGCCGGGGTGGGCGCGAGGAGGGCCGCGGCCGTGCCGACCGCGACGGTGGACCGCGGCAGCAGCGCCGCGCCGCTCAGCGCGTCCCGCGCGCGTGCGTGCGAGCCGGGGTCGGTGATGACGACGCCGTCGACGAGTTCGGGCCGGGCCGCCAGCACGCGCGCGTGGTCGGCGGGGTCGACGGCCTGCGCGAGGTAGCGCCAGCCGGGCAGCGCGGGGATGCCGTGCTCGCCGAGGAACTCGACGGTGGCCAGCACGTCCGGGCCGGGCGGCAGCAGTCCGCCGTCGCCGAGGGCGCCGAGGATGCGCGAGTCGTCGGCGGCGGCCGTACGGAGGTCGAAGAGCTGGCGTTCGGCGGAGGAGACGGCGTCGTCGAGCAGGGCGCGCAGGTCGTCGGCGCACCGGTCCAGTTCCCCGGCGGTGAGCGCATCCGGCCGGGACGGGCGGTGGGCGGCGCCGCCGTCGGACCCGGTGCGGGAGGAGGCGCCGTCGCCGCCGCGCTGCCCGGGGACCCCCGCCCGTGCGGCGCCCGGGGTGCCCGGGGTGCCCGGCAGGCTCAGCAGTTCCGCGAGCCGTTCCTCGGCCGCGAGCGCCTCGGCGGTGCGGCACTCCGCCTGGTGGCCGTACTCGGCCGCCGTGGCCGCGTCGGACGCGCGGGCCGCGGTCAGTTCGGCGCGGGTCTCGGTGGCGGCGGCCTCGCGCGCGTGCTCGGTGGCCCGGCGTGCGGCCTCGCGGGCGGTGTCCCAGGCGGCGACGGCTGCTTTCTCTGCGTCGCTGGCGGCGAGGGCGGCGCGGGCCGGGTCGGCGTCGGGCGCGGTGTCGTCGAGCCAGCCCGCACGGACCGCCTCGGCGGTCTCCTGCTCGACCTCCGCGAGGCGCTGCCGCAGGTGCCCGATCTCGCTGCGGGCACGCTGCGCCTCGGTGGCGGCGGCTGTGGAGTCCCGGTGGGCCGTGTCGCCGGTGTCCTGGAGGGCGGCGGAGCGATCCTCCTCCTCGTTGGCGAGGTCCTCGGCGCTCTGCGCGGCGGCGTGCAGGGCGCGTACGAGATCGACGGCGGCCTTGGCGCGGGCGGCGAGCGCGGGGGCCGCGTCGCGTTCTGCCTCCTGGATCGCCGCGGACACGCGCGTGACACGGTCGGCGGCGGCGCGGTGCCGCAGGACGGCTTCGGCGGCCTGCCAGGCGGCGTGCAGAGTGCGGGCGTCGGCGAGTTCGCGCTTCTGCGCCGCGGCGGTCTTCTCGGCGGCGGCGAGTGCCAGGGAGGCGTGCCGGTAGGCGAGTTCGGCGGTGATCAGGGCGCTGCGCCCGCGCGCGGACTCGGTGTGCGTGACGGCGTGCGCGGCGGCGCTGACGCGCTGCGCGAGGTCGGCGGCCCGCGCCCGCTCCCGTTTGCCGCGCGCGGACAGCCGGCGGGCGAGTGTCCTGGTGCGGCGTTCGGCGGCGGCGTGGATGTCACGCGCCCGTGCGCGGGCGGCGGCGGCCTCCACGATGCGGCCGAGGAGGTCCACGGAGCCCGCGGTGAAGTCGCGTTCGGCGATGAGTTCGGCGCGGCGGCCGAGCTTGTTGCCGAAGCCGCCGACGAGGTCGGCGAGTCCGTCGGTGTCGCGGGTGTCGGTGACGGCACGCAGCAGCAGGTCGGTGAAGTCGGAGTCCTTCTTGACGGCGAACAGGCCGGCGGCTTCGCCCTCGTCGGCGTTCATCTCGCGCTGATAGCGGAAGAGTTCGGGGTCGAGGCCGAGTTCGCCGAGGTGGTCGGTCCAGCGCTCGTGGGTCTCCTCCCAGTGCACTTCCAGGTGCGGGTATGCCTTCTGGGCCTCCGTGAGGGAGTCGCGGAAGCCCTTCATGGTGCGGCGGCGGCCGTGTGCGCCGGAGGCGCCCTCCACGGCGGGGCGCACGGCGGTCGACTCGGCCACGGGGAGGTTGTCCAGGCTGAGTCCGGGGCCCGGGCGGAAGGAGTACCAGGCCTCGGCGAACTTGCGCGGGTCGTTGGAGACCTGCCGCCCGCGCCACTCGCTGACCTTGCCGACGACGACACACTCGCCGGTGAGCACGTGCTGCCACTCCAGCGCCACGTGACCGCAGTCGTCGGCGAGGAGGAACTTGCGCAGGACGCCGGAGCTGGCCCCGCCGAGGGTGTTGCGGTGGCCGGGCAGCATCACGGAGAAGATCAGCTTGAGCAGCACCGACTTGCCGCCGCCGTTCTCCAGGAAGAGCACGCCGGCGGGTGCGGGGCGGCGCGGCGGACCGACCGGCTCCGCCGCGAAGAACTCCGCCTGCGTGGGCGCGGGGTCGGGCACGGGCTGGCCCACACCGCGCAGGTCAAGCACGGTGTCGGCGTAGCGCGCACCGGCGGGTCCGATGGAGTAGAGGCGGACCCGGGACAGCTCGTACATGGCGGACTCTCGTAAGGCTTCGTCAGGGGGAGTTCCCGAGCTCGGGGGTGGGGGAGCTCGGGAACCAGGGCTTCGGGAACCGGGGCTCAGGAGGAGTGGAACGGCAGTCCGGCTTCGGCCACCAGGTCGAGGGCGTCGCTGTCCTCGGGCGGCAGCAGCGTCGCGGTGCCGTCGGTCACCGGGACGATGCCGAGCTCCAGCAGTTCGGCCATGGCGGCGCCGCCGGCCATGTCGCGGACCTGGAGCTGGTAGCGGGCCGTCGTGCGGTACGTGCCGCCGTTGTCGTCGCCGGTGCGCTGGAGGAAGCCGGAGTCGGTGAGGAACGCGACGGCCTTGGCGACGATGCCGGTGGTGGAGCCGGCGAGGCGGCGGGCGTCCTTGGTGGCACCGGTCGCGCTGCGTCTGGCCCAGATCCGCCAGGCCGTCTCCAGGCCGGGCGCGCCGCTGGCCGGGTCGGTGTTCTCGCCCTGTTCCTCGGCGCGCGCCTCCAGGCGCCGGCAGGCCTGCCGGACGAACGCGTCGACGCCGTTGACGGTGACGCGGCCGATGTAGCCGTCGTCGGCGAGGTCCTCTGGGCGCGGGAACGCCAGGGCCGCGACGGCGAGGTGGGACAGACCGTGCAGGAAGCGGTCACCGGAGTCGGCGGAGGTGCGGCGCGCGTACTCGCTCATGCGGACGGCGAACACGGAGTCCTCGGCGGCCGTGACGGCCATGCCCGCGCGCGGGGACACCTCCAGGACGACGAGCCCGAGCCCGGTGGCGACGGCGTCGGCGAGCCGCGCGAACGGCGGGTCGTCCCGGTAGCGGCGCAGCAGGTCCGCGTACTCCTGGTCGCGGGCGGGCTGCAGTTTGGGCTGGAGGCCGAAGGAGACGAGCCGCGCCGCGTCGGCGGCGTCGGCGGGGGTGACGGCGGCGTTCGCCTGCGGGACCGCGGGCTCCGCCTCACTCCACTCGACGTGCTCGGTCACGGTCGGTGCTCCTTGCTGTGCTGGTGCCTACTCATGCTGCTTCCGTCCTGTCCGCCGCCATCCCCGCCGCGTCCAGCAGCGCGGTGCCGACGATCAGGTCGGCGCCGCCGAACTCGGGGTCGTCCAGCTCGGTGCCGTCGTCCACGGCGAACAGCAGCCTCTGCTCGCCCTGGCGGTAGGCCGTGCCGACCGGCGGGCTGGCCGCGTGCACCGCGAGCAGAGCGACCAGGTACGGCAGTTCGGGGTCGCGCCGACGGGCCTCGGCGAGCAGGCCGGACAGCCGGCGCGGCGCGTCGTGCGGCAGGGCGAGCAGGTCCATGGCGGCGGCCAGCTGCTCCTCGCTGAACCGGCTGTCGTCCGGCGTGGCGATCACATCGGGCTCGGGCATCTCGGCGCCCAGGTGCTCACGCTCCAGGGGCGGGGTGAGCAGCAGGTCCACGAGGTCGCCGACCCGCACCGACACCGGCGTACGCAGTCCGGTCCCGCGGGCGAAGAACGCGTCGGTGACGCGGATCGCCTGTTCCAGCGGGAGCGGCAGGACGGGCGCGAGGAGCTGGCCGTACAGGTCGAGACCGGCCGTGGCGGCGGGCGGGGCGAAGGCCTGCCGGTCCTGCTCGGCGCGGAACAGCGGGCCCGCCTCCAGCAGCCGGGACTGGAGCTGGGTGTGGCGGCGGATGCAGTCCTTCACGATGTCGACGAGCTCGGCGGCGCGGCGCTTGTGCTCGGGGTCCTCGGACTCGTCGCGGGCCCTGCGGATGTTGGTGAGGATCGCGTTCTCGTGGCGGTAGCGGTCGGCGACGTGGTCGAGGGCCTCGGCGATCATGTCGGGGACGGCGCTCAGCCAGTCGACCGCGCGGACGTTGCGCCGGGTGGCGTCGAGGGCCCTGCGGAGGGTTTCGGAGTACTGCACGGTGCGGTAGCGGGCCTGCTCGGCGGCGAGCTGGGCGTCGGCGAGCCGCCCGCGGCTGATCAGCACCTCCAGCTTGACCTCGGCGGCGATCTGCGCGCTGGTCACATCGGTGTCGAGGGCGCCGACGAGGACGTTGACCGCCTCGTCCGTCGTACGGAGGTAGACCGTGCCGCCGGGGCCGGGGACCTCCTCGATCAGCTTGAAGTCGTAGTCGCGCCGCACATAGGAGCCGTCCGGTCCGAACGTGCCGTACACGGCGCGGAATCCGCGGTCGACGCTGCCGACGTTGATCAGGTTCTCCAGGACCCAGCGGGCCACGCGCTCGTGCTCGGCCGCGGGACGCCGCGGGGCCTGGGCGGCGATGCGCGGGACGAGGCGGGCCACTATCTGGTCGTGGTCGGCACCCGTGTCGAAGTCCATGTTGAGCGTGACGAGGTCGATGGCGGCGAGGGCGACCTCCGCCATCCCGTACACCGAGTACTCGCCCGCGAGGTTGGCCTTGCGGGCGTCCAGGTCGTGCAGCGGGGCGGTGCAGGCGAGCGCGCGCAGGCGCCGCGCCAGTCCTTCGTCGGCGGCCGGGCCCGGCGCGGGCCGCGGCCCCGCGCTGAGCTGGGGCGGAACACGGTCCGTCGAGGCAGGCGAAGTCACGGTGCACAGCCTAGGTCCTCGGTCTGACAACCACCCACACGACGCGGGACGCCCCCCGGGGCGGCGGGGCGTCCCGGCGTCGGGGGTGTCGCCCCGCCGCGGCGGACCCGTCGCGGCGCAGCCGGTGCGGAGCCGGGGTCGTCAGCCGTCCTCGCCCACGACCCGCCGCCGGTACACGTCCACGACCCGCTCCAGCGAGTCGCCGAGGTAGCCCGCGAGCAGCCGTTCGGCCTGGTCGCGGTCGCCGGCCCGCAGGGCGTCGAGGAGTTCGGCGTTGCGGGCGATGTACGGCTCGTGCAGGGCGCGCGGGTCGTCCACGACGTGGAAGGCGAGGCGGAGTTCGGCGAAGACGCTGCGCATCAGTTCGTCGGTGCGCTCGCTGCCGGCGAGGGCGACCAGCTCCCGGTGGAAGTGGATATTGGCCGTACCCACTGCTTTCCAGTCACGTTCGCGCGCCGCGCGCCGCCCGCTCTCGACGGCTTCGGCGAGCCCGTCCAGGTCGTGCGGTGCGCCGAGGCCACGGACGACGGCGCATTCGACGAGGGCGCGGGTGCGGTAGATGTCCTCGACGTCCTCGACGGTCAGGACCCGGACGAACACTCCCCGGTTGAGCTCGTGGACGAGCAGGCGTTCATGGGTGAGCAGTCGGAACGCCTCGCGCAGCGTGTTGCGGGAGACGCCGAGCGCGCCGCCGATGCTGTCCTCCGAGAGCCGGGTGCCGGGCGGGAAGAAGCCCTCGGCGATGCGGCTCCTGAGGATGTCCGAGACCCGCTCGGCGGTGCTGGTGCGGCCCAGGAGGGCGCGGTCGTCGGCCAGTCCGCTCAACTGCTCTGCCATGCCCGGAATTCAACCGCAGACAGCAGAACGAAACAACGCGGGTATTGAAGGATCGTTCAACGATCCTCTACCTTGCTGCACACGGCGCCGCGTCGCGTCCCGCACCGGGGCCACCACCGCGCCGGACCCTTCCGCAACGGCACGGCTCACTGCCCCCCAGCACCCTCCGTCCTCCATTGCGAGGTGCCCATGAGCACGACCCCTCCACAGCAGGCGCTGACGACCGACGGCCCGACCGGCCCGGGCGGGCGCGCGCCCGACGACGGCGCGCTCGGCTGGCTGCGCGCCCTGGGTCCGCGCGGCCGGCGCGCCTTCGCGGGCGCGTTCGGCGGCTATGCGCTGGACTCCTACGACTACTTCACGCTGCCGCTGAGCATGGTCGCCCTGGCCGCGTACTTCGACCTGGACAGCGGTCAGACCGGCCTGTTCACCACCGTCACGCTGGTGGTCTCCGCGGTCGGCGGCGCCCTCGCGGGCGTACTGGCGGACCGGATCGGACGTGTGCGGGCACTGCTGATCACCGTGATCACGTACGCCGTGTTCACCGTGGCGTGCGGTTTCGCCCCCACCTACGAGACGCTGCTGGTGTTCCGCGCCCTGCAGGGGCTCGGCTTCGGCGGCGAGTGGGCGGTCGGCGCGATCCTGGTCGCCGAGTACTCCGGCGCCAGGCACCGCGGACGCACGCTCGGGGCGGTCCAGAGTTCGTGGGCGGTCGGCTGGGCGCTGGCGGCGACCGTGTACACGCTGGTGTTCTCGCTGGCCGACGAGGGGCTGGCGTGGCGGATCATGTTCTGGACCGGTGCGCTGCCCGCGTTGCTCGTGGTGTGGGTGCGGCGCAGTGTCCACGACGCCCCGCAGGCGGCCCTGGCGCGCGAACACAGCACCGGGAAGGGCTCGTTCGCGGCGATCTTCCGGCCGGGCACGGCCGCGTCGCCCGGTCTGCTGCGTACGACCGTCTTCGCAGTCCTGCTGTCGACCGGCGTCCAGGGCGGCTACTACACCCTGGCGACCTGGGTGCCGACGTATCTGAAGACCGATCGCGGCCTGTCGGTCGTCGGCACCGGCGGCTATCTCACGTTCCTGATCTCGGGCGCCTTCATCGGCTATCTGACCGGCGGCTACCTCACCGACCGGCTGGGCAGGCGCCGCAACATCTGGCTGTTCGCGCTGCTGTCGGCGGTCTGCATCCTGGCGTACGCGAACATCCCGGGCGGCGCCGACACCCTGCTGCTGGTGCTCGGCTTTCCGCTCGGGTTCTGCATGTCGGCGATCTTCAGCGGATTCGGGTCGTATCTGAGCGAGTTGTACCCGACGGCGGTGCGCGGCACGGGGCAGGGCTTCACGTACAACACCGGACGCGCGATCGGCGCCGTCTTCCCGACGACGGTCGGCTTCCTGGCCGACAGCTGGGGGGTGGGCGGGGCACTGGTCTTCGGCGCGATCGGCTACGGGCTCGCGGCGCTGGCGCTGCTGGGTCTGCCGGAGACGCGCGGGAAGGAGCTGGCGTGAACCGCCCCGCAGACCGTGACCGCCCCTCAGACCCCGGCCGACCCGCCCATTCCGCCCGTCCCGCGAACCCTGACCGGCCCGCGGATTCCGACCGTCCCGCGGGCCGTGGCCGTCCGGTGGACCACGGCCGTCCCGCCGGCGCTGTCCCGGCCGACCGCCCGCTGGTCCTCCTCGACGAGCACGCGCACGCGTGGAGCCCGGCAGCGGCACGCGCCCGGTTCCGCGCCGGACTGTCCGGTCCCACGGCCGGGGTGGCGGCGGGGCACACGCAGGCCAACCTGATCTCGGTGCCCGCCGACTGGGCGTACGACGTGCTGCTGTTCTGCACGCGCAATCCCCAGCCGTGCCCGGTGCTCGACGTCACGGACGCCGGGTCGTACCGCACGTCGCTCGCGGACGGTGCCGACCTGCGCACGGACCTGCCGCGCTACCGGGTGTGGCGGGACGGCGAGCTGGTGGACGAACCACGGGACGTCCGCGCGTACTGGCGCGAGGACCAGGTGTCGTTCCTGATCGGGTGCAGTTTCACCTTCGAGTGGGCGCTCGCCGGGGCGGGCGTGCCGCTGCGCCACATCGAGCAGGGCCGCAACGTGCCGATGTACCGGACGAGTCGGCAGTGCAGGACGGCGGGCCGGCTGCACGGGCCGATGGTGGTGTCGATGCGCCCGGTGCCCCCTGAGCACCTGTCCGCGGCGGTCCGGGAGAGCAGCCTGCTGCCGGCGGTGCACGGCGGCCCGGTGCACTGCGGCGACCCCGGCGCGCTCGGCATCACCGATCTCGGCCGGCCCGACTTCGGCGATCCGGTGGACCTGGAACCGGACGACATCCCCGTGTTCTGGGCCTGCGGAGTCACCCCGCAGGCCGCCGTGACGGCCTCGCGCCCGCCGTTCGCCCTCACCCACGCGCCGGGACGGATGCTCATCGGCGACACCCGCGACGAGCAGTACCGGGTCGGCTGAGCGGCCGGGCAGGAGACGGGGAAGGAGACCCGGAGAAACCATGATCACGATCGATCTCAACGCCGACCTCGGCGAAGGCTTCGGCCGCTGGAGTCTGACCGACGACGAACAGTTGCTGTCCGTCGTCACCAGCGCCAACGTGGCCTGCGGCTTCCACGCCGGGGACGCCGCCACCATGCGCCGGGTGTGCGAACAGGCGGCCGAGCGGGGGGTACGGATCGGCGCCCAGGTCTCCTACCAGGACCTGGCCGGGTTCGGCCGGCGCGCGATGGACGTGCCGAGCGGTGAACTGACCGCCGAAGTGGCCTACCAGATCGGCGCCCTCGAGGTGTTCGCCCGTGCCGCGGGCGCACGCGTGGCCTACGTCAAGCCGCACGGCGCGCTCTACAACCGCGTCGTGCACGACGAGGAGCAGGCGGGCGCGGTCGTGGCGGGCGTACTCCTCGCCGACGCGGCACTGCCCGTCCTCGGACTGCCCGGCTCCCGCCTGCTGGAGCTGGCCGCGAAGGCCGGGCTGCCGGTCGTCCCGGAGGCGTTCGCCGACCGCGCGTACACCGAGCGGGGCACCCTCGTGCCGCGCGGCCGGAACGGCGCCGTGGTCACCGACCCGGAGGCCGTCGTGGAACGCTCGGTGAGCATCGCCCGGCGCGGCGTGGTCACCTCGCACTGCGGGACGCCGATCGAGGTACGCGCGCTTTCCCTGTGCCTGCACGGCGACACGCCGGGCGCGGTCGACCTGGCCCGGCGGGTCCGGGACCGGCTGGCTGCCTCGGGCGTCCGGGTGGAGGCCTTCGCATGAGGGTGCTGCCGGTCGGCGACAGCGCCCTGCTCGTCGAGGTCGCCTCGGGCGAGGAGGCCGAGGCGCTCCACGCGGAGCTGCTGCGCCGCCGCGCCGAGGGCACGCTGACGGCCCGGGAGATCGTTCCCGCGGCCCGTACGGTTCTCCTCGACGGCGTCACCGGCCCGGCCCGGCTGGCATCCGAACTCACCGCGGCGGACGTGCCGTCCGCTCCCCCACGCGCGCGCGCCGTGATCGAACTCCCGGTCCGCTACGACGGCCCCGACCTGGCCGATGTCGCCGCACTGTGGGGGGTGCCGGAGGAGGAGGTGGCGCGCGTCCACGCGGGCACCGAGTTCCGCGTGGCCTTCTGCGGATTCGCGCCCGGCTTCGGCTACCTCACGGGGCTGCCGCCGCGCTACCACGTGCCGCGCCGGGACACGCCCCGCACGGCCGTCCCGGCGGGCTCGGTGGCGCTGGCCGGGCCGTACACGGGTGTGTACCCGCGTGCGTCGCCGGGCGGCTGGCAGCTGATCGGCACGACGGACGCCGTGCTGTGGGACCACGCGCGCGTTCCGGCCGCGCTGCTGGCACCGGGCACGCGCGTGCGGTTCGTACCGGCGGGGCAAGCGCGACCCGGGGGCGGGCCGGACCACGCGGGCCGGGCGGGTGGCGTCCGGGGGGACGGGGACACCGCGGACGGCGCGGCGGCCGGACGGGCGGGTGCGGCGTGACCGACCGCGCGCTGTCCGTCGTACGGGCCGGGGCGCTGACGACCGTCCAGGATCTCGGCAGACCCGGGCACGCGCATCTCGGGGTGCCGCGGTCCGGGGCGCTGGACCGGCCCGCGGCGGCGCTCGTCAACCGGCTGGTCGGCAATCCGCCCGACGCGGCCGTGCTGGAGACCACCCTCACCGGGTGCGCGGTACGGCCCCGTTCGGCGCTCACGGCCGCCGTCGGCGGCGCACCCTGCCGCGTCACCGTGGACGGCCGCCCGGCCGCGTGGGGCGCACCCGTGCCCGTCCCGGCGGGGGCCCTGCTGGACGTGGGACCCGCCGTCGCGGGCGTACGGAGCTATCTGGCCGTGTCCGGTGGCGTGGCTGCCGAGCCGGTGCTCGGCAGCCGCTCCACCGATCTGCTGTCGGGCCTCGGCCCGGCACCGCTGACGGACGGGACGGTGCTGCCGCTGGGCACCCCGGCGGCCGGCCTCGCGTGCGTGGACGTCGCCCCGCAGCCCGCGCCGCCCGCCGAACTGGTGCTGCGGGTGACACTCGGGCCGCGCGCCGACTGGTTCACCCCCGAGTCGCTGCGGACGTTCACCTCGCGCCCGTACCGCGTGTCGGCGGCGAGCAACCGGATCGGCCTGCGCACGGAGGGTGCCGCGCTGGAGCGGGCCCGCGCGGGGGAACTGCCCAGTGAGGGCATGGTCCTGGGCGCCGTCCAGGTGCCGCCGGACGGCAGGCCGGTGGTGTTCCTCGCCGACCATCCCACGACCGGCGGCTACCCGGTGATCGCGGTGGTCCGCACCGCCGACCTCCCCGCCGCCGCCCAGGCACTCCCGGGCACACCGGTACGGTTCGTCGCGGTACGCCGCCTCTGACGACCGGGCGGCCGGGGCCCCGCCTCCCGGGCGGAGCGGGCCGGGTCGAGCACCGGCGGACCCCGCGGGCGCCACCGGACCCGGCCGCATCGCCCCCTACGGGTGCCTGCCGCCTCCGCCGCCCGTGTGCGCCGGAGGGCAGGCCCTCCTCACACGGCAGGCGCGTCAGGTCCGATGCGGCTGCGTACGGCCGTCTGGACCTCGGCCTCCTCGGCCGGGTCGGCGGCGAGCCTGCGCAGGCGTTCGACGACGCGGGCGTCTCCGGTCTCGGCATGCCGGGCGGCCAGTTCGCGGGTGGTCTCCTCGCAGTCCCAGAGGCATTCGATCGCGAAGCCGGTGGCGAAGGAGGGGTCGGTGGCGGTGAGGGCCCGGGCGGCCCGGCCGCGCAGATGGGAGGAGGCGGTCTCGCGGTAGACGTGACGCAGGACGGGTGCCGCGCAGGCGATGCCGAGTCGTCCGGTGCCGTCGACAAGGGTCCACAGGGTCGGCGCGTCGGGGCCCTCGCCCCGTACCGCCTCGCGCAGTGCGGCGAGGACCAGCTCGCGGTCCTGGGGACCGCCGTGGCAGGCGAGGACGCGTCCGGCGGCGGCGCCCAGCGGGTCGGGCCGGTGCACCCAGCGGCGGGCGCGCTCGACGGCGGCGGCGCCGCGCATCCGTTCGAAGGCGTCGACGGCGGCGTCCGCGACGGCGCCCGGGCCGGTGGCGACCCCGCTCTCGATCAGGTCCAGCGCGCGGGGGTCGTCGCCGTCGGCGAGATAGCGCAGGGCGGTGCAGCGGGCGCCGTCGGTGCCGGACGCGGCGGCCGTGAGGATCTCGGACCGGTCCTCGGGTCCGGCGACGGCGGCGAGGCAGCGGGCGGCGGGCACGTGCAGCGCGGCGCCCCGCTCGAGGCCCTGCTGGGCCCAGTCGAAGACGGCCCGCACGCTCCACCCCGGCCGGGGACCGCTCGGCCGCATCTGCCGCTGCCATCGGTCGAAGCAGCCGGTCTCCTGCGCGGCACGCACGCGCGCGGCGATCGATTCGCGCGGGTCCTCGGCCCACAGCCGCCAGGGGCGGGGCTCGAAGGCGTCACGGACGGCGACGGCCAGTTCGGCCTCGCCCTCGGGGCCGGCGGGGAAGCGGGCGAGCACGGGCGCGGCGAGGGCGCGCAGTCCGGCGTCGTCGTCCCGCAGGGCCAGTTCGTCGAGGGCCCAGGCCCAGTTGGCGCCGTGGGCGGCGTACCGGCGCAGCAGTTCGAGGGCGTCCCGCCTGCCGTAGGAGGCGAGGTGCCCGAGGACGGCGAGGGCGAGGCCGGTGCGGCACTCCTCGGAGTCGAGGACGTCCTCGGCGTCGAAGAGGTGGGCCTCGACGGTGTCGAGTTCGCCGTTCAGGTCGAGGAAGAGGCGCGCGTAGTAGAGGGAGCGGTTCTCCAGCTGCCAGTCGTGGCGAGGGTCGCGCAGCACACAGTGGTTCAGTGCCGCGAGCGCCTCGTCCCGGGGCGCGGTGAGCGCGTGCAGCGTGCCGTCGCCGCGGCCCCTCTGGAGCAGACCGAGCAGCGTACCGCTGGGCGCTATGACCGGATCGAACATGGGAAACAGCCTCATATCAAGCGTCGACGCAACCGGGGGACGTGCCTTACCTGGCCGCGGGACGACACGTCGGGGCGTCCGCCGTTTCCTGCTTGCTGCAGACCATCTTCCTCTGCCTCTCGTCGGTGGCCCTCGCGGACCGCATCACGGCCCGCGCGGTGCGGCAACACCTGCCCAGCCATCACGTCCGTGAACCACGACGTCATGATGACCCGGCGGTAAGACCTGCCGCGACCGATATTTCGGCGGCCCTGTACCGCCTCCCCCGTTTTCCGTGTTTTCGCTGCTCAGAACGTGCGGACCGAGACCGTCCGGATAGACCGGCACCGGACGGCCGGACCTCTCGGCACCGTACGCGCGAGTCGACGGGCAGCGTACGGGCGGCACCGGACGGGCGCCGGATCAGTGCACGATCCGTACCGGATCAGAATCGGACGGAAGCGGACGGAACCGGGCCCGACCAGCTGTGGACCCGGTCGGGCCCCGTCGGGAGCGCCCGCGAACGGACCGTGCACCGGCTCACTGCTCGCCGAACAGCCGGAGCATGTCCGTCCGGCCGAACATACGGGCCGTGTCGACGGCCGAGGGGGTGCCCGCGCGCGGGTCCGCGCCGCCCTCCAGCAGCGCGCGGACCACGTCCGCGTCTCCCTTGAACACGGCTCCCGCGATCGGGGTCTGGCCACGGTCGTTGACGCGGTCGGCCCCGGCGCCGCGGGCGAGCAGTGCGCGGACGGCGTCGGCGTGTCCGTGGTAGGCGGCGAGCATGACGAGGCAGTCGCCGCGGTCGTTGGTGAGGTTGGCCGGGACACCGGCGTCGACGTACTCGACGAGAGCCTCCGTCCGCCCCTGCCGGGCCAGGTCGAAGATCTTGGTGGCGAGTTCCACGACCTCGGGATCGGGGGCCTCACTCATCGGCGACATCGGCGGGACCGCCTCTCACTGCGAACGCGACTCGACTCACTGCGAACTCCGGGGACTGCGCGCACGGGGCGAGGGGTGCGCCGCGCGGGTGAATCGCCAGGGTACTGGCTCGCGGGGCGCACGACGGGATGTGCCCGAGGCGAAGATCGGCACAGCACCGGCCGGGCGGGGCAGCGCACCCCGGCAGGCCGGGGGAGACTCACCGAACAAGGCCTATCACCCGCATTTCACCCAGTTGCACCTTTTGTCGTACAGATACATGCTGTGAGCCTGGACGTACTCATGGTGACTGTCCCGCGAACCAGGAGAACTCACATGATCCTCTCCATCTCAGGCGTGGTCCTGTTCGGCATCATCGTCTTCCTCTTCTTCCGCAAGGACGGCCTGAAGGCGTCGCACGCCATCGTGGCCACCCTCTTCGGGTTCTACCTGTCCAGCACGGCCATCGCCCCGGGCATCAGAGCGGGGGGCGAGAGCCTCGCGAGTCTGCTCGGCGGTATCAAGTTCTGATGCCCGTCCACCCGTCCGCACGTACTGTCTGGAGGCAGCGGTGGCCCGGCGCCCCCTCCCCCGCATGGTGAGCACCGGCTCGGCGCAGCTCGCCCGCAGCCGGGAACTGGCCCGGACGGCGGCCGACGGCGCCACCGACGTCCTCCAACCGCTGATCACGATCACCCGCGGGCTGCGCCGACTGGCCTCGGCCGCCCGGCGCAGGTGGTGCGACACCCCCAGGGACAGGCGCGGCTCGCTGCTGTTCCTGGTGGGGTCCGTGTCCCTGGTCGTGGCGCTGGTGCCCTACGGTCCCCTGTTCGCCGTCATCACCCTGATGGGCGCGGCGGCCTGGCAGGGCCGGGGCCGCACACGGTCCGCGTCCGACAGGCTCGACGAGCCACGGGCCCAGCGGCTGCGCTCGCTCTACGAGGCCCTCGTGCCGTACTTCTCGGCGACGGAGGACCCCGCCGCGCTGTACACGCACGGCGGCGAGTGGGACAAGGCCTTCTCGGCCTGGGCGTTCGACGACACGGGCCGGATCGCGCGGCTGGTGATCCACTACCCGGCGTACTTCGCCGACGGCGAGGCCGAGTCGCGCGTCCGCATCGAGCACCTGCTCGCCGCGAAGGCGGGGCGCGGACGCGAGTACCACTTCGCGTGGGACGAGGAGGGCAACCGGCTCACCCTCACCGTCCTCGCGCCGCTGCCCACCGACATCGCCGCCCAGCGTTTCGTCACCGCTCCCGGCGAGACGGTCCTGGGCTTCACCGACCCCACGCAGGTGCAGCGCACACTCCCCGTCGCCCACGGGGAGAAGCAGCGGGACGTGCCGCCCGTCGTCTGGCGCACCGGCGTCCGCTCCACCGAGCCGCACCTCCTCGTTCTCGGCCGGCCGGGCTGCGGCGCTTCCACGCTGCTGCGCTCGATCGCCCTGCAGGCGCTGCGGCACGGCGACGTCGTGATCGTGGACGGCGGCGGCACCGGCGACTACGCCTGCCTGGCCGGCCGGGACGGCGTGCTGGCCGTGGAGCTCGGCCTCGGCGGGGCGCTGGCGGGCCTGGAGTGGGCGGCGCAGGAGACCGAGCGGCGGCTGATCGCCGCCAACCACGCGCGTCAGGCCGGCAACCCGGAGGACCTCGGGCGACCCCTGTGGGTCCTGCTGGACCGGCCGAGCGCGTTCACGCACCTGGCCGCGGCGGACGGCGGCCGGGATCCGCAGTCGCTGCTCCAGGTCCCGCTGCGGCACGGCCGCGCCGCCAACGTGACCGTGGTCGTCGCCGACCAGCTGGACAGCACGGACACCCTGAGTGAGTCCGTCCTGCAGCACACGCGCGCGCGTGTCGTCCTCGGCCCGGCCACGCCGGACCAGCTGGCGGCCGTCCTGGGCGAAGCGCCGCGGACCACCCCCGCCACGCAGGTCCCGCCCGGCCGGGGGTACGCCCGGCTGGGCAGCGGCCCGGTGTACCGCCTCCAGGTCCCGGCGACCCCGGACCCGTACGACGAAGCGACGAGCGACGCGCAGCGCCGGGCGGTCCTGGAGCTGCTCCCGCCGGGCCCGGCCCCGGCGGACGCGGCCCCGGAACCGGCCCCGGCCGAGCCCCCGGGGCGGGAACCGGCACAGGAAGCGCCGCGGGAACCGGCACGGGAACCGAGACCGGTGCTTGTGCCGGAGACGCTGAGCCCTTAGACCGACGCGGACCAGCGGCCGAACGGCCGAGGTCTCGTAACCCGGCGACCGCCTCGCCCACGCCCGTTCCCGGGTCCTCGCCCGTTCCCGGCCCTCGCCCGTCCCGAACCCTGCCGCGCGGAGCCACCGCGGCAGGGCTCGTCGCTCGCCGGGGTGGTACGCCGCCGTCCCGCTACGCCACGAACGTCCGGGGCGGTTCGGCGCCCGCCGTGCCGCCGCTCTCCACCAGGCGGGCCGCCGCCGCGAGCCGTACGGCCGCTTCCTCGGCCACCGCTCCCCCGACCGTGAACGGCAGCCGCACATACCCCTCGAAGGCACCGTCGACACCGAAACGCGGCCCGGACGGCACCCGTACGCCGACGCGTTCGCCCGCCTCCGCGAGCCGCGAGCCCGACAGGCCGCCCGCGCGGACCCACAGCGTGAGACCGCCCCTGGGCACCTCGAACTCCCAGCCGGGCAGCTCACGCCGGACGGCGGCGACGAGCGCGTCCCTGTTCTCCCGGGCCTGGCGGCGCCGCACCTCCACTGCCTGTGCCCAGCCACCGGTGCTGAACAACCAGTTCACGGCCAGCTGCTCCAGCACGGGCGTGCCCAGGTCGGCGTAGGCCCGCGCGGCGACCAGGCTGCGGATCACGTCCGGGGCGGCCCGTACCCACCCGATACGCATGCCCGCCCAGAACGCCTTGCTCGCCGAGCCGACCGTGATCACGGTGGATCCGGCGGGGTCGAAGCCGCACACCGGGCGCGGCATGGCGGCGCCGTCCAGGTCCTCGTCCAGCCACAGCTCGCTCATCGTCTCGTCGGCGACGATCACGGTGCCCGCCGAGCGGGCGGCCTCCACGAGTCGGCGCCGCTGCTCCTCGCCGACGAGGGCGCCGGTCGGATTGTGGAAGTCGGCGACCACGTAGGCCAGCCGGGGCGCGGCGTCCCGCAGCACCTGCCGCCAGCGGTCCAGGTCCCACCCGCCGAGCCCCTCGGCCATCGCGACGGGCACCAGCCGGGCGCCCGCCTCCCGCATGAGCTGGAGGATGTTGGCGTAGGACGGCGACTCGACGGCGACGCGTTCGCCGCGGGGTGCGAAGAGGTGGCAGATGGCGTCGATGGCGCCCATCGCGCCGGTCGTGACCATGATCTGCTCGGGCATGGTGGGGATGCCGCGCGCGGTGTAGCGCTCGGCGATCATCGCGCGCAGCGCGGGCAGCCCGGCGGGATAGTCGCCGTGCGTGTGCGCGTACGGGGGCAGTTCCTCCAGCGCGCCCCGCACGGCGCGGGTGAGCCAGGGTTCGGGCGCGGGCAGTGAGGCGCAGCCCAGGTCGATCACGGAGCCGAGCGCCTCGGGGGGCAGCGGTTCGAGCCCGCGCGCGGGAAGCGGATTGCCGGCCGGGACGGCGGTCCAGCTGCCCGCGCCGCGCCGGGACTCCAGGAAGCCCTCGGTGCGCAGCGCCTCGTAGGCGGCGGCGACGGTGGTGCGGCTGACGGACAGGGCGACGGCGAGTTCCCGCTCGGCGGGCAGCCGCGCGGCGACCGGCACACGCCCTTCGAGCACGAGCAGCCGGATGCCGTCGGCGAGCGCCCGGTAGGCGGGCGGGCGACGGGTGCCCGGTCCGGCCGGACGGTCCTGCTGGGAGGTGAGCAGCCGGGCCAGCTGCGCGGCTCCCACCGCTGAGGTCCACTGAGCCATGTAAATCGGTCCACCTTCCCCGGATTGGCCATGGCTGGCACATCCATCCCGGCCACAGGGTGTCATGCGCAGGCCACTACCACCACTTCAGGGGGCCCATTGTGTTCGCGCGGCAGTCGAGACAGAGACACCTCACCCGGCGCCTGGTCCAGCTCTACGGCGGTCTCGTGCTCTACGGCGCCAGTTCGGCGCTGCTGGTCCGCTCCGGGCTCGGGCTGGAGCCGTGGAACGTGCTGCACCAGGGCCTGGCCGGGCAGACCGGGCTGTCGATGGGCGTGGTGCTGACGATCGTCGGCGCGGCGGTCCTGCTGCTCTGGATTCCGCTGCGCCAGCGGCCGGGCCTCGGCACGGTCTCCAACGTCCTGGTGATCGGGGCCGCCATGGACGCCGCCCTCGCCGTTCTCCCGGACGCCCACGGCCCGGCCCCGCGCATCGCGCTGCTGGTCGCGGGAATCGTCCTCAACGGCGCGGCGACCGGCCTCTACATCGCTGCGCGGTTCGGCCCCGGCCCGCGCGACGGTCTGATGACGGGGCTGACCCTGCGCACGGGGCTGTCGGTGCGCCTGGTGCGTACGGCGGTGGAGATCACGGTCGTCGCCACCGGCTTCGCCCTCGGCGGCACCGTCGGCGTGGGCACCCTGCTGTACGCGCTGTCGATAGGCCCGCTCGCCCAGCTCTTCCTGCGCGTCTTCGCCGTCCCGTCGGCACCGGACGGCGGCGCGGTCGTCGCCTGCGGGCGACCCCGGCGCGCGATACTGCGTCGGTGACCACGCCGACTCGCCACCCCTACCTCGACCATCCCGGCCCGATCGCCTTCGCCCACCGGGGCGGCGCGGCGGACGGCCTGGAGAACACCGTCCGCCAGTTCCGCAACGCCGTCGAGCTGGGCTACCGCTACATCGAGACCGACGTGCACGCCACCCGGGACGGCCGGCTCGTCGCCTTCCACGACGCGACACTGGACCGGGTGACGGACGGCGCGGGCCGCATCGCCGACCTGCCGTGGTCAGCGGTGCGGCGGGCCCGCGTGGCCGGCGAGGAGCCGGTGCCGCTGTTCGAGGAACTGCTGGAGCTGTTCCCCGACGTCCGCTGGAACGTCGACGTCAAGGCCGAACCGGCGCTGCGGCCCTTGCTGGACCTGGTCGAGCGCACCGGCTCCTGGGACCGCGTCTGCGTCGGCTCGTTCTCCGAGGCCCGGGTGGTCCGCGCGCAGCGACTGGCCGGGCCGCGCCTGGCCACCTCCTTCGGCACCCGGGGCGTGCTGGGGCTGCGGCTGCGTTCCTGGGGCCTGCCGGCCGCGCCGCGCCGCTCCGCCGTGGCGGCGCAGGTGCCCGAGTCGCAGTCGGGCATCCCGGTGGTGGACCGCCGTTTCGTACGCACCGCACACGCGCGTGGACTGCACGTACACGTGTGGACGGTCAACGATTCCGATCGCATCCACCGGCTTCTGGACCTGGGAGTGGATGGCATCATGACCGATCACATCGACACGTTGCGCAAGGTCATGGAGGACCGCGGCGTCTGGGTCTGAGGCCCTTCGGTACCGCGCCGCCCCGTCTTCGCGCGGCATTCTCACGGGGAAGCGAGGGCACGGGTGGACACCGACACCGTGCAGGCGCAGGAAGCCGACGGAGTTTCCGCGCGGCGGCGCGAGCAGCGTGGCTGGTACTTCTACGACTGGGCGTGCTCCGTCTACTCGACGAGCGTGCTCACCGTGTTCCTCGGCCCCTACCTGACGTCGGTCGCCGAGTCGGCGGCGGACGCGGACGGGTGCGTGCACCCGCTGGGCATCCCGGTGCGCGCCGGTTCCTTCTTCGCGTACTCCGTGTCCCTGTCGGTGATCCTCGCCGTGCTGGCGATGCCGCTGGTGGGCGCCGCCGCCGACCGCACCGGCCGCAAGAAGCCCCTGCTGGGAGCCGCCGCCTACACCGGGGCAGCCGCGACGGCGGGCATGTTCTTCCTGGACGGCGAGCGCTACCTGCTGGGCGGTCTCCTGCTGATCGTCGCGAACGCCGCGCAGTCCGTGGCGATGATGCTCTACAACTCCTACCTGCCGCAGATCGCCACGCCCGAGGAGCGCGACGCGGTCTCCTCCCGCGGCTGGGCCTTCGGCTACGCGGCGGGCGCCCTGGTCCTGGTCGCGAACCTGGTCCTCTACACCGGGCACGTCAGCTTCGGGCTCTCGGAGGGCGAGGCGGTCCGCATCTGCCTGGCGTCGGCCGGCCTGTGGTGGGGCGCCTTCGCCCTCGTACCGCTGCGGCGCCTGCGTGACCGGCGTACCGCCGTACGGGGCGCCGCGCCGGGCCTCTCCGGCTTCCGGCAGCTCGCCGCCACGCTCCGGGACATGCGCCGCTACCCCCTGACGCTGGCGTTCCTGCTGGCATACCTCGTCTACAACGACGGCATCCAGACAGTGATCACGCAGGCTTCCGTCTACGGCTCCGAGGAGCTGGGGCTCGGCCAGTCCACGCTGATCGCGGCCGTACTGCTGGTTCAGCTGCTGGCGGTGGCGGGCGCCCTGGCGCTCGGCAGGCTGGCGCGCACCCACGGCGCGAAGCGCACGATCCTCGGCTCACTGATCGCGTGGACGGTGACGCTGGCGGCCGGGTACTTCCTGCCGGCGGGTGAACCCGCGTGGTTCTTCGTGCTGGCCGCCTGCATCGGCCTGGTCCTCGGCGGCAGCCAGGCTTTGTCCCGCTCCCTGTTCTCCCACCTGGTACCGCCCGGCAAGGAGGCCGAGTACTTCTCGGCGTACGAGATCAGCGACCGCGGCATGAGCTGGCTGGGGCCCCTGCTGTTCGGGCTCACCTACCAGCTGACCGGCAGTTACCGGGACGCCATCGTCTCGCTCGTGGCATTCTTCGTGATCGGATTCCTGCTGCTCGCCCGGGTGCCCGTGCGGCGGGCGATCGGCGACGCGGGCAACCCCGTTCCCCAGCGGATTTAGCGCTGGAAGCGAAAGGGCTGTAGTGTACGCGTTTGGCCTGCCTGGCGTACCGTTACTGCGCGTCAAAGGTGCCGGAACGCTGTGTTGCATCTCCTGGCAGATGTGACAAATCGGGCGCTGGTGGGTACAACAAGGGGCGGCTACGACGGCGACGCACGACCCGGAACGGGACTCGGATCGGGAATCTTTACCGCCGACCGGACGTTGACCGGATGACGACGACAGCGACACCTGTCCTGTGGGCGACAAGCCCGGGAGGCACGATTCATGAGTGAGCGAGCTCTTCGCGGCACGCGCCTCGTGGTGACCAGCTACGAGACGGACCGCGGCATCGACCTGGCCCCGCGCCAGGCCGTGGAGTACGCATGCGAGAAGGGGCACCGTTTCGAGATGCCCTTCTCGGTCGAGGCGGAGATCCCGCCGGAGTGGGAGTGCAAGGTCTGCGGAGCGCAGGCACTCCTCGTGGATGGCGACGGTCCGGAAGAGAAGAAGGCCAAGCCCGCGCGTACGCATTGGGACATGCTGATGGAGCGCCGCACCCGTGAGGAACTCGAAGAGGTCCTCGAGGAGCGGCTGGCCGTTCTGCGGTCCGGCGCGATGAACATCGCGGTACATCCGCGGGACAGCCGCAAGAGCGCGTAAGCCCCCGCAGGGGCTCCGCGGCTGTTTCCGCACCCGCAAGTGAACCGCGGGCGCCGTACGTCTGACGACGTACGGCGCCCGCGGTTTTTCCGTTCCCGCCCGCGTTTCCCCTTTTGTCGCCGCCGCCGTCTCACACTCCGGCGCTGTCGGCAGGCGGACGGACGGGGCACCCCTCCGCGACGCTCCCCGCAGTGCTTCCGTGAACCGGTGGCGCCCCGTGACCCCGTGACCCCGTGACCCCGTGACCCCGTGACCCCGTGACCCCGTGACCCCGTGACCCCGTGACCCCGTGACCCCGTCAGGATGGTGCTCGCCGTGACCGGTCAGGGCGTCAGCGGCGGCCCCGGGTCCTCGTGCCGACCGGCACCGGGCTCGTCCCGGACGACCTCGCCCGGGACGACCCTGCCGTCGGGCCGGTGCATACGGGCCCGGTGGAAGGCGTCCCCCAGATTTCCCTGGCCACCGGGCGAGGCCTCGCGGAGCTTGCGCTCGAACGTGCGCTCCGCGTAGCGGCTCACCGCCTTCTGGACGGGAGGCAGCAGGATGACCAGGCCCACGGCATCGGAGACCACACCCGGTATCACCAGGAGCAGACCGCCCAGCATCGCCAGGCCGTTGCCCTCACTGTTCCCCTGGCGGGAGGCCGACTGCGGTATGCCGCCCTGCTGCTGTTGCAGCGTCCCGGTGAGGTTCTGGAAGGCCCGGCGGCCGGCCCGCTTGATCACCGCGGAGCCCAGGACGACGCCCGCCGCCAGGATCAGGAAGACCACGAGCCCGCTCGACGCGCCGGCGACCACCGTCAGCAGCCAGATCTCCAGGACGAGCCACGCGGCGACGCCCAGCGGCAGGATCGTACGCACCCGGGGGCGCCGGGGCCGGGCCTGATACGTGGGGGGCTGAGCGCCAGTCGTCATGCGTCCAGTGTGCCTGGACCCGGCTCAGCACGGGATAAGGGCGATCCCGGATCCCTCCCCCGTCCACCCCCTACGGGCATGGCCCCGCCACGGCCCCTACGCCGTCACGGCTGCTTCGGCCCGGCGGACTGCTCCGCGGACTCAGCCACGGACTCCTCCACGGCTTCCGCCGCGTCGGCGGGCCGCGGGGCGGGCCCCTGCTCCGACTGCGCGGAGGGCGTGCCGTCCGACTGTCCGGAAGCCTTCCCGGCGGGCTCCCCGGGAGCCTTTCCCACGGGCTTCCCGCCCCGCCCCACCACCTTCCCGACGCGCTCCCCGACACCCCACGCCGTGACCCGCCACAGGGCCTCCACGAGGATGTCGCGGCTCATCTTGGAGTCGCCGTGCTCACGCTCCACGAAGGTGATGGGCACCTCGACCACGTGGTACCCGGCCCTGACGGCGCGGCGGGCCAGGTCGACCTGGAAGCAGTAGCCCTGCGAAGCGACGTCGTCGAGGCCGAGGCCCTCCAGGGTCTCGCGGCGGAAGGCGCGGTAGCCGCCGGTGATGTCGCGCAGCGGCAGATCGAGGGCGAGGCGCGAGTACAGGCTGCCGCCGCGGGAGATGACCTCGCGGGACCTGGGCCAGTTCACGACCCGTCCGCCGGGTACCCAGCGGGAGCCGAGCACCAGGTCGGCGCCCTTGAGCGCGGTGAGCAGCCGGGGCAGTTCCTCGGGCTGGTGGGAGCCGTCGGCATCCATCTCGACCAGCACGCCGTAGCCGTGCTCCAGGCCCCAGTGGAAGCCCGCGAGGTAGGCGGCGCCCAGCCCCTCCTTGCCCTTGCGGTGCAGCACCTGGACGTGGTCGTCCTGGGCGGCGAGTTCGTCGGCGAGCTTGCCCGTGCCGTCGGGGCTGTTGTCGTCGGCCACCAGGACGTGCGCCTCGGGGACGGCCTCGCGGACCCGGCCGACGATCGCCTTGATGTTCTCGGCCTCGTTGTAGGTCGGGATGATCACCAAGGTGGTGCCGAGCGGGCCGAACCGCCTCTCCTGGGCTCCTGTCGCGGGAGTCCCGTCGCCGTCGTTCACTGCTGCCCCTTCATGTCCGTACGCAGAGGTCCACCATAGTGGGCCCGGCCTGGGCCGACTCGACGGCAGGGTGTCCGGTGGTGGGGATTCGACCAGGGCCGGGCAGCGCAGGGATGTTCTCGCCGGAGGCAGGCCCCTCACCGGCAGACGGAGGCGGTCGTGAAGCGTGAGGCGTCGCGGGTGACCGCGCAGACGGACGCGCCGTCCGGCGTACGGCGGATGGGGGCCCGGCGCCCTTCGGGCCGGCCCGGGACCCGCCGGCTGCGGATCGACCGAAAGCCGTTGTCTACTGGGCCCGGGCCCCATCCGGGTCACACCTCCCCGACCGGCCGGAACGTTCCTCGTCGCCGTGCCTGCGCTGGGCCTGGCTCCCGGCGGCGGTGCCCCGGTGCGGCACACCGCCCCCGACCCAGCGGCGCCGCGACGCGTGCGCGGAGGTTCCCCGGCAGGGCGTCCGGTGGTGGACCCGGCAGAACCTACCGGGCCCCGGCCGCCACGTGTCAACAGCCCTTTGACCTGCGCCTCAGCGGTCGGCGGCCGGGACGGCACGGAGGATGCGCAGGTCGCGCGACCCACCTCCTCCCGATGCCCGGCGGCCGGGCGCTGCCGTAGATCACTCGCCCGGCCGTACGTGGACCGTGCGGCCCCCCACCACGGTGCGCAGGCAGACCGGGAGGTCACGGCCCGGCGTGAGGTCCGGCAGGCCGGGGGTGCCGGAGCGCGGGTCGGTGGACCAGCGCGCGACGCGGTCGTCGGGCGCCTGCACGACCAGCTCCCCGGTGCGCCACACGGCGTAGTCCGCGGGCGCGCCCGGCACCAGGACGCCCGCGTCGTCCCGCCCGACCGCCCGCCATCCGCCCCGCGTGTGCGCGGTGAACGCGGCGCGCACGGACACCCGGTGTCCGGGCGTGCGGTGGAAGGCGGCGGCGCGCACGGTGCCCCACGGGTCCAGCGGGGTGACCGGGCTGTCGGAGCCGAAGGCGAGCGGGACACCGGCCTTGAGCAGGGCCGCGAAGGGGTTCAGGGTGCGGGCCCGCTCGGCGCCGAGGCGCTGGGCGTACATGCCGTCCTCGCCGCCCCACAGCGCGTCGAACGCGGGCTGCACGGAGGCGGTCAGACCGAGTTCGGCGAAGGCGGCGACGGTGTCCGGGGTGAGCATCTCCGCGTGCTCGACGCGGTGCCGTGCGGCGCGTACGCGGGCGAGGCCCACCTTGTCGGCGGCGGCGCGCAGGCCTTCGACGACGGCGCTCACGGCGGCGTCACCGATCGCGTGGAACCCGGCCTGCAGCCCCGCCCCGGTGCAGGCGACCACATGCGCGGCGACGTCGGAGGAGTCCAGGTACGCGGTGCCGGTGAGCCCGGTGTCGGCGTACGGCTGGTGCACGCAGGCGGTGTGCGAGCCGAGGGAGCCGTCCACGAACAGGTCGCCCGCGGCGCCTGCCGCGCCCAGCTCACGGGCCCGGCGGACACCCTCCTGGCCGGCCTCGGCCCAGTAGCCGACGACCCGCGGGCCCGGCTCCTCGGCGGCCAGCCGCAGCAGACCCGCCAGGTCGTCCGCGGAGGAGATCTCGGGCCCCGCGCACTCGTGGAGCGTGCCGATGCCCAGCGAGGCGGCGTGCGCGAGGGCCGTGCGCTGGGCCTCGGCGCGCTGCTCGGGGGTGATCGCGGCGAGGGCCGCGGCGCGTACGGCGTGGTGCGCGTCGGCGGTGAGCGGGCCGTCCTCCCGGGTGACGGCGCTGGGGACGAGGTCCAGCAGGGCGGTGCTGACGACGGCGGAGTGCACGTCGATACGGCTCAGGTACAGGGGCCGCCCGCCGGTGGCCGCGTCGAGCTCGGCCCGCGTCGGCGGCTGCCCTCCGGGCCAGCGCGAGGCGTCCCAGCCGTGCCCGAGGAGGACCCGGTCGGCGGGGCGGGCGGCGGCGAAGTCGCGTACGAGGTCCAGGGCCGCTTCGCGTGTGGCGGCGCCGGACAGGTCGAGCCCGGTGAGGGCGAGTCCGGTGGACGTGGTGTGCACATGGGCGTCGGTGAACGCGGGGGTGACGAGCGCCCCGTCGAGGTCGACGACCTCGTCGACGCCGTCCGCGAAGGCGTCGGCGGCGCCCTCCGAGCCGACCCAGGCGACCTGGCCGCGCTCCACGACCATGGCGGTCGCGAAGGGATCGGCGGGGCTGTGGACCTCTCCGCGGCGGAGCAGGACGGTCTTCGGCGGGGCGGTGCGTTCACTCATGCCGGACAGTGTCGCGCCTGGCACGCCCGTGCCCGCACGCAGGTCCGGCCCGTGCGGGTCACCCGGCGGTCAGAGCCGCGGCGGCCTGGCCTCGTACGGCGTCGACAGGACGACCGTCGTCCGGGTCGAGACGCCGGCCAGGGAGCGCACCCGGGCGAGCAGTTCCTCCAGTTGCCGCGGCGTGGCGACCCGGACCTTGAGGATGTAGTTCTCGTCGCCCGCGACGCTGTGGCACGCCTCGATCTCCGGGACGCCGGCGAGCCGTTCGGCGATGTCGTCGGGGGCGCTGGGGTCGAACGGTTTCACCGAGATGAAGGCGGTCAGGGGCAGACCGACGGCATCGGCGTCGACGACCGCGGCGTAACCGCGGATGACGCCCCGCTGTTCCAGTCGGCGCACCCGCTGGTGCACCGCCGACGTGGACAGGCCCGTGGCCCTGCCCAGGTCTGTGTAGCTCATCCGCCCGTCCTCGACGAGCAGCTGCACGATCTGACGGTCCAGCTCCTCCATGGCGCAAGAACCTACAGGGCGCGTGATCTCCCCGGGTACCTGAACGGCCGGGTCGGACCCGGATGCGATGTGTGCGGCCGTCCGGGCCCGGGCCTGGGACGATCCGGCCGATGACGGGCCGCGGGCCCGCCGCGGACCGGCCCGGTGGCCGGTCCGCGGCGCCTGCTGAGGCCGGAAATCGCGCAGTGGCAGGCACCTGCGAGTGGCATGTGACCAAGACCACAGGTCTGCGACCGTCTCCGTGATGTTCTTGTGATTACCCGTTAGAGCGGACGGGAAGTGCTTGCTGTGGTCGAGGCCGCAGTGCCTTCACGGCCCAGCCCGCCCGAGGGGGAGAATCCCATGCAGAGTCTTAAGCGCCCTGGTCGCCTCACGCCCAAGCGTCGGCAACTGATCGTCGAACCCGAGCCGGAGGGCGTCGAACCCGACGCCTTCGACGACGAGGAGTCCGACGCCTACGAAACCTTCGAGATGTACCGGGTGATCTGCCCGGACTGCGCGCAGCCCATCGCCCTGCTCGCGGACGAGGAGATCCTGCCGGAGCACGCCCTGTGCGCCTCGCCGTGGAACCCGTTCGGCCTCACGGTCTGCGCCGGTACGGGTCGCCGGGCCACCGAGGCCCGGCCCGCGGACGAGTCCGTCCAACCGCAGGAGCAGGACACCGCCCTGCTGCTGACGCTCCCTCAGGGGCTCGACTGGCGCAAGCAGCCCTTCTCGCACGTCGGCGGTCCGGGCTCACGCCCGATGCGCGTCCCGACGATGCGCCGCCGCGCCGCCTGAGACGGCGGGCGAAGCCGCCCCGGCCCGGCGAGGACCCGACGGCGCGTCACCGAGCGCATGACGCGTCGTCACCACATCCCGGGCAGCGGCGAACTCACACTCGATTCCGTCGGCCGGTGACCTGCCCGGCAGGGTCCGCGTTGCCCAGGTATGCCCCACACGCATTCGGCAGCCGGGCGTCCGCGCCGCGTGTTCGTCCCGCCGCCCACCGGATCGATTCCGCTCGGCCTTCCACAGCTATCGGACCCGCCGATCTACCGCGACCTGATGCGCGTCTGGGCCGACGGCGGTCGCACACTGCCGGGGCGCCACGACCCGGAGTGGGTGCGGCTCGCGGCGCCCCTGCGCGGCCTCGGTCAGTTCAACGGGTCTCGGGACCCACGAGGTGACGGGCGATGACCATGCGCTGGATCTGGTTGGTGCCCTCGACGATCTGCAGCACCTTGGCCTCGCGCATGTAGCGCTCGGCCGGGAAGTCGGCGGTGTAGCCGTAGCCGCCGAGGATCTGCACGGCGTCCGTGGTGACCTGCATGGCGGTGTCCGTGCAGTGCAGCTTGGCCATGGCCGCCTGCTTCGAGAAGGGCAAGCCGGCGTCCCGCAGCCGTGCCGCCGCCAGGTACAGCGCGCGGCCCGCCTCGATACGCGTCGCCATGTCGGCGAGCATGAAGCGCAGGCCCTGGAAGTCGGCGATGGGCCGGCCGAACTGCCGTCGCTCACCCGCGTACGCGACCGCCTCGTCCAGGGCCGCCCGGGCGACGCCTATGGCGCAGGCCGCGATGCCGAGCCGGCCGGAGTCCAGCGCGGACAGCGCGATCGCGAAGCCCTGGCCCTCCTCGCCGAGGCGCCGGGCGTCGGGCACCCGTACGCCGTCGAAGTGGATCTGGGCGGTCGGCGAGCCCTTCATGCCCATCTTCTTCTCCGGCGCGGCGGCGCTCAGGCCCGGCGCGTCGCCCGGCACCAGGAACGCCGTGATGCCGCGGTGGCCGTCCTCGCCGGTACGGGCCATGACGGTGTAGAAGTCCGCGATGCCGCCGTGCGTGATCCAGGCCTTGGTGCCCGTGATCACCCACTCGTCCCCGTCCCGGACGGCCTTGGTGCGCAGGGAGGCCGCGTCCGAGCCGGAGGCGGGCTCGGAGAGGCAGTACGCGCCGAGCAGGCCGCCGCCGAGCATGGCGGGCAGGTGCTCCGCCTGCTGGTCCTTGGTGCCGTAGGCGGCGAGGCCGTAGGAGGCGAGGGTGTGGACGCTGGCGCCGAGGCCGACGGTGAGGCGGGCGGCGGCGAGCTCTTCCAGGACCTGGAGGTAGACCTCGTAGGGCTGGTCACCGCCGCCGTACTCGGAGTCGTAGGGCAGGCCGAGGAGGCCGGACTCGGAGAGCAGGGTGAAGACCTCGCGCGGGAAGCGGCCCGCGTCCTCCTCCTCGGCGGCCTTCGGGGCGATCTCGCGCTGGGCGATTTCGCGGACCAGTGACATCAGGTCCCGGGCCTCGTCCGTGGGCAGTTGCCGGTCCACCGGCTGCTGGGCGCGGTCGGGCATGGCGACACTCTCCTCCCTGTCGGGCACATCGACGGACGCGCCTTGGGTGGGCCGCTCCGCCAGGTCATTCCGATGCTCGGCCGAGGCACCGCATCCGGGTCTCGGAGGCGGCTGACCAGCGGCTGTGCGCTGTGAGTATGCCTGATCACAGAGCGCCAGTCACCAGTTAACGACCGCTTACTTCAAGATATCGCCCGCCGCGTCGCGGGGCCATCAGCGCGGGTTCCGGCGGCGTGCGGGGCCATCCGGGACCGCTGGACTAACTTGGTCCGCACCATTGACGCGAGTGGTCTAGTCCTCCTACGGTTTCGCTTCGAATCGCTTTAACGCGTCCATGCCAATCGGCGCGTGTTTCCCTCTCCCCCACGAGGTGACACCCGATGTACAGCTCCCCCCAACCCCGCCCCAGGGTCCGCAGGCTGCTCGCGGCAGCCTGCTGCGCTGCCCTCGGCGCCGGACTGCTGGCCGGCGCGGGCTCCGCGACCGCCAGCCCCGCCGCGGAGAGGACCGAGGCGGCCGCCGGCTCCAAGGTCGTCGGCTACTTCACGGAATGGGGCACCTACGACCGCAAGTACTACGTCAAGAACATCGAGACGTCGGGCTCGGCGGACAAGCTCACCCACATCAACTACTCCTTCGGCAACGTCACCGGCGGCAAGTGCGCGATGGGCGACGCCTATGCGGCGACCGACCGTGCGTACACCGCGGCCGAGTCCGTCGACGGGGTGGCCGACACCTGGGACCAGCCGCTGCGCGGCAACTTCAACCAGCTCCTGAAGCTGAAGAAGAAGCACCCGGACCTCAAGATCCTGTGGTCCTTCGGCGGCTGGACCTGGTCGGGCGGCTTCGGCGACGCCGCGAAGGACCCGGCCGCCTTCGCCCAGTCCTGCTACGACCTGGTCGAGAACTCCAAGTGGGCCGACGTCTTCGACGGCATCGACATCGACTGGGAGTACCCGAACGCCTGCGGCGCGAGCTGCGACACCAGCGGCCGGGACGCCTTCCCCAGGCTGATGTCGGCACTGCGCGCCAAGTTCGGCTCCGACCACCTCGTCACCGCGGCGATCACGGCCGACGCCACCGACGGCGGCAAGATCGACGCGGCGGACTACGCGGGCGCCGCCCAGTCCGTCGACTGGTACAACCCGATGACGTACGACTACTTCGGCGCCTGGGAGGCGGCCGGTCCGACCGCCCCGCACTCGCCGCTGACCTCGTACGACGGCATCCCGAAGGACAAGTACGACACGTCGGCGACGATCGCCAAGCTCAAGGGTCTCGGCGTGCCGTCCGAGAAGCTGCTGCTCGGCATCGGCTTCTACGGCCGCGGCTGGACCGGCGTCACGCAGGACGCGCCCGGCGGCACCGCGACCGGCCCGGCGGCGGGCTCGTACGAGCCGGGCATCGAGGACTACAAGGTCCTCAAGGACAAGTGCCCGGCGACCGGCACGGTGGGCGGCACCGCCTACGCCAAGTGCGGGAACGACTGGTGGAGTTACGACACCCCGCAGACCGTCGCGGGCAAGATGACCTACAAGAACGAGCAGGGTCTCGGCGGCACGTTCTTCTGGGAACTGAGCGGCGACACCGCCGACGGTGAGCTGATCAAGGCCATCGACTAGGCCTTGGCGGGCATCGGTCGGGGCGGAGGCCCGAGGGCTTCCGCCCCTTCCTCACATGTCCGGGAACTCCGGGTGTCCGGACGACCCCACCGGCCGGGGCCGCCTCACGCGTCCCGGCGGGCGGGCTCCGGGGCCGGGTAGGCCGGGTCGATCTCCTCGACGGCCCGCAGGGTGCCGCCGAGCATCCTGACCAGCAGGTCGCTCATGGTCTCGCGGGGCAGCCCGGGCCGGTCGATCCAGTCCAGCGTGGCGCCCTCCACGGCGCACACCCAGCCGAGCAGCGCCATGCGCGCCAGCGGCCCGACGGCGCGGCGGCCGTACGCCCCCTCGGCGATGGTCGCCACCATCGCCTCCCGCACACCGTCCCGGATGGCGTGCACCTCGGTGTCGAAGCCGACGCCGCCGCTGACGATCGCGCGGTACGCGGCGTGATGGTGCTCCGCGTAGCGCAGATAGCTGTCGATGGTGCGGTGCACGCGCTCCGCCGGGGGCAGCCCGACGCCGCTTGCCGCGAGGTCGATCAAGCCGGCCACGGCGTCCTGGATGATCGCCAGGTAGTAGCCCCGCTTGGACTGGAAGTAGTAGTAGATCAGTCCCTTGGCGACATGCGCCTGCCGCGCTATGTCGTCCATCGACAGGGCGTCGTAGGACGTGTCGGCGAACAACTTCCGGCCTATGGCGATGAGTTCGGCACGACGCGCCACGGAACGCTGGGTGCCGCGCGCCCGGTGGGGGCGCACCGCGCCTTGTCGAGTGATGTTCACATTCGGCCCTGGTCTGCAGCGGGCGGCGGGACACCCGCAGTATGGCAGACCGGTGCCAGCCGCTTGTTCGACGCGGATTCGACAGAACCGGCGCCTCCGGCAGGACTGCCGGGCAGGATCAGAACAGGCCGAGCTGGGTGACGAGCATCGCGACGACCACCACGAGGACCCACCCCATGGCGTGCTCGACGATCTCCGGGCCGTCGTCCTTCGGGCCGCCGGTACGGGCACGGGCGGCTGCTGCTGGGTTCGCGGTCATGGCCCCTCGCTGGTGTTCGGAGTCGGTGGACGTCCCCCCACGGACTGTCCACCTTGCCACCCTGAGCGGCTTTTGCGGCGGAGACGTCGGTCACACGGGACGGGGCCCCGGCGTACCGGGGCCCCGCGTCGTACGGCTGTGGTTCAGCGCACGCCCACCGCGGCGAGCGCCTCGCACTGGGCAGCGGTCGGCTGCGCCGGGAAGTACAGGTAGCAGACGCCGCCCGTGCCGGAGACGACCTTGCCGGTGGAGTTGTAGCGCTTGGTGCGGAGCCAGACATTTTCCCACTCGCGACGCTTGTAGACGCGCCGCACCTGCTCGTCGCTGTCCGAGGCGGGGTCGTTGGCGATCACGTCGCCGTCGGCCGTGAAGCCGATCACGGTCATCAGGTGGCCGGAGGTGCCGTACCCGGCCCCGGTCAGCTCCTCCTTGAGGAACGACTGGGACGTGATGGCGGGGATGCCCGCCGCGATCAGGGTCTCCAGGTCGGTGAGGGAACCGAGCCGGGTGACGACGCCCTGGAGTCCGTCGAAGGTGGCCGCGTAGGCGGCGTTGAACGGCCAGTTCCCGCAGCCGGTGTACTGGTGGTCGTAGGTGTGCCGGGCCGCGTGGCACACCTGCGGGTCCGCGAAGGACGGGTCGACCCAGGAGAGCTGCTCGGGGGTGAGCCGGCCGCCCCAGTACTCGATGATCATCTGGGAGGACGTGGGGCTGCACCAGGCCTCGCCGCCGTTGTCGTACTCCGGGTACTGGCCCCGGTGGATCTCCTGCGAGTAGCGCGGCACGGCCAGTTCGCGCGCGAGGCCGGGCGTGGACGCCGGGACGGTGAAGCGGTCCGGGACGTCGGAGCCCATCGCGCCGGCCCGCCACACGGTGGGCGTCAGGTTCGTACCGGGCTTGCGGTAGAGCGTGAGCCGCAGGCGGTACGAGACCAGGCGCAGGCCGGAGGCCGCGTCGTCGATCGCGAAGGTGTCCGTCCAGATGCTGCTCCTGCCGTCGCCCTGGTCGTCGACCGAGGTCCGCCGGATGTCCCGGTCGCTCGCGGCCCAGCGGCCCATCACGTACCAGGGTGTGCCGGTGCCGTCGGAGTAGGTGCCCTGCAGCTCGATCTGGAGCCAGGTCCCGTCGGGCGTGTGGGCGTTCCAGGAGGCGATGGCCTCGGTGGCGGGGACGGTGAGCTTGTGGACGGGGGACGTCCAGGTGGCGTACTCCCAGGCGGCGGTGGTGCCGGTGTGCGGGTCGGTGTAGTCGACGGTCCCGGCCGGGCTGCCGATGGCGACGCCAGGACGGTCCCCGGAGACGACGCGCGTACCCGTGGCCTTGCCGGCGCGCCAGTCGCGGTACGTGGTCCAGGCCCGGTTGTCGACGGGGCGGGCCGGCGTCGCGCGCGGTTTGCCGGCGTGGTGGCCCTGGTCGGCGGCCGCGGTTCCCGTACCGGCGGCGACCGCGGCGGCGAGGGCGGCGGTCAGCACGACGCGGCGGGACGGCTGTTCGGCTCTGCTCATGGGCAGGAGACCCCCAGGTATCGGATTCAGGCAGGTCCGTTGCATGGTCGTGCGCCAACTATGGACGCCCGCCACCGGGTCCGGCCAGCACTTGGGCCCATGCCGCGCCGAGCAATATTGGCCTCTACCACTGGCATGACCCGCCCCGCGGCACACGCGGCCCGACAGCCCCCGCCGTTTACAGTGCTGGGGCCCCACCGACGCACCCCGACCCCAGGGATCAGCCATTCACTCTCTCGCCTCCCGGATCCGCCGCCTCCCGCCGTCCTGCGGGCCGGTCCGCCTGATCGGCGTCGACGGGCACGCCGGGTCCGGGAAGACCACGTTCGCCGCGGAGTTGGCCGCCGCGCTGGACGACGCCCCGGTGCTGCATCTCGACGACATCGCCAGCCACGACGAGTTGTTCGCCTGGACGGGGCGGCTGCGGGAGCAGGTGATCGGCCCGCTCGGCCGCGGCGAGAGCGCGCACTACGCCCCCTACGACTGGCGGGCCGGGCGGTTCGGTCCGCCCCGCGCGCTGCCGCCCGCGCCGGTGGTCCTCGTGGAGGGCGTCGGCGCCGGCCGTCGCGCGCTGCGCCCGCAGCTGGCGCTGCTGCTGTGGATGGAGGTGCCGCGCGAGGAGGCGTGGCGGCGGGGGCGGGAACGGGACGGCGAGGAGCAGCGGGACTTCTGGGCCGGATGGGTCGAGGCGGAGGCGCGGCACTTCGCCGAGGACCCCTCCCGGCCCTTCGCCGACCTCCTGGTGGAGCGGGGACGGCGGGGATGCACGGTGCTTCCGGGCCCCGTCCGGGCCCCCGCCGCGGACCCGCCCCTCACGCACGGTGACGGCCCGCATTCGATGTGGTGAAACGGTGAAGCAGCCGGTCGGGGGAACTTTCGCGCGTGCTCCAACCCGGCTTGACCGGCGAGCCGTACAGGACTTACGTTCTCAATGAGCGGTCCTTAGACGACCGCCGGAAGACGCGAAGCCCCCGATTGTTCCCCCGTGATCGGGGGCTTCGTCCTGTCCTCATCCCCTTCCCGGCGCCTCTTCCCGCCCCCGAGGGACGCCGAACGCTAACCGTGGGTCACCGTGCGGTGTGCGCCCCATGTGCTCCCACCTCGCGGAACGGACTGTGCGGCACCCTTCGGCAGAGCGTCACCACGCGGGTACGATGCCTTCGGTGCGATCTACCGGACGGCTGCTCACGCACCGGCAACTCCGTTCCGCAGCACAGTGGTTCGACCAAAGGCGGCTCTCGGGCGACGGCTCGGCGGCATACCGACGGGGGCACGGTTCTTGGGGGACGTGATGGACTTCGGCACCCGGGGCTCCGAGGGCCCGGCCGATCTGGCCTGGCTCAGGGGCGTGGACGCCTACACCATGGGCGCGTATCCGCAGGCCGAAGAGGAGTTCCGGGCGGCGGTACGGCTGGATCCGGGGATGGCGGACGGCTGGCTGGGGCTGCACGCGCTGCGCGTCGACACGACGACCGCACTGCTGCGGATGCACCGGCACCGGGACCGCTTCGGGGAGCAGCGCGCCCGGCACCGGCGCTCCCTCAACTCCTGGTACTGGCTGGGCTGGTGGGTGCAGCCGGTGCTGGAGAGCCCGCGGGACCTGCTGCTCGCGCACGCCTCGCACTGGCTGGACGGCCGGCACGTACCGGAGCTGGACCGGGCGCTCGCGAGTCTGCCGCCCGTCGACACCGACCCGCAGGTCCGCTTCCTGCACGCGTGCCGCGCCTATCTCGTCAAGGACTGGGAACAGCTCGTCCGGCACACCGACTCGCTCCTCGACGACCCGCTGCTCGGTATCGAGGCGGGCCTGTTCGGCGGGATGGCCCGGGTACGCCTGGAGATGTACGGACAGGCCGAGCCTTTGCTGTCGGCGGCCCTGATGCGCTGCCGCAGCGAGCAGCCGCAGCGCAAGGAGCTGCGCTACTGGCTGGCCCGCGCCCACGAGGGCACCGGCCGGTCGGCGGCGGCGCTCCCGCTGTACCGGGCGGTGCACCGTGTCGACCCGGGGTTCATGGACACCTCCGCGCGGCTCGCGGCGATCGCCGAGGGCGACGGGTACGACGACTCCGCCGACCTCGCGGCGATCACGCTGACGGGCGCCGGGCAGGACATGGTGGACGGCCCCGACCTCCTCGACCCGCTGTTCGGCACCGAGGGCCGCGACCTGAAACTCGGCCCCGAGCCGTCGGCGTCCGCTTCCCTGCCGACGGTGCCGGACCGGGCGGCGCGCGAGAAGTCCGGCGGGCCCGCGCCGTCCCTGCCCTCGGGCCCCACCGACCCGGACCTGCTGCGGGAGGCGCTCGCCGAGCTGGAGCGCATGGTGGGCCTGGAACCGGTCAAGCGCCAGGTCAAGGCACTGTCGGCGCAGTTGAACATGGCGAGGCTGCGGGCCGGGCAGGGCCTGCCGGTGCAGCCGCCGAAGCGGCACTTCGTGTTCTCCGGCCCGTCCGGCACCGGCAAGACCACGGTGGCCCGCATCCTCGGCCGGGTCTTCTACGCCCTCGGTCTGCTCGGCGGCGACCACCTGGTGGAGGCGCAGCGGGCCGACCTGGTCGGCGAATACCTCGGGCAGACGGCCGTGAAGGCCAATGAGCTGATCGACTCCGCGCTCGGCGGGGTGCTCTTCGTCGACGAGGCGTACTCGCTGTCCAACTCGGGCTACGGCAAGGGCGACGCGTACGGCGACGAGGCGCTGCAGGTGCTGCTGAAACGGGCCGAGGACAACCGGGACCACCTCGTGGTGATCCTCGCCGGGTATCCGGAGGGCATGGACCGGCTGCTCGCCGCCAACCCCGGGCTGTCGTCCCGCTTCACGACGCGCGTCGACTTCCCCTCGTACCGGCCGGTGGAGCTCACGAAGATCGGCACGGTGCTCGCCGCGGAGAACGGCGACCAGTGGGACGACGAGGCGCTGGACGAGCTGCGGGCGCTGGCCGGGCACGTCGTGGAGCAGGGGTGGCTCGACGAGCTGGGCAACGGGCGGTTCCTGCGGACGCTGTACGAGAAGAGCTGTGCCTACCGGGACCTGCGGCTGTCGACGTACCCGGGCGTGCTCACCCGGGAGGACTTGGCCACGTTGCGGCTGCCGGACCTGATGCAGGCGTACGGGGAAGTGCTGTCGGGGCGGGGGCCGCAGAACCCGTCGGGGTCCTGAGGCCGCCCGCCCCGGGCGCTCCGCCGGCTAGGTCATGGTCAGTTCCTGCCGGTGGGCCGGGTCGCGGACCTCTCCGACGAGGAGTTCCAGGACGTCCTCCAGGGCCACCAGGCCGAGGACCTTCCCTGAGGCGTCCGTGACCTGGGCGAGGTGGGTGGCCGCCCGGCGCATGACCGTCAGGGCGTCGTCCAGCGGAAGGTCGGGCCTGAGGGTCGTCATGGGGCGCCAGATCTGCTGGGGCACCGCGCGGTCGGAGTCCTCCAGGTCGAGGACGTCCTTCACATGCAGGTAGCCCATGAAGGCGCCGCCGTCGACGGCGATCGGGAAGCGGGAGTAGCCGGTGCGCGCGGTGAGTTCGACGATCCGGCCCGGGGTGACCGAGGGGCTGACCGTGACCAGCGACTCGTGCTTCAGCAGGACGTCCGTGACCGGACGGGAGCCCAGTTCCAGGGCGTCCTCCAGGCGTTCCTGCTCCTCCGGGTCGAGGAGGCCGGCCTGCCCGGAGTCCTCCACCAGCCGGTTGAGCTGCTCGCTGGTGAAGACGGCCTCGATCTCGTCCTTCGGCTCGACCCGGAACAGCCGGAGCACGCCCTGGGCGCAGGCGCCGAGGGCGACCGTGACCGGGCGGCACAGCCGGGCGAAGGCGACCAGGCCGGGGCCGAGCCACAGCGCGGCCTTCTCCGGCGCGGCCATCGCCAGGTTCTTCGGGACCATCTCGCCGATGACGAGGTGGAAGAAGACGACGGTGGCCAGCGCGATGACGTAGCCCAGCGGGTGGATCATCGCGTGCGGCAGGTGGAGTCCCTCGAAGACCGGCTCCAGCAGCTGCGCCACCGTCGGTTCGGCGACGGCGCCGAGGGTCAGCGAGCAGATGGTGATGCCGAACTGCGCTGCGGCCATCATCTCGGGCAGGCGCTCCAGGCCGTGGAGGACCTGGCGGGCGCGGGTGGTGCCGAGGGGTTCGATCTGGCTGCGCCGCACGGACACGAGCGCGAACTCGGCGCCCACGAAGAAGCCGTTGGCGAGTACGAGCAGCGCGGCGAACATCAGTTGCAGGACGCTCATCGGGCGGCCCCCGCGGCCGGGGCGGTCGACTCCACGAGGGGTGCCGTCCGCACGATCCGGACCCGCTCGGCACGGTAGTGGCCGACCTGCCGGACGGTGAGCCGCCAGCCGGGCAGTTCGGCCCGGTCGCCGACGGCCGGGATCCGGCCGAGCAGGCCGGCGACCAGGCCGGCGACCGTCTCGTACGGGCCTTCGGGTGCGGTGAGGCCGATGCGCCGCAGCGCGTCGACGCGGCAGCCGCCGTCGGCGTCCCAGGCGGGCCGGCCGTCCTCGGGCGGGGCGGCGGCGAGCTCGGGCAGGTCGTGCCCGTCGTGCTCGTCGCGCACCTCGCCGACGATCTCCTCGACGATGTCCTCCAGGGTGACGACGCCGGCGGTGCCGCCGTACTCGTCCACGACGACCGCGATGGGCTGCTCGCTGCGCAGCCGGGTGAGCAGGGGCCGTACGGGCAGGGTCTCGGGGACGAGGAGCGCCGGGCGGGCGATGCGGCAAACGGAGGTGCGCAGCCGGTCGCCGACGGGCACGGCCAGGGCGTCCTTGAGGTGGACCATGCCGACGATCTCGTCGATCTTCTCCCGGTAGACGGGGAAGCGGGACAGGCCGGTGGCCCGGGTGAGGTTGACGACGTCCTCGGCGGTCGCCGACGACTGCAGGGCGCTCACTCTCACCCGCGGGGTCATGACGTGCTGCGCGGTCAGCTCGCCCAGGGACAGGGTGCGGACGAACAGGTCGGCCGTGTCCTGTTCGAGGGCGCCGGCCCGGGCGGAGTGCCGGGCCAGGGAGACCAGCTCGCCCGGGGTGCGGGCGGAGGCCAGTTCGTCGGCGGGCTCGAAGCCGAGGGCCCGTACGAGCCGGTTCGCCACGGCGTTCAGCCCGGCGATCACCGGGCGGAACAGGCGCGCGAAGACGTGCTGCGGGCCGGCGACGAAGCGCGCGACCTGCATCGGACGGGACACCGCCCAGTTCTTGGGCACGAGTTCGCCGATCACCATCTGCACGGCCGAGGCCAGCAGCATGCCGACGACGACGGCCACGCCGGACACCGCGCCGCCGGGCACGCCGACCGCGGTGACGGGGCCGCTGAGCAGCGCGGCCAGCGCCGGTTCGGCGAGCATGCCGACCACGAGGGACGTGATGGTGATGCCGAGCTGGGTGCCGGAGAGCTGGAACGACAGTTCTTTGAGCGACTCGACGACCCGGAGGGCGCGTCGGTCGCCGTCGGCGGCGGCCTGTTCGGCCTCGGGGCGTTCGACGGTCACCAGGCCGAACTCGGCCGCGACGAAGAAGCCGTTGGCGAGGATCAGCAGGAACGCGGCTGCCAGGAGCAGCAGGGGGATGGTCATGATGCCGCCGCCTCCGCGTGGGCGCGGACCGGGTCCGCGCTATGTCGGCAGGGGGCGGCGCAGGTACTGCAGGACGATCCGTCCATCGCCGGAGAGGGTCACTCCTCTGATAGTTGGGAGCCCCTGGGCACCGGGCGGGCGTCAGGGGCGGAGGCGCGACGACACGCCTCCGCCAACAGAATATTCAAGACAGGGGCAATTGCGGCAGGGTGGTCGGCGTCGATCGGACGCCGACCCGTTCTCGATCGGGTCTCGATCGGTTTGGGTGCGGTCCGGGTCAGTCGCGGGTGGCCTCGGGGCCGGCGACGGACCGGGCGTCGACCAGCGCACGCAGGGCCCGCGCGTCGGAGAGGGCGCGCTGCCGGGCGATGCCGGGCTGGATGCCGAGCGCGGGCAGGCTGGTGCCGTCGCTGAGGTTCAGGAACACCCACGGGTCGCCGGGGCGGAGGTTCACCGACACGATCTCGGCCCATTCCAGGCGCCGCCTCGTGGTGAGGTTGACCACGGTGACGCCGGACTCCTCGGCAACCACCCGGGGCCGGGACAGCATCAGCAGCACGCCGGCGAGCAGGGCCGCCGTCAGGAGGAAACTGGCGCGCTCCCCCGGTCCGAGGGGCTCCAGCATCAGAGCGACGGTCGTGACGACCGCGAAGATCGCCACGGCCGCGGTGAGCATGACCACGCGGGTCCGGGCCGGCCGGAACGTGACGGGGAGGTCGGGCAGATCGGGCATGGCGCGTCCCTCAGAGGCGGCAGGCGTGGATGGCCGTGGTGAGGATGGCGCGGGCGCCGATCTCGTACAGGTCGTCCATGATCCGCTGCGCCTCCTTGGCGGGGACCATGGCACGGACGGCGACCCAGCCCTCGTTGTGCAGCGGGGACACGGTCGGGGACTCCAGGCCGGGGGTCAGCGCGACGGCCTTCTCCAGCTGCTCGACCCGGCAGTCGTAGTCCATCATCACGTACGTCCGGGCCACCAGGACGCCCTGGAGGCGGCGCAGGAACTGCCGCACCTTGGGCTCGTCGCTGTCGGCGCCGGTGCGGCGGACGACGACGGCCTCGGACGTCATGATCGGCTCACCGATGACCTCGAGGCCCGCGTTGCGCAGCGAGGTGCCGGTCTCCACGACGTCGGCGATGACCTCCGCGACGCCCAGCTCGATCGCGGTCTCCACGGCGCCGTCGAGGTGGACGACGGAGGCGTCGATGCCGCTGTCGGCGAGGTATTTGGCGACGATGCCCTCGTAGGAGGTGGCGATCGTCAGGCCGTTGAGGTCCTCGACGCCGGTCGCGGTGCCGGGCTTGGTGGCGTAGTGGAAGGTGGAGCGGGCGAAGCCGAGCGGGAGGATCTCCTCGGCGCCGGCGCCGGAGTCGACCAACAGGTCGCGGCCGGTGATGCCGATGTCGAGGCGGCCCGAGGAGACGTAGATCGCGATGTCGCGGGGGCGGAGGTAGAAGAACTCGACGTCGTTGACCGGGTCGACGACGCGGAGTTCCTTGGACTCGCGGCGCTGCTGGTAGCCGGCCTCATGGAGCATCTCCCCCGCAGGTCCGGACAGGGAACCCTTGTTGGGGAGGGCGATGCGCAGCATGAGGTCGGCTTCCTTCGCGTGGTGTTGAGGGGGAACGGTGGGGCTCAGAGGTGGGCGTAGACGTCGTCCAGGGAGATGCCGCGGGCGACCATCATCACCTGGACGTGGTACAGCAGCTGGGAGATCTCCTCGGCGGCCGCGCCCTTGCCCTCGTACTCGGCGGCCATCCAGACCTCGGCGGCTTCTTCTACGACCTTCTTGCCGATGGCGTGGACGCCCTTCTCCACCAGTTCCGCGGTGCGGGAGGTGGCGGGATCGCCGTGGGCGGCCTTGTGCTGGAGCTCGGTGAAGAGCTCCTCGAACGTCTTCTTGGACATGGTGTCGCCCACTTTACGCGTAGTGCCGGACCTACTGGCGCCACGGTTCGGATACCGAGCGCAGCGTGGCCGCCGTGGCGACCGCCGCCGTCACCGCCTCGTGTCCCTTGTCCTCGTTCGAGCCGGGCAGGCCGGCGCGGTCCAGGGCCTGCTCCTCGGTGTCGCAGGTCAGGACACCGAAGCCGACGGGGACGCCGGTCTCGATGGACACCTGGGTGAGGCCCTGGGTGACGCCCTGGCAGACGTAGTCGAAGTGCGGGGTGCCGCCGCGGATGACGACGCCGAGGGCGACGACCGCGTCGTAGCCGCGGCCGGCGAGGACCTTGGCGACCACGGGGAGCTCGAAGCTGCCCGGGACGCGCAGCAGGGTCGGCTCGTCGATGCCGAGTTCGGTGAGGGCGCGCAGGGCGCCGTCCACCAGTCCGTCCATCACCTTGTCGTGCCACTGTGCCGCGACGACGGCGACCCTGAGGTCTCCGACGTTCTGTACGGACAGTTCCGGTGCGCCCTTGCCGCTCACGTTCTTCGTCTCCTCGGTGGATGGTGCGTGGGGTGGGTGGTGCGTGGTGGGTTACTGGTTGCCGCAGGCCGCGACGGGGGCGGGGGCGTCCAGCCAGGGCAGGTCGTGGCCCATCCGGTCGCGTTTGGTGCGCAGGTAGCGGAGGTTGTGCTCGCCGGCGGTCACGGGCATGGGCTCGCGGCCGGTGACCTCGATGCCGTGCCGGACGAGGGCGGCGGTCTTGTCGGGGTTGTTGGTCATGAGGCGGACGCCGCGCACGCCGAGGTCCTCGAGGATCCGGGCGCCGGCGCCGTAGTCCCGGGCGTCGGCGGGCAGGCCGAGTTCCAGGTTGGCGTCGAGGGTGTCCCGGCCGCGCTCCTGGAGTTCGTAGGCGCGCAGTTTGGACATCAGGCCGATGCCGCGTCCTTCGTGGCCGCGCAGATAGACGACGACGCCCCGGCCGGCGGCCCGGATGCGGGCGAGGGAGGCGTCCAGCTGGGGGCCGCAGTCGCAGCGCTGGGAGCCGAACACGTCGCCGGTGAGGCACTCGGAGTGGATCCGGACGAGGACGTCCCGGCCGTCGCCGATCTCGCCGTGCACGAGGGCGACGTGCTCGACGCCGTCGACGGTGGAGCGGTAGCCGTACGCCGTGAACGTGCCGTGGGCGGTGGGCAGCTGGACCTCGGCCTCGCGGCGGACGGTGGGTTCGGAGTTTCGGCGGTAGGCGATCAGGTCCTCGATGGAGATGATCGTCAGGCCGTGCTTGCGGGCGAACGGGACGAGTTCCGGCAGCCGGAGCATGCTGCCGTCCTCGCCGGCGATCTCGACGATCGCGCCGGCCGGGCGCAGCCCGGCGAGCCGGGCGAGGTCGACGGCCGCCTCGGTGTGGCCGTTGCGCACGAGGACGCCGCCGGAGCGGGCGCGCAGCGGGAAGATGTGCCCGGGGCGCACGAGGTCGTCCGGCTCGGCGGTGCCGCTCGCCAGGAGCTGGAGGGTGGTGGCGCGGTCGGCGGCGGAGATGCCGGTGGTGACGCCGTGCGCCCCGGAGGCGTCGACGGAGACCGTGAACGCGGTCTGCATGGACTCGGTGTTGTCCTCGACCATCTGCGGCAGCCGGAGCCGGTCGAGTTCGTCGCTCTCCATGGGAGCGCAGATCAGGCCGCGGCACTCGCTCATCATGAACGCGACGATCTCGGGCGTGGCCATCTCGGCGGCGATGACGAGGTCGCCCTCGTTCTCGCGGTCCTCGTCGTCGACGACCACGACCGGGCGGCCGGCCGCGATGTCGGCGATGGCCTGCTCGACGGGGTCGAGGGCGAGGTCCTCGAACGTGCCGGTGCTGTACAGGACGGGTGCCGCGGTCATGCTGGGGCTCCTTCCGGGACGGGCCGCGCTGCTTCGCGGGAGCGCAGCCACCAGTCGCGCAGGCCCCACAGGACGAGCGCGCCGTAGAGGACGTAGACGAAGCCGGAGAAGGCGAAGCCGTTGGCGAAGTTCAGCGGGACGCCGACCAGGTCGACGAGCAGCCACGCGAACCAGAACTCGACCATGCCGCGCGCCTGGGCGTACATGGCGACGACGGTGCCGACGAAGATGTAGGCGTCCGGCCAGGGGTCCCAGGACAGGGACGGGTAGAGGGTGAACAGTCCGCCGACGGCGAGGGTGCCCACGGCGGCGGCGCCGGCCAGCGCGCCGCGCTCGCCCCAGGTCGCGAACCGTACGGCGACGGAGCCGTCCTTGGCCTGACCGGTGTCGCGCCGCCACTGCCAGAAGCCGTAGCCGGCGACGAGCATGACGACGATCTGCTTCCCGGCGCTGCCGGAGAGGTGGGCGGTGGCGAAGGCGGCGAAGAGGACGAGGCCGGAGACGAACTGGGCCGGCCAGGTCCAGATCGAGCGCCGCCAGCCGAGCGCGAGGGCGATCAGACCGATCACGTTGCCGATCATGTCCGACCATCGGATGTGCTGGTCGAGGATGACGAAGGCCTCGGAGTTGAGCCAGTTCACCGGGTCACCTCACGGTCGCCCAGCATGCGCTCGACGTACTTGGCGATGACGTCGACCTCGAGGTTGACCGGGTCGCCGGGCTGTTTGAGGCCGAGCGTGGTCAGGGCGAGGGTGGTGGGGATGAGGCTGACGGTGAAGAAGTCGGGGCCCGCGTCGACGACGGTGAGGCTGATGCCGTCGACGGTGATGGAGCCCTTCTCCACGACGTAGCGGGAGAGGCCGGCGGGCAGGGAGATCTTCACGATCTCCCAGTGCTCGGAGGGCTCGCGCTCCAGGATCTCCCCGGTGCCGTCGACGTGGCCCTGCACGATGTGGCCGCCGAGGCGGGCGCCCACGGCGGTGGGGCGTTCGAGGTTGACCCGGGAGCCGACGGCGAGGGCGCCGATGCTGGAGCGGTTCAGGGTCTCGGCCATCACGTCGGCGGTGAACTCGTCGCCCTCGTGGTCGACGACGGTGAGGCAGACGCCGTTGACGGCGATGGAGTCGCCGTGTTTCGCGCCGTCGGTGACGACGGGGCCGCGCAGTCGGAAGCGACAGGCGTCGTCGAGGTTCTCGACGGCGGTGATCTCGCCCAGCTCTTCGACGATTCCGGTGAACACTTCCCGGGTCCTCCTGCCTCGTGGGGCGCGGACTCCGGGGCTGTCGATGACGACAGGGTTCAACGGACGGGAGCACCGGGGGCAAACGCCGGACGAGGCTCGCTCCCGCGGAACGAACCGGTACGGCGGCGCACACGCATGCTCGCCCGCCGCGCACTGCCTCCCATCCGGACTTTAACCGTCGGTCCAGGAATTTCACCTGGTCAACCGGTCACTGGAGGTGACCGGGTCGCGGACTTTAACCGCCGGTTCGGACTTTCACCGACCCCGGAGTGCGCTGCTGCTTGTACACGCCCAGTCTGCCATGCCCGGTCCGCACACCCATACGGGTCAGAAGTGTGGGGAGTCTCACAGGCCGTGACCAGCTGTTCTCCGTCCGTGCTCCATCATCTTTCGACCGTGTCCGCACCGGCGGGCGGTTGTCCCCGGCGGCGACGGCTACTCGGTGCCCGTTGGCGAGGGCGCTCCGTCCGGGGGCGCCCCGGCGTGCGGAAGGGCTGAGCGGTATGACCATGATCCTGGTGACCGGTGGCACCGGAATCCTCGGCCGTCATGTCGGCGAGCGGTTGCGCGCGGACGGGCACGAGGTGCGTGTCCTCAGCCGCCACTCCCGTCCGTACGCCGTCGATCTGCGCGAGGGCGGCGCCGGGCTGGACGCGGCCGTGGCGGGCGTGGACACGGTCGTGCACTGCGCGACGAGCCCGCGCGGCGGGGACGAGGAGGCGGCGGGGCATCTCCTGGCGGCGGCGCGGCGGGCGGGCTTGGGGCACCTGGTCTACATCTCGATCGTCGGCGTCGACCGGGTCCCCTTCGCCTACTACAGGACGAAGATGGCGGTCGAGAAGCTGGTCGAGGAGTCGGGTCTGGACTGGACGGTGCTGCGGGCGACGCAGTTCCACGATCTGCTCGTGCAGGTGTTCGGCGTGCTGTCCAGATCGCCGGTGATGATGCTGCCGGCCGGGGTGCGGGACCAGCCCGTCGAGGTCACGGAGGTCGCCGGGCGGCTCGCCGAGCTGGCCCTGGGCAGGCCGGCGGGGCGGGTGGCGGACATGGGCGGGCCCGAGGTGCGGTCGCTCGAATCGCTGGCCCGTGCCTACCTCGCGGCGGCCGGGCGGCGCCGTGCGGTGGTGAACGTGCCGATGGCGGGCCGGGCGTACCGCGCCTTCCGCGCGGACGGGCACCTCACGCCGGAGCGGGCGGTGGGCGCCGGGACGTTCGAGGAGTACCTGGCGGCACGGTTCGGCGCGCGGCGGCATGCCTGAGGGGCGCAGGGGGCACGGCTCGGGGCCGGGCGGCACGGTGGGCCGTTCGGAGCCGGCTCGTCACCGGCGGGGTGCGGGGGCGAACAGGTCGTCCTGGGCGTGGTCCCGGGCCGTCAGCAGGGCGCCGCGCAGGACCGCTTCGCCGCCCAGGGTGCTCGGGCGTACCTCCGTGGGCAGCGGGGACATGCGGGCCAGCCGGGTGCGGACCCGGTCGGCGAGGGCTTCGCCGCCGGCCCGGCCCACCTCGCCGGCGAGCACCACGCAGCCGGGGTCGAGGACGGACACGACGGCGGCGGCGCCGAGCACGACGCGGTCGGCGAGGATGTCGAGGAAGCGTGCGGCGGACGGGTCCGTGCCGGCGTGTCCGACGGCCGCGCGGACCAGGGCCGCGGCGTGCGGTTCGTGCCGGGCGGGGTCGGCGGTGACACCGTGCCGCGCGGCGAGTGCCGCGACCGCCGACGCGCCGGCCAGGGCGTGGAAGCCGCCGCCGCAGTCGGTGGCCGACGGCAGCCCGCCCGTCCCGGGCACCGGCAGGAACCCGATCTCGCCCGCGCCGCCGGACCGGCCCCGGCGCAGCGTGCCGTCGAGGACGAGCGCGGCACCGATGCCCATGCCCAGCCACAGCAGGACGAACGTGTCCCGGTCGCGGGCGGCGCCGTCGCGCTGTTCGGCCAGGGCGGCGAGGTTGGTCTCGTTCTCGACGCTGACCCGGGCCTGCGGAAGGCGTTCCTGGAGGGCGGCCACCAGGCTGCGGTGCCACTGGGGCAGACCGGTGGAGTCGCGCAGTTCGCCGCCCGCCGGGTCGATCAGGCCGGGCGCGCCGATGCCGACGGTGTGCAGCCGGTCGGCCCCGGCCTGCCGGGCGACGCGTTCGACCAGGGCGACCGCCTGCTCCACGGCGGGCTCGGTCCCGGTGGCGGCGTCGATGGGCAGGGCTCCCTCGGCGAGCACCCGGCCGAGCAGGTCGCAGACGGCCACGGCGACGCCTTCGGTACGTACGTCGAGGGCGGCCAGGTGGGCGCGGTCGGCGACGATGCCGTACAGCTTGGCGTTGGGGCCGCGGCGCTGCTCGCCCGTCTCGCCGACGACGGCGATCAGGCCGGAGTCGGTGAGGCGTTCGACGAGGTCGGCGACGGACGGCCGGGACAGGCCGGTGAGCTGCTTGAGCTGCCCCGCCGTCAACGGGCCCTCCTGCTGCAGGAAGCGCAGGGCGAGCCGGTCGTTGATGGCCCGGGCCGTGCGCGGGGATGCGGGCATACCGGGATCCTTCCAGATGGGCGCCGACGGGCTGCCGGCCACCGGCGTGGCGGGACACCGCCGTGGCGCCGGACGCAGCCGTGCGTCGGGGGATCGAGACACCGCGTGGGACCCCGGTCGAGGCACCGCCGGGGACACCACTATCTATCAGGCAGGGTCCCTGATAATTTACGCCGTCGGAGACGGACGGTACACGTGGGAGGGGCGGAGAATGAGCGACGTGGTCTACGGGCAACGCGAGGTGAAGCGGGCGCGGTACGCCGTGGCCGCCGTTTTCGCCGTGCACGGCGCCGTCACCGGTTCGTTCGCCACCCGCGTGCCGTGGATCCAGGACCACGCCGGGGCGAGTGCGGGCCAGCTCGGTCTGGCCCTCGCCTTCCCCGCGCTCGGCGCGTCGGTCGCGATGCCGCTCGCGGGCAGCGTCAGCCACCGCTTCGGCGCTCGCAACGCGCTGCGCGGACTGATCGCCCTGTGGACGCTGTCGCTGATCCTGCCCTCCCTCGCGCCGAACCTGCTCACCCTGTGCCTGGCCCTGTTCACGTACGGGGCCACCGCCGGCATGGCGGACGTGGCGATGAACGCCCTCGGGGTCGAGGTGGAGAACCGGCTCGGCAGGTCGATCATGTCCGGACTGCACGGCATGTGGAGCGCGGGCGCCCTGGTCGGCTCGGCGGCCGGCACGCTCGCCGCGCACCTGGGTGCCGACGCCCGCCTGCACCACGTGCTGGCGGCGGCGGTGCTCACGGTGCTCGGTGCGACCGCGTGCGCCTGGGTGCTCGACCTCCAGCCCGCCGAGGACGAGGAGGCACCGCCGCGCTTCGCGCTGCCGCCCAGGTCGGCGCTGCTGATCGGCGCGGTCGGATTCTGCGCGGTGTTCGCCGAGGGCGCGAGCCTGGACTGGTCGGCGGTGTACCTGCGCGACCGGCTGGAGGCCTCCGCCGCGCTCGCGGCGGCGTGCACCACCGGCTTCACGCTGACCATGGCGCTGGCCCGGCTCGCCGGCGACAAGGTCGTGGACCGATTCGGGGCCGTGCGGACGGTCCGGGCGAGTGGTGTGCTCGCCGTGCTCGGCGGGCTGCTCGTCGTCGTGTCGGGGCATCCGGCGGTGGCCATGGCCGGCTTCGCGCTGATGGGTCTCGGGATCGCGGTCGTCGTACCGCTGTGCTTCGCGGCGGCGGGCCGCAGCGGCCCCCGCCCCAGTCAGGCCATCGCCGGCGTCGCGACCATCACGTACACCTCGGGTCTGGTCGCGCCCGGTGCGATCGGCGGGCTTGCCCAGGCGACCAGCCTGGTGGTGTCGTTCGGGCTGGTGACGCTGCTGGCGTGCGGGGTGGCCGGTTTCGCGGGCGTGCTGCGCGGCGCCGACCTGGACCGGTCGAAGACGCCCACCGCACCGCGGACGCCGGAGATCAGCCTGCCGGGCGAAGCAGTGCGCGACCCGCAGCTCTGAACCCCTCGCTCCAGGGCGCCGGGCGCAGCGTCCCGGCGTCCAGCCGCACCAGCACCCGGGTGCCGTGCGCGTACGTCACGGCCCCGTCCGCCGAGCAGAGCCGGAAGCCGTAGGTCAGGCCGGTGGTGCCGAGCCGCTCGAGCCACAGGTGGACGGCGTACGGGCCGGGCCTGGTGACCGGGGCCTCGTAGCTGACGCGGAGTTCCCTGACCGCGTTGCAGGCGTCGCCGGCCGCCGTCCAGTCCCCGTCGAAGCGGATGCCGTTGCCCTGCCACAGCTCCGCCCAGGCCCGCTCGACCAGCAGGGGGTAGCGGGCGTTGTGCAGCAGGCCGAGCGCGTCCAGGTCGTCGAAGTGGACGGTGACGGGGACGAGGCGTCCGTACGGCGGGGCGGGTGCGGCCGGGTCTTCGGCGGTCGGGCCTTCGACGGCGGGTATGTCGGCGAGCGGTGCTTCGGCGGTCACGGCTGGTGCTCCTGGGACGTGCGGGATGGTTGCTGGATACACGGACGACGGCGCGCCGCCCATCCTAGGCGGACGCTCACGTGTGCGAATCACCGTCCGGTGCCCCCCCACAATGGACCCCGACCTGCACATACGACGAAAGCGACACTCGACATGGATCTCGGCGTCCGCTGGAAACTGCACGGCGACGGACGCACGCCCGCGCCCGGAGCGGTGGTCCGCCCCGACGAGCGGCTCTCCTGGCCCCGGACCGTGGGGCTCGGCGCGCAGCACGTGGTGGCCATGTTCGGGGCGAGCTTCGTGGCGCCGGTGCTCATGGGTCTGGACCCCAACCTCGCGATCATGATGTCGGGCGTCGCGACCGTCGTGTTCCTGCTGGCGACGCGCGGCAGGGTGCCGAGCTACCTCGGCTGCTCGCTGTCCTTCGTCGGTGTGGCCGCGGTGATCCGCGCCCAGGGCGGCACGAGTGCCACGGTGACCGGCGCGGTCTTCGTCGTCGCCGTCGCGCTGTTCCTGGTGGGGCTCGCGGTGCAGCGGTTCGGGGCGCGGATCATCCACGCCGTGATGCCGCCGGTCGTCACCGGCGCGGTGGTCATGCTGATCGGTTTCAACCTGGCGCCGGTGACGGCCTCGACGTACTGGCCGCAGGACCAGTGGACGGCCCTGCTCGTCATGCTGTTCACCGGCCTGGCCGTGGTGGGCCTGCGCGGATTCTGGTCCCGCGTCGCGATCTTCCTGGGCCTGGTCTTCGGCTACGGCGTCTCCTGGGTCCTCGACCGCGTCTTCGGGAGGATCCACTCGGCGGACGGCAGCGGCAAGGTCACCGACCACTGGCGGCTCGACCTGTCCGCCGTCGGCAAGGCCGACTGGATCGGCCTGCCCGGCCTGCACGGGCCGTCCTTCCAGTGGTCCGCCGTCCTCGTCGCGCTGCCCGTCGTCATCGCCCTGGTCGCGGAGAACGCCGGGCACGTCAAGGCCGTCGGCGAGATGACCGGCGACAATCTGGACGACAGGCTCGGCACGGCGATCTCCGCGGACGGCGTGGGCTCGATGCTGTCGACCGCGCTGGGCGGGCCGCCCACCACCACGTACTCCGAGAACATCGGCGTGATGGCCGCGACCCGGGTCTACTCCACCGCCGCCTACTGGACCGCCGCCGGCTTCGCGCTGCTGTTCGGCCTGTGCCCGAAGTTCGGTGCGGTCGTCGCCGCGATCCCCGGCGGCGTACTGGGGGGCATCACCGTCATCCTGTACGGCATGATCGGCCTGCTCGGCGCCCAGATCTGGATCAATGCGGGTGTCGACCTGCGCAACCCGCTCAACCTGGTACCGGCCGCCGCGGGCATCATCATCGGCGTCGGCAACGTCACGATGAAGTTCACCGACACGTTCTCGCTGAGCGGCATCGCGCTGGGCACGGTCGTCGTCATCACCGGCTACCACGCGCTGCGCGCCTGCGCGCCCGCCCATCTGAAGACGCAGGAGCCACTCCTGGACGAGGGCACGTCGTCCTACGACGAGGGCGCCCGGCGGGCCGATTCGTAGGCGTACGAGGGCTCGTGCGCGTTCGTGGCCGTACCACGACTCGTGCGGCTGCGGGGGCGTGCGGGGTGAGCGCCAGGGGGTCCAGCGCGGCGAACACGCGGTCGGGATCCTGCCTCGCTGCCGGCGGAGCACCCCCGGCTGCCGGACCCCCGCCTCACCGTGGGCGCCCCCGCGGTGGGCACGTACTCCCCCGCGGTGGGCAGGTACTCCCCGGCGGCGGGCGCCTTCGCCCGATCCGGGGACGTACCGCGCTCTCCGCCTCCGCGGCCACGGCAAAACTGCGACTCTGCCCGCATGGCGCACAGCGATCGAGTCCCCGGCGGCAGCAGTGCCGTGAACGCCGCCGGCCCGGCCGGCACAACGGTCAGCACAACGGTCGGGAGGGCTGACACGGCCGACGCCATAAGCGGGACGACCGGCAGGGTCGATGCGGTCATCGCCCGGATGCGGCGTCTTGACGCGGCTCTGCCCGCCCGGGACGGCGTCGCCGTATTCAACCGTGTCTACCTCGCCGTCACGGAGACGGTCGACCGGCGCATCGACGCCGGGGAGTTCAGGGACCCGCTCGCCGCGGTGACCCTGGACGTGCGGTTCGCGGAGCGCTACCTGGACGCGGTCGGCACGGCCGCGCGGGGCGGCCGCCCGCCCGCCTGCTGGCGGCCCCTGTTCCAGTTCCGCCGCCATCCCGGCGTACGGCCGCTGCAGTTCGCCCTCTGCGGCATCAACGCGCACATCGGACACGACCTGGCCCTCGCCGTCGTGGACGTCTGCCGCGCGCTCGGCTGCGAACCGGTCGATGTGGAGGACGAGTTCGACCGGGTGGGCGACCTTCTCGTCTCGCTGGAGGAACGCATCCGCGAGGACCTGATGCCGGGCCCCGGCCTGCTCCGGATCGCCGACCCGCTCACCCACCTGCTCGGCTCATGGAGCCTGGAACGGGCCCGGGACGCCGGCTGGGCCGCGGCCCGGGCCCTGTGGGCACTGCGGCCGCTGCCCGATGTCGCCCGGGATTTCACCGAACGGCTGGACGCGGTGGTGGGCTTCGCGGGCCGCATGCTGCTGACCCCGCTGCCGGACTGACCGCGACGCCCGGGCGGCCTCAGTCCTCGGGGAGCTCCACGGGCGCGATCTCGTCGTACACGTCACCCGGCCCCGGATTGGCCGGGTCGGTCGTGCCGCCGAGGTGGTGCATGACGCCCCACACCGCGTTGAGGGCGGTCTGCACGGCGCCCTCGGCCCAGCCGGCCGTCCAGGAGATGTCGTCGCCGGCCAGGAAGACGCCCCGCTTGTCCTCGGGCAGCTCGTCCTGCATGAAGTGCGTGAACAGGCGCCGCTGGTAGCGGTAGTGGCCGGGCAGGTTCGCCTTGAACGCGCCCATGAAGTAGGGCTCGTTCTCCCAGGACACGGTCACCGGGCTGCCGATGATGTGCTTCCTGATGTCGACCTTGGGATAGATCTCGCCGAGCGACTTCAGCATGACCTCCATCCGCTCGTTGGCGGACAGCGGCAGCCACTTCAGGCTGTCGTCGCACCAGGTGTAGGAGAGGCAGATGACGGCGGGCTCGTCGGGCCCGTTGCCGAGCAGGTAGGTGCCGCGCGTCATGCGGTCGGTGAGCGTCATCGACATGACGTCCCGCCCGGTCGGGTTCCCCCTGTCGTCGACGGCCTTGTCCAGCCAGAACGGCCGGTCCACGGGCACGAAGAGCTTGCTGGACTCCATGTAGTGGGTGCGCTCCATCGCCGTCCAGTGGTCGATGGGGAACAGCGAGTCGTCGCACCGGATCTTGGACAGCAGCATCCAGGACTGGGCGGTGAAGATCACCGCGCGGTAGGTGCGGATGTCGCCGTTCGCGTCGGTCACGGTGACGCGGTCGCCCGCGGTGCGGTGCAGCCGGGTCACGGCCGGGCGCGGCTCGCCGTGCGCGTGCAGGGACTTCAGCGAGGTGCCGTACGGCCAGTGCACGATCTTCTCGGGCTCGCGCTCCCACAGCCTGAGCGGCAGCTGCTGGGAACCGCCGACGATGCCGCGGTGGTGGTCGTCGGCCTCGGTGTAGACGACGCGCAGGATCTCCAGGATGGAGTTCGGGAAGTCGGTGTCCCAGCCTCCGGTGCCGAAGCCGACCTGGCCGAAGATCTCACGGTGCCGGAACGACGCGAATGCCTCCGACTCGCAGAGGAAGCCGTAGAAGGTCTGGTCGTCGAGCTTCTCGACGAGCCGGCTCCAGATCTCGCGGATGCGCGGAACGTCGCGTTCGCGCAGGGCGCGGTTCATGCCGGAGAAGTCGGCGCCCTCTTCGAGGCACTTGCTCCAGGCGGCGGCGACGTCCCGGTAGACCTGCGGCAGGTCCTCGGCGGTCTCGGCGTAGTGCGACTCACCCTTGAGGTCCACGACCGTGGACGGCGTCGCCTCGGCGAGCGGGTTCGGGAAGGGGCTGGTCTCGAGGCCGACGAGGTCGATGTAGTGCTGGAGGGCCGTGGAGGACGGCGGGAAGCGCATCGCGCCCATCTCGGCGGTCAGCGACGGGTCGCAGCCGTCGAAACCGACCGTGCGCAGGCGCCCGCCGATCTGATCGGCCTCGTACACGACCGGCCTGAGGCCCATCTTCATCAGCTCGTAGGCCGCGACGACGCCGGACAGGCCACCGCCGATCACCGCGACCTCGGTGCCGTGCTCGGTCGCGGGTATCTGGCCGAGGCCCGCCGGGTGGGCGAGGAAGTCGTCGTACGCGTACGGGAAGTCCGGGCCGAACATGGTGATCGGCGGCTGCTGCTCGTCGGTGTGTTCGACGGCGTTGGGCACCGTGGACGTCATGGGGTACGGACTCCTTGCACGGGTGACGCGGGGTGGGAGAGAGGGGAGGCGAGGGCTCAGGTCAGGGACCCGTACAGGCCGGGGCGGCGGTCCTTCAGGTACGGGTTGGCCTCGCGGGACGCGGCGAGGAAGACGGGGTCGACGTCGGCGAGGACGAGTTGCTCCCCGCGCCCGGCCCGGGTGCGGGCGATTCCGTCGGGCCCGGCCAGCGTGGACAGCCCGACGAACTCGAACCCGCCCTCCGGGCCGACCCGGTTGACGTACGCGACGTACATCTGGTTCTCGAAGGCGCGCACCGGCACGACGGACTCGGCGACGAACTGGAACGGATGCATCTGTGCCGTGGGCACCAGCAGGAGGTCGGTGCCGGCCAGGGCGTGGGCGCGGACGTTCTCCGGGAACTCCACGTCGTAGCAGATCATCAGGCCGACGGTGAGGCCGTTCAGCTCGGCCTGGACGAGCGTCCGGTCGCCGGGTGTGAAGTGTTCGCGTTCGAAGCAGCCGAAGAGGTGGGTCTTGCGGTAGTTCGCGAGGGGCACGCCGTCGGCGGAGATCAACTGGGCGGAGTTGTGGACCGTCTCGCCGTCGCGCTCCGGGTAGCCGTAGGCGACGGCGAGACCGTGCCGGGTGGCGATCCCGGCGACGGCGACGGCGCAGCCGCCGTCGGCGGGCTCGGCGAGCCGGGCGATGTCGTCGCCGATCGCGTAGCCGGTGAGGAACATCTCCGGCGCCACGAGCAGCCCGGCCCCGGCGGCCGCGGCACGCCCGGCAGCGTCGTCGAGGACCTTCAGGTTCTCGACGGTGGAGCCGGGTCGTCCGGAGCTCTGGAGCAGGGCGGTGCGCATGCGTGGTCCTCACCGGTCTACGCGGGGTGTCAGGGGTCTGTTAGACGGTACGGTCGGCGCGCTCGGGCGGACAAGGCGGAGCCGTTGCGCGCCGATACGCCGATCATTGCGTCGGCGCCGGGGTGGGCGGCGATTCGTTGCGCGACTCCCCCGGGACCGCTTCCGGAACTCCTTCCGGCACCTCTTCCCGGACCTCTTCCCGGACCTCTTCCGGAGCAGGTCCCGGGCGGGGCTTGCCCACAGGAGGCCCTCCCGCCCGGGGTGCTCCCGCACCAGGCCTTCCCGTACGGGCCCCTCCCGCCCGGGGCCGTCCCGCGGTGGCGGCCAGGATCAGGGCCGTGACCAGGTAGGGCACCGCGCCCCACACGAAGGCGGTGCCGTGCGAGGTCGCGGCGGCGACGGCCGCGTACGGGAGGTACACCGCCACCGTGGCCAGGTCGGTGCCGAGCCCGGCGAGCGAGGTCACGGTGGCCCGGCGCGCGTCGCCGACCCGCTCCTGGAGCCGGGCGTCGGCCAGGACGTTGGCCAGCTGGAAAGTGCCGAAGGCGAGGGCCACCAGGATGACCGCGCAGGCCGTGCCCGTGACGGCGCCGACGGCCAGGGCGAGCGCGGCGCCCGCGAGCAGGGCGGCGAGGCCCTTGTCGCCGAGGCGCCCGGCGGGTCCGGCCAGCAGGCTGCCGACGGTGACGCCCGCCCAGATCACCAGCAGCAGCGGGGGCACGGTCCCGTCGGCGACACCCGTGTCCCGGACGAGCAGCGGCGTGTACTCATCCAGCGCGCCCCACACGGCGGCGACGGCCGGGACCAGCAGGAGCGCGCCGCGTACCCGCCGGTCGCGCCGGACCTCGGCGAGACCGGCCCGCAGGGTCACCGTCCATCCGTCGTCACCGTCGTCGGTGTCCTGGCCTGCGTCATCCGCCGCCGGGGTGCGATGCTCCGGGAAGCGGGTCGCGGTCGCCGCGGCCAGCAGGCATGCGGCCACGCTCGCGGCGCCGACGGCCGGGTAACCGCCCAGCGCGAACAGGGAGCCGCCCAGCGCCATCGCGCCCATCACGCCGATCTGGCCGGCGGCGCGGGCCCGGCCCATGACGCGGGCGTACCGGCCGGCCGCGCCGAGCCGGTCCAGCTCCTCGTGGACCAGGGCCTCCAGCGCGCCCGAGCCGAGCGCGCCGCCCGCACCCCACAGCACGAACCCGGCCGCGAACGCGCCGTACGAGGGGACCAGCACCCACAGGGCGAAGCCGGCGGCGGTCAGCAGCGGGCCGAGGCACAGCAGCAGCCGACGGGAGAACGCGTCCGCCCAGGCGCCGGAGGGAACCTCCAGCAGCACGCCGGTGACCGACCACAGGGCGAAGAGGGAGGAGATCTGCCACAGGGGCAGGCCGGTGTCGCTGAAGAGCAGCGCGTACACCGGATAGAGCAGGACGAAGTCGTCCAGGAACGAGTAGCCGTACAGCGTGGCCGTGAGCCGTCGGGCTCCGGTGCCGGGCACACGCGCGGGTGAGAGTGTCATGAGGCCTTCCCGGGGGGACTGTTCGGACGCCGTTGGTCAGGCGTTCGAGGCGGCCCTCGGGAGGCACGGCTGGTGGATCAATGTCGCCGGGTCATGCCACGAGGCTAGACCGGGACGGTCGGCCCCGGCCAGCCGTTTTACCCACGGCCCGTGCGCGGACGCCGTGATGCCGTGCGCGTACGCCGTTATGCCGGCGACCCGGACGAGAAGCGCCGCAACAACGGCGACAGCACCAGCACCGATCTGGTGCGCTCCACGAACGGCTCACCCGCGATGCGTTCCAGGACCCGTTCGAAGTGACGCATGTCGGAGGCGAAGACCTGGGCGACCGCGTCGGCGTCGCCGGTCACCGTGGAGGCGGCCACGACCTCCTGGTAGCGCTCCAGGCCCCGCTGGATGGTCTCCGGCGAGGTGTTGCCGCGGCAGTAGATCTCGACGAACCCCTCGGTCTCCCAGCCGAGGGCCGCCGGGTCGACCCGGACGGTGAAGCCGGTGATCGCCCCGGTGGCCCGCAGCCGGTCCACGCGCCGTTTCACGGCGGGCGCGGACAGGCCGATCTGCTGCCCGATGTCCGCGTAGGAGCGGCGGGCGTCCTCGGCGAGGGCGTGCACGATGCGTTCGTCGAGATCGTTCAGCACGGTGGGGGGTTCACTTCTCCGGTGGTGCGAGTGGTGCGCCGGCCGGCCGCGAGCGGCGATGGCCGTACAGGAAGTAGACCACGAGGCCGACAGCCGTCCGGGCACCGAGGACGACCCGGGTGACGGCGTCCGGGCTGCCCGTCGTCCACAGGCAGAGGGCGGGGCCCAGCGCGGGCCGGAGCGGCGACAACGGCACGCGGGAGGTCCGCGCGGACCGGTCCCGGTCGGCAGCCGCACCACGTCCCGGCTGCCGACCCCGACCTCGACGGCGGCCACCGCCTACGCGTACTGCGGTCATTCCGGGACGCCTTTGGCGCGGCACCACGACGGCGATGCCGGCCGGCCCCGGGGTCTGCCGCCGGTCGATCCGGACGTCAGTCCTGCGGTGGCCGCCTTCCGGCTGTCGGACCTGCCGCGGCCCGTCTCCCGGCCGCCGGGCACGCCGGGCACGCCGCGAGTCGGTTCCCGAGGCCAGGTCTGCCGCAGGCCGCCGGACGTCAGTCCTGCCGCGGTCCGTCCCCCGGGCGCCGGGCCGACGGGCCCCCGTGTGCCTCCGGGGTGCCGGGCCGACGGGCGGCGTACGCCTCCCGGGCGGCCCGCCCGCTCGTCCCGAGCGCGGCCCCGATCTGCGACCAGGAGGCGCCGGCCTCGCGGGCCGCGCGGACGGTGAGCAGGCGGCCCTGGGCGGCCTTGCGGGCGACGGCCTCGCCGAGGGCGAGGAGTTCGAGCAGTTCGGCCCTCTCGAGCCGCCCCTCGCCGGCGGCGTCCCCGGCGAGCGTCCCGCGCATGCGCAGCTCGTCGAGGCGGGCCACCGCAGTCGGCAGGGTGAACCGCGGCGCGACGCTCTGCGGTGTGGTCATGCCTCCAGGCTCCGGCCCGTGCTCCCCGGCGTCAAAAGGACCTCGCGAGGGGCGGGACAGGGCCCCCGGAAGAACCGGAGGCACCGGCACCGGCCCCGGCCGTCAGCTCCAGCTGGCGTGCAGCGGCTTGCCCTCGGCGTAACCGGCGGCGCTCTGGATGCCGACGACGGCCCTCTCGGCGAACTCCTCCAGGCTCGCCGCACCCGCGTAGGCGCACGACGAGCGGACGCCCGCGATGACCGAGTCGATCAGGTCCTCGACACCGGGCCGTTCCGGGTCGAGGAACATGCGGGACGTGGAGATGCCCTCCTCGAAGAGCGACTTGCGGGCCCGGTCGTACGCGGACTCCTCACTGGTGCGGTTGCGGACCGCGCGCGCGGAGGCCATGCCGAAGGACTCCTTGTAGGGCCGGCCGTCGGCGTCGTGCTGGAGGTCGCCCGGCGACTCGTAGGTCCCGGCGAACCAGGAGCCGACCATCACGTTGGACGCGCCGGCCGCGAGCGCCATCGCCACGTCGCGCGGGTGGCGGACGCCACCGTCGGCCCACACGTGCTTGCCGTACTTCTTCGCCTCGGCGGCGCACTCCAGCACGGCGGAGAACTGTGGCCGGCCCACGCCGGTCATCATGCGCGTGGTGCACATGGCGCCCGGTCCGACGCCCACCTTGACGATGTCGGCGCCCGCCTCGATCAGGTCGCGCACGCCGTCGGCGGACACGATGTTGCCCGCGACGACCGGCACCGCCGGGTCGAGGTCGCGCACCAGCTTGACGGCACTGATCATGGACTCCTGGTGGCCGTGCGCGGTGTCGATGACGAGGGTGTCGACGCCCGCGTCCAGCAGTTGCCGCGCCTTGTCCGTCACGTGGCCGTTGATGCCGACGGCGGCGGCGACGCGCAGCCTGCCCCGGTCGTCGACGGCCGGGGTGTAGAGCGTGGCGCGCAGCGCGCCCTTGCGGGTGAGGATGCCCGCGAGGCGGCCCTCGGAGTCGACGGCGGGCGCGTAGCGGCGGTTGGCGGCGTCGAGGGTGTTGAAGGCCTCGCGCGGGTCCATGTCGGCGTCGATGAGCAGCAGGTCCTTGGACATGACCACTTCGAGCTGGGTGAAGCGGTCCACGCCGGACAGGTCGGTGTCGGTGACGACGCCGACCGGCCGCTGCTCCCCGTCCACGACGACTCCGGCGTTGTGCGCGCGCTTGGGCAGCAGGGCGAGCGCGTCGGCGACGGTCTGGTGCGGGGCCAGCACGATCGGGGTGTCCAGCACGAGGTGGCGGCTCTTGACCCAGGAGACGACGTCGGTGACGACCTCGATGGGGATGTCCTGCGGGATGACGACCAGGCCGCCGCGCCGGGCCACGGTCTCGGCCATGCGGCGTCCGGCGATGGCGGTCATGTTGGCGACGACCAGCGGGATCGTGGTCCCCGTCCCGTCCGGGGAGCTCAGGTCCACGTCCTGCCGCGACCCGACCGCCGAGCGGCGCGGCACCATGAAGACGTCGTCGTACGTCAGGTCGTGGGCGGGCCGGCTGTCATGGAGAAAACGCACGTGCTGCACATCCCAGTCGATCAGAGGTGGCCCCCGGACAGGTCAGCCAGGGGGAAGAGCACGTACTTCATTCTCCCACGGCGCCTGCAACGCGCGGTCCTGGCTCATCGTCCAGGCAGGTCAGAGGCCCGTTAGGAGGAAGCTCCAAGGGCCAGCAGCACGGCGAGCCGCGGAGTGCGGCCTGCCGCCTCGGCGAACACGTCCTGCGCGGTCTCCCACTCGGCGGGCCGCGCCTTCGCGTACGCCCGCCACCCGGTGACGACGAGCAGCAGCCCTCGCTCCACCGAGCCCTCGGGCCAGAGGGCGTGGTCGGAGAGGGAGTCGGCGAGGGCGTCCCAGTTGCGTCCGAACCAGTCGGGCAGCGCGAGGGCCCCGGCGCAGCGGTCCATCAGGGCCGCCTTGTCGGTCACGCCGTCGAGGTCCAGTGTGACCAGCAGCCGGCCGGCCAGGTCGTCCGTCATCTCAGTACCGCCCTGAAGGATCGATGGTGGTCGTCGGTGTAGTAGATCTCGCCGCCCCGCCCGGTGACCAGTCTCCCGGGCCCCGCGGTCGTCGGAGCCCGGCGTCCGCACCGTGTCCTGCCGGTGGTGGCCCACTCGTGATCCGGCGGCGGCTTCTCGGCGTTCCCGAGGACCGCGCCGTCTCTCCGATACGGGAACGGCCCGCCGGTGTCGACGGGTTCCCGCGCCCCGCGCGCCTCGCCGGGCATGGGCGGGTCGTCCGCCTGGACGGTGGCCGTGCCGCCGCGCCCCGCGAGGGTTCGACACCGCCGGTGCCGGAGGAGTTGGCGAGCAGCAGTTCCAGCACGGGAAGCAGACCCGCGGGCACACACAGGCACGCCCACGGGCACCCTCACGGGTAAGGCCCCTCGCGCCCGCCTGCTGAGCCCCGTCAGGCCCTCAAGCCTCGCCTGCCGAACCCCGGTCGCCGGCCGGCCCTGCCCGGCCCTGCCCGGCCCCGTCAGGCCCCGTCAGGGTCGGCCCGATTGAGCGCGGGCCGGGGCGTGGTGCCCGCCGTCATCAGGTAGTCCGCGGCCGACGTGTCCGTCACCAGGCTGGTGACGAGCCCGGAGCGCAGTACCGCGTCGATGGCGGCGGCCTTGCGCTGCCCGCCCGCGATGGCGACGACCTCCGGGATGCGCCGCAGCTGGTCGGCCTTGACGGTGATGCACCGCTCCCCCAGGTCACGGCCGACCCGGCGACCTTCGGCGTCGAAGAGGTGCGCGGACATCTCGGCGGCGACACCGAGCGAGGCGTAGTGCGCCCGCTCCTCGTCGCTCAGCATGTCGTGCACGGTCGAGATGCCCGGCTCCCAGGAACCGATGGAGACGCAGGCGACCGTGACCTTGTCGAAGTACTCGAAGGCCCGGGCGAGCCCGGTCTGGTTGCGCAGCGCCGTCGCGGTGGCCGCGTCGGGCAGCAGCATGGGCGCGTAGATGGGGTGCGCGTCGCCGCCGGACACCTGCGCCGCGCGGCGGACGGCCTCGACGGAGCCGCGCTCGGCGGTCCCCGCGTCGTAGACGCCCGTCAGCTGTACCACCGTGCAGGGCGGCAGCCGGTTCAGGGCCGCCGCCATGTGGATCGTGGAACGGCCCCAGGCCAGGCCCAGGACGTCTCCCTCGTTGAGCAGTTCGCCGAGCAGGTCGGCGGCCACTTCCCCCAGGTTCTCCGGATCGGGCGTCTCCTCGGCGTCGGCCGGGGATTCCACCACGACTGCGTGCCTCAGGCCGTAGCGGGCGCGCAGCGCGTCGGAGCGCTCGGCGTCCAGCTCGGCGGGAACCCTGATCTCGATTCGTACGAGGTCCCGTTCGAGGGCGGTCTCCAGGACCCGGGCCACCTTGAAGCGGCTGACGCCGAACTCCTCCGCGATCTGGATCTTGGACTTCCCCTCGAGGTAGAAGCGGCGGGCCATGGCCGCCGCCTGCACCAGCTCAGCGGGTCCCATCCGCATGGCTGACCGGCCCGCCGACATACCCGACACGGCGTTCTCCTCACTGCTGTTCACACTCTGGATTCGCCGTTCATCCTTGCAGATCCGGCGCGGTCGATCAGCTCTGAAGGGAGCCGTTCATGTTCCTGTGGGTTCAGTGGCCGGCCGCCCAGGACGCCTTGGCCGTCGCCGCCTCCGCCTGGTTGCGTAGTGCACGTACCGCCTCGGCCGGGTCCGACGCCCCGTAGACGGCCGACCCGGCGACGAACACGTCGGCGCCGGCGTCGGCACACTGTTCGATCGTGGACGCCGAAACCCCGCCGTCGACCTGCAGCCACAGCTGGAGCCCGTGCTTGCGGACCAGCTCACGGGTGCGGCGGATCTTCGGGAGCATGATGTCGAGGAACGCCTGTCCCCCGAAGCCCGGCTCCACCGTCATGATCAGCAGCATGTCGAGCTCGGGCAGCAGATCCTCGTACGGCTCGATGGGCGTCGCCGGCCTGAGCGCCATGGAGGCGCGGGCGCCCTTGGCCCGGATTTCGCGGGCGAGCCGTACGGGCGCGGCGGCGGCCTCGACGTGGAAGGTGACGGAACCGGCCCCCGCCTCCACGTACTGGGGCGCCCACCGGTCGGGCGCCTCGATCATCAGGTGGCAGTCCAGCGGGGTGTCCGTGGCCCGGGCGAGCGACTCCACGACCGGCACGCCGAGCGTGAGATTCGGTACGAAGTGGTTGTCCATGACGTCGACGTGGAGCCAGTCGGCTCCCTCGGCCGCCTTGGCCTCGTCCGCGAGTCGGGCGAAGTCGGCGGACAGGATGCTGGGGTTGATCTGCGCGGCCATGCCCCCAGCCTGCCATGCCCTCCGGGGGAGAGAGGCATGGGTGCCGGTGCCGGTGCCGGTGCCGGTAAGTGGCACGGGTATCGGTACCGGTACCACGGCGGGTACTGGTAAGTGGTGGCCGGCCGCGCGGTTCCCGCGCCCCTGGACGGGCTGCGCCCGGCCTCACGCCTCCGAAGGGACCCCGCCGTGCGGGCGTGCCGGTCCGTCGTGGCCCCTCGCGCAGTTTCCCGGGCTCTTGATGGGCGTTCCGTGCCGGGTCCGTAGTGGTGGCGGGGTGCGGGCCCGGATCAGGCTGTGCGGCGGATGAGGGCCAGGTACATCGCGTCCGTGCCGTGCAGGTGGGGCCACAGCTGGATGTCGGGGCCCTCACCCAGGGACGGGACGCCGGGAAGGAGGGGGCGGGCGTCGAGGAGGTCGGCGCCGGGGTGTTGTCTGAGGATGTCGGCGACCACGGCTCTCGTCTCGGCGAGGTGCGGTGAGCAGGTCGCGTAGCCGACGACGCCGCCGACCCGTACCGCCTCCAGGGCGCCGCGCAGCAGGCCGCGCTGGAGCGGGGCGAAGCCGTCGAGGTCGTCGGGGCGGCGCCGCCAGCGCGCCTCCGGGCGGCGACGAAGGGCGCCGAGCCCGGTGCAGGGCACGTCGACCAGCACCCGGTCGAAGCTGCCGGGCCGCCACGCCGGCCGCGTACCGTCGGCGGTGATCACCTGGTACGGGCCGGGGTTGCCGTCCAGGGCGCGGGCCACGAGCCCGGCACGGTGCGGCTGCTTCTCCGACGCGAGCAGGAACGCGCCCCGCTGCGCCGCGAGCGCGCCGAGCAGCGCTGCCTTCCCGCCGGGCCCGGCGCACCCGTCCAGCCACCGCTTGTCGTCGCCCTCCAGGGGCACGTTGGCGAGGGCGAGCGCGACGAGCTGGCTGCCCTCGTCCTGCACACCGGCCCGGCCGTCCCGCACGGCGTCGATCGCCCCGGGCTCGCCGCCCTCGGCCAGCCGCACCGCGTACGGCGACCAGCGCCCGGGTACGGCGGCGTCCTCGCCGAGCAGTTCGTCGGGGGTGGCACGGCCCGGGCGGGCGACGAGGGTCACCTCGGGCCGCTCGTTGTCGGCGCGCAGCAGGTCCTCGATGCCGGTGCGCCCGCCGCCGAGGGAGTCCCACAGGGCGGACACGACCCAGCGGGGGTGCGAGTGCACGACGGCGAGGTGGTCCTCGGGGTCGTCGTCGTAGGGCGGCGCGACGCGCTCCAGCCAGCCGTCGAGATCGTGCTGGGCGATCTTCCGCAGAACCGCGTTGACGAACTTCGCCCGCCCGTCGCCGAGGACGACCCGGGCGAGCTCGACGGTCGCGGACACGGCGGCGTGCGTCGGGATGCGCGTGCCGAGCAGCTGGTGGGCGCCGAGGGAGAGCACGTCGAGCACGGGCGGGTCGACCTCGCGCAGCGGCCGGTCGACGCACTCGGCGATCACCGCGTCGTAGGTGCCCTGCCGGCGCAGTGTGCCGTACACCAGCTCCGTCGCGAGGGCCGCGTCACGGGTGTCGAAACCGTCCTTCTCACGCGCCTTGCGCAGCAGGGGCGGCAGGACGAGGTTGGCGTACGCGTCCCGTTCGTCGACGGCCCGCAGCGCCTCGAAGGCGAGGATGCGGACGGGGTCCTTCTGGGGCCGCCGGTAGGGCTTGCCGGGCTTGCGGGGCCGACGGGGCTGCTCGCTCACGAAAAAGGTGCTCCGGTGGTGAGATGAAGTGCGCGCTCCAGCCTACGTCGTCCCGGCAGGCCCGGACCGCCCGCCCGTGTCAGGCGCCGAGCAGCTCGCCGTCGGCGATCCGCACCCCGCGCGCCCAGTCGGCCGCCTTCATCGGCTTCTTGCCCTGGGCCTGCACCCACAGCAGCTCGACGGCGTACGAGCCGGTGCCGGCGTGCACGCTGTTCTTCCCGACGGCCAGGTGCCCGGGTGCCAGGTCCGTCCGCTCCGGCACGGGCGTGACCTGGACGAGCTTCAGCCGCTCGCCGCGGAACGTCGTCCAGGCGCCCGGCGCGGGCGTGCAGCCGCGGACGACCCGGTCGACACGCAGGGCGGGCGCGTGCCAGTCGACCCGGGCGTCCTCGACGGTGATCTTCGGCGCGAGAGTGATGCCCTCGGCCGGCTGCGGTACGGCCTTCAGGGTGCCGTCCTCGATGCCGTCCATGGTGGCGGCGAGCAGCCCGGCGCCCGCGAAGGCGAGCCGGGTGAGCAGGTCGCCGCTGGTGTCGGTGGGCCGGATCTCCTCGGTCACGGTCCCGTGGACGGGGCCGGAGTCGAGCCCCTCCTCGATGAGGAAGGTGGACGCGCCGGTGATCTCGTCGCCCGCCATGATGGCGTGCTGTACGGGTGCGGCACCGCGCCAGGCGGGCAGCAGCGAGAAGTGCAGGTTGACCCAGCCGTGCACGGGCACGTCCAGCGCGATGCGGGGCAGCAGGGCGCCGTAGGCGACGACCGGGCAGCAGTCGGGGCCGATCTCCCGCAGCCGCGCGAGGAACTCCGGGTCCTTCGGCCTCACCGGCTTCAGCACCTCGATGCCGGCCTCCTCGGCGCGCTCGGCGACGGGGCTCGCGACGAGCCTGCGTCCGCGCCCGGCCGGTGCGTCGGGCCGCGTGACGACGGCGACCACCTCGTGCCGCCGGGAGGCGAGCAGAGCGTCGAGAGCGGGAACGGCGACCTCGGGGGTACCGGCGAAGACGAGCTTCATGGAGTGGTTCGGGCCTCTCGGGCGGGGTCGGCGGGCAGGGCAAGTCTAGGACGGCCCCCTGCACGGAGCCGCCGGCACCGACCGGGCCCGGCGGGCAGGCCTTCGATCATCCGACGGGAGGGCCGGCCGGGGCTGGACCCCTCCCACCCGGTCGGCAAAACCCCCCGCGCGGCTACCGGAGTGGCCCTGCTTCCGCCCCCGGACGGGTGGTGCGACGGCCGGGCACGGGCGCACAAATATGTCCGCACGCCCCCGACCCGTGACCCAGGGAGCGAATCGGCGTTGGTCAAGAAAGAGTTGACCACTCGGGGCCACGATCGCGGCCCATTCCTTTCAACGCCGGTTCGAGAGGCTTGTTCATGGCCGACCACGCAACCCACGACGCCCAGGCTCGGGCCAGCCTGCACTTGCTGGTGCGGGACATCGAGCGGGTCCGCCGGCAGGTGGACGCACTGCGCACACTCACCGCCCAGCTGGGCAACGTCTACCGCCCGCGCCGCTCCGGCCCCTCCACGGGCTTCGTCGTCTACGGACGCGCGCCCGCTCCCACGGTCCGTCTCGCCCAGGAACTTCGGGACAGCGTCGAGACGCTGGTCACGGCCGCGGTGGACTTCGACCGCTCGCTCGGCTTCTCGTGGGACGCCGTGGGGTCGGCGCTCGGCGTCACCAAGCAGGCCGTACACCGCCGTTACGGGGCTCGCCGCGCCACCGCCCCGCAGGAGGCCGCGCCCGCCGCCGAACCCCCGAGCGCCCCGGAGCCCGCAGGCACCCGTCCGGTCATTGTGGGCTCCGGCATTCCGACGGTCCCCGCGGCCCGCTCCATGCCGACCCAGCCGACTGCGGGCAGCCCGTCCCTCCGCGAGGAGACCAGGCCCGCGCCCTTCCCCGGCCCGCGAGCGGGCTGACAACGCCGACCACGCCCGCTCTGCCCTCCCAGGCTCCGGCCCGGGAGGGCAGCGGTGTCCTCGCGCACCCTCTGGTGTCTGCCACCCGGCGCCCCCTGTCACCCGATGTCCCCTGTCACCCGATGTCCGGCGGATCGATCCGTACCCACACCGGTTCCGCGCCGCCCCGTGCCATGCGGGCCGCCTGCGCGGCCTTCAGGGCGGCGGCCAGGGCGGCTCCGCTGCCGGGCGGCACCCGGACCAGTGCGCGGTCCCACTGCTCGCCGGGCGGTGGCGCGCCGGGGCGGCGTTGCCGTCCGGCCGCCGTGACGGGCAGCGGGACCGGGCCCAGCACCTCGGCCTCCGGCGGAAGCTCCACGGCGTCGAGAAACGCGGCCAGCGCCGGCGGCGGTCCCGACACCGACGCCATCCGCGACACCGGCGGAAAGCCCAGCTCGGCCCGCTCCCCCAGCTCCCGCACCGCGTGCCCGACGGGGTCCCAGCGCACCAGCGCCTGCACGGGCCGCAGCGTGGGCTCCGCGACGACGACCACGGTGCCGCCCGAGCCGTGCGGCCGGACCAGCGACGACGCGGCGATCCAGCGCCGCAACGCGTCCTCGCCCGCCCGCAGGTCGGGCCGCCCCAGCATCGCCCAGCCGTCCAGCAGCAGCGCCGCCGCGTAGCCGCCCTCGGCGACCGGCTCCGCGCCCGGCGTGCTCACGATCAGCGCGGGCGTCCCCGGCACCGTGTCCAGCACATGCTCACGCCCCGATGTGCGCACCGGCACGGCGGGGAAGGCCCGCCCGAGCTCCTCGGCGGTGCGCCGCGCCCCCACGACCTGCGCCCGCAGCCGGAACCCGCCGCACTCCGGGCAGTGCCAGCCGCCCTCCTCGCGCCCGCACCAGCCGCAGCGCAGCGCCGCCGCGTCCCGCGCCTCCAGCGGCCCGGCGCAGTGCCGGCAGCGCGCCGACGCCCGGCAGGCGGCGCACGCCATCCTTGGCACGTACCCGCGCCGGGGCACCTGGACCAGCACGGGCCCGCCGCGCAGCCCCTCCCGGACGGCCTGCCAGGCGAGCGTGGGCAGTCGCGCGGCCCGCGCCGCCTCGTCCCTCGCGAGGTCCTGGTCGCTGACGGTCCGCACCAGCGGGGCGGCGGCCCGCACCTGCTCCCGCGTGGCGACCAGCGGCCGGGCCCAGCCGGTCTCGACGAGCTGCGCGGCCTCCACGGTGCAGCTCCAGCCGCCGAGCAGGAAGCCGCACCCGTCCTGCGCGGCCCGCAGCAGCAGAACCTCGCGCGCGTGCGGCTGCGGGGCGTGCTGCTCGCTGTGGCTGTCGTCGCCGTCGTCCCAGAGGGCGACCAGGCCGAGGTCCTGGACCGGGGCGAACATCGCGGCCCGGGTCCCGACGACGGCCCGTACCGCGCCCCGGCGCACTGCGAGCCACTGCGCGTACCGCTTCCCCGGCCCGGCGTCGGCGGTGAGCACCGCGTGTCTGCCCTCCCCCAGCAGCGTGCTCAGCGCGGCGTCGACACGGGCGACGGCCCGGCCGTCGGGGACGACGACGAGCGCCCCTCGTCCCGACGCGAGCGTCGCCGCGACGGCCCGCGCCACTTCGTCGCTCCACTCGGGTCCCGGCAGCGCGTTCCACACGGCTCGTGGTGCGCCGCCCGCCGAAAGGGACTGCAGGAAGGCCGCCCCGCGCTCGTACCGCGCCCACGGTCCGGCGTCCGGCGCGGGTGGTGGCGGCAGCGGCGCGGGTGAGGGGCGTCGCTCGGCGCCGGCGTTGCGCGGTGGCACGGCGAGTTGCAGTACGTCGGCGAGACTGCCCGCGTACCGGTCCGCGACGGCCCTGGCCAGGCCCAGCAGCTCGTCGCCGAGCACCGGCTCGGGCGACACGACCTGGGCCAGGGCGGCCAGCGGCCCGGAGTAGTCGGACTCGGGGAGCCTCGCCACGAGGAAGCCGTCGATCAGGCCGCCGCCCTCGCGCCGCCCGCCACGCACCTTGTGCCGCCCGGCCCCGAACCGCACCCGCACCCGCACCCCGGGCTGCGCGTCCGCGTCGAGCTCCTCGGGCACCGCGTAGTCGAAGTACCGGTCGAGATGCAGGACGCCCTTGTCGACGAGGACGCGGGCGACGGGCAGGTCCTTGGCCAGCGCGGCGCCCCGCCAGGTCCGCGGCTTGGCACGCGGCGTCTTCGCCCTGCGCACGCTCTCCCGGATGAGCGCGAGCTGCTCGGGCGGCGCGTCCCCGGCACCGCGGTCGGCCTGTTCGTCCTCGCTGCTCACGCCTGCATTCTCGCAAAGCCCACTGACATCCGACGGCGCCCTTCGGGCGGGCGGCACCCGGCGCCGTCCGGGCAGTCACCGGACACGCCGGGGCCCGGCTCCCGGAAGGCGGAAGGGCGCCGGGCCTCGCGACGTGCGGAGAGAAACCGTGCCGGCAGAGACCGTGTCCGACAAGGTCGGCCGGGCCCGGCGCATCGCCGGGCCCGGCCGACCGAAGGACGGTGGACTACAGCCCCGCGGCCTCGCGCAGCGCGTCCACGCGGTCCGTGCGCTCCCAGGTGAAGTCGGGAAGCTCACGGCCGAAGTGGCCGTACGCGGCGGTCTGGGCGTAGATCGGGCGCAGCAGGTCGAGGTCGCGGATGATCGCGGCCGGGCGCAGGTCGAAGACCTCGTCGATGGCCTGCTCGATCTTCTCGGTGTCGACCTTGGCGGTGCCGAAGGTCTCCACGAAGAGACCGACCGGCTCGGCCTTGCCGATCGCGTAGGCGACCTGGACCTCGCAGCGGGAGGCGAGGCCCGCGGCGACGACGTTCTTGGCGACCCAGCGCATCGCGTACGCGGCCGAACGGTCGACCTTGGAGGGATCCTTGCCGGAGAAGGCGCCGCCGCCGTGGCGGGCCATGCCGCCGTAGGTGTCGATGATGATCTTGCGGCCGGTCAGGCCGGCGTCGCCCATGGGGCCGCCGACCTCGAAGCGGCCGGTCGGGTTGACGAGCAGGCGGTAGCCCTCGGTGTCGAGCTTGATGCCCTCGTCGACCAGCGCCTTCAGCTCCGGCTCGACCACGAACTCCCGGATGTCCGGCGCCAGCAGCGAATCCAGGTCGATGTCGGAGGCGTGCTGCGAGGAGACGACGACCGTGTCCAGGCGGACCGCCTTGTCGCCGTCGTACTCGATGGTGACCTGCGTCTTGCCGTCCGGGCGCAGGTAGGGGATCGTGCCGTTCTTGCGCACGTCGGACAGGCGCTTCGACAGGCGGTGCGCCAGGAAGATCGGGAGCGGCATCAGCGTCGGCGTCTCGTCCGTCGCGTAGCCGAACATCAGGCCCTGGTCGCCGGCGCCCTGCCGGTCCAGCTCGTCCTCGTCGCCCTCGACACGGGCCTCGTAGGCGGCGTCCACACCCTGGGCGATGTCCGGGGACTGCGCGCCGATCGACACCGAGACGCCGCAGGAGGCTCCGTCGAACCCCTTCTTGGAGGAGTCGTAGCCGATCTCGAGGATCTTGCCGCGGACGAGGGTCGCGATGTCCGCGTAGGTCTTGGTGGTGACCTCGCCGGCCACGTGCACCAGGCCGGTGGTGATCAGGGTCTCGACCGCGACCCTGGAGGCCGGGTCCTCGCGCAGGAGCGCGTCGAGAATGGTGTCGCTGATCTGGTCAGCGATCTTGTCGGGGTGACCCTCGGTCACGGACTCCGAGGTGAACAGGCGACGGGACACAACGCTCCCTGGGGTTGCAGCGGCTGCTGGCTGATCATGGGTGGACGGGCCGGGGGCTGCGCCCGGCGGTGTCCGCGAAACAGTTTATCGGTCGCGTTCGGTTACTGGACCCCCGTCTCACCTCGCGGGAGCGCTGTGACCTGCGGCACCCGCATTCTGCCCAATCGAAAGCACCCTTGGCCAGACTCGCCGCGCCCACGGAGGCGTGGTTTCAGGAACCTGTGAGTCAGCTGCAACTTTCAGCGCAGACGTGCCGTCACGAGATCCCACACGATGTCGGCCAGCGCCTCCTTCGGTCCGTGCGGTACGGCGGTCTCGCTGCCGTCGGCGCCGAGCACCACGGCCTCGTTCTCCTCGGCGCCGAAGGTCTTGCGCTCTCCCACCTCGTTGACCACGAGGAGGTCGCAGCGTTTGCGGGCGAGTTTCTCGCGGCCGTTGGCGAGGACGTCGTCCGTCTCGGCGGCGAAGCCGACGACGACCTGGCCGGGCCGGGCGCGGTCGGCGGAGATCTCCGCGAGGACGTCCGGGTTGCGGACCAGGGTGACGGGCTCGGGCTCCCGGTCGTCCTTCTTCTTGATCTTCCCGGTGGCGTAGACGGCCGGGCGGAAGTCCGCGACGGCCGCGGCCATGACGACCGCGTCGGCGTCGGCGGCCGCCTTCAGGACCTCCTCGCGCAGTTGGAGGGCCGTGCCCACCGGGACGACGTCGACGCCCGCCGGGGCGGGAAGCCCGGCGTTCGCCGAGATCAGCGTGACGCGGGCGCCCCGGGCGGCGGCGGTGCGGGCGAGGGCGTAGCCCTGCTTGCCGGAGGAGCGGTTGCCGAGGAAGCGGACGGGGTCGAGCGGCTCGCGGGTGCCGCCGGCGCTGATCACGACGTGCCGCCCCGCGAGATCGGGTTCGGTGAGGCCGCGGGCCAGCACCCGGCGGCAGACCTCGAAGATCTCGGCGGGGTCGGGCAGCCGGCCCTTGCCGGTGTCGACGCCGGTGAGGCGCCCGACGGCCGGTTCGACGACGAGGGCGCCGCGGCGGCGCAGCGTGGCCACGTTCTCCCGGGTGGCCGGGTGCTCCCACATCTCGGTGTGCATCGCGGGGGCGAAGACGACGGGGCAGCGGGCGGTGAGGAGCGTGTTGGTGAGCAGGTCGTCGGCCATGCCGTGGGCGGCCTTGGCGAGCAGGTCGGCCGTGGCCGGGGCGACGATCACCAGGTCGGCGTGCTGGCCGATGCGGACGTGCGGGACCTGGTGCACGTCGTCCCAGACCTCGGTGGAGACCGGGTGGCCGGACAGGGCGGACCAGGTGGCGGCGCCGACGAAGTGCAGCGCCGACGCCGTGGGGACGACGCGGACGTCGTGGCCCGACTCCGTCAGTCTGCGCAGCAGCTCACAGGCCTTGTAGGCCGCGATGCCGCCACTGACTCCCAGAACGACCTTGGGCTTGTCCACCGTCTCTCCCGCATGCTCGGCTCGGGTGCGCCGGACGACGCGCGCACGCCTCCATCACACACCACAGGCCCGGCAGCGTGACTGCCGGGCCTGTGGAAAAGCCAACCGCAAGCTGTGAATACGCCTACTGCGCCGGGCCCTCGACGGCCTCGGACGTCAGCAGTCCCGCGTTGATCTCCCGGAGGGAGATGGACAGCGGCTTCTCGTGGACGTGCGTGTCGACGAGCGGACCGACGTACTCGAGGAGGCCCTCGCCGAGCTGCGAGTAGTACGCGTTGATCTGGCGGGCCCGCTTGGCCGCGTAGATCACGAGGCTGTACTTCGAGTCGGTGGCCTCGAGGAGCTCGTCGATCGGCGGGTTGATGATGCCCTCGGGCGCGGAGATGGAAGAGGACACGCTCTACCTTCCGATGGATGGGAAAAGACCGGTCGTGATCACAGAGCGGGGAGGGGCTCCGCGTGGAGACCCGGAGGGAAATCCGGACAGAACCTGTCAGAGCTCGCGATCACACAACACCCAGCAAGGCTAGCAGCTCGCGCGCCACATCCTCGACGGAGGTGTTGACCAGGGTCTCGTCGAACTCGGGCTCGGCCGCGAGCTCGATCTTGGCCGCGGTCAGGCGGCGCTCGATCACGTCGGGCGGCTCGGTGCCCCGGCCGGTGAGTCTGCGCACCAGCTCCTCCCAGGAGGGCGGAGCCAGGAACACGAGATGAGCCTCCGCCATCGACTCGCGTACCTGCCGGGCACCCTGCAGGTCGATCTCCAGGAGGACGGGCACGCCCGCCCCCAGGTGCTCCAGGACGGCCGCACGCGGCGTGCCGTAGCGGTTACCGGCGAATTCGGCCCATTCCAGCAGCTCACCATTGGCGATCAGCTTGTCCATCTCCTCGTCGGTGACGAAGAAGTAGTGGACTCCATGCCTCTCGCCCGGGCGGGGCTTGCGGGTCGTCGCCGACACCGAGAGCCAGACCTCGGGGTGTTCCTTGCGCATATGGGCGACGACCGTGCTCTTGCCGACCCCGGAGGGGCCGGAGAGCACGGTCAGCCGCGGACGTTCACTCATGCAGCGATTATTCCAGCAATCCCGGGCTGCCCGGGACTCAGGAGCCGGTGCTGCCGAACTCGCGCTCCAGGGAGGCGATCTGGTTGGAACCGAGGCCACGCACTCGACGGCTCTCGGAGATACCCAGCCGCTCCATGATCTGCTTGGCGCGGACCTTGCCCACGCCCGGCAGGGACTCGAGGAGGGCGGAGACCTTCATCTTGCCGATGACGTCGTTCTCCTGGCCCTGCTTGATGACCTCGTGGAGGGAGGCGCCGGAGTGCTTGAGTCGATTCTTGACCTCGGCCCGCTCCCGGCGAGCCGCGGCGGCCTTTTCGAGCGCGGCTGCGCGCTGTTCAGGGGTAAGGGGCGGAAGAGCCACGCCTACGTCACCTCGGATGTCGAACTGTCGGATACGGACCGGTGAGGAACCTAGTCGCCCCACACCTGGGGAGCCACGAGCAACACGCTTGCCCGACCTCCTCCTCTGCCGCGAGGGCGTGGGAGGTGCACCCACCCGTCGGAGACTAGCGGGCAAGTCCGCCAGAGTCAGCGAGAACAGCGGAAAAGTCCTGGTCAGCCTCCGTCAGGCTGGACATTTAAGACATAATGCCCTGGATTCGAGGATGTATCCACGCTCAGGCCGGCGGCGGAACGTTCAGTCGGCGCTCCGGAAAGCGGTGGAAAGGGCTCCGGGAACGTTCTCGCCAGGGCTCCGGCGTGCTCAGCGGGCGGCCACCGCGTCGCGGATCTCCCGGGCGAAACGGTCCGCCGCCGCGCGCAGCGCCCCGGCGCCGGGCCCGTGCCGCAGGACGCCGCGGCTGACGTTCGGCACGACGTTGCGCACCGCGGCACCGAACACGGCGGGCAGGTCGGCCGGAGTCGCCCCCTGCGCGCCGATGCCGGGAGCCAGCAGCGGGCCGTTGATGTCCAGGTCGTACGTCGACAGGTCGCCCAGGGTGGCGCCGACCACCGCGCCGAAGGAGCCCAGCGGCTCCTCCCCCGCGTTCTCGGCGGCCAGGTGCGCCAGCACGGTCGCCCCGACGCCCCGCCCGTCGGGCCGTACGGCGTGCTGGACCTCGCCGCCCTCCGGGTTGGAGGTCAGCGCCAGCACGAACAGCCCGGCGCCGCTCTCGCGGGCCAGCGCGACCGCCGGGCTGAGCGAGCCGTAGCCGAGGAACGGGGAGACGGTCAGCGCGTCCGAGAACAGCGGGGCGTCCCGGCGCAGGAACGCCTCGGCGTACGCGGCCATGGTCGAGCCGATGTCGCCGCGCTTGGCGTCCATGACGACCAGCGCGCCAGCGGCACGGGCCTCCCCGACGGACTTCTCCAGCACGGCGACGCCGCGCGAGCCGAAGCGCTCGAAGAACGCGCTCTGCGGCTTGAGCACGGCGACCCGGTCGGCCAGGGCCTCGACGACGGTGCGGCTGAACCGCTCCAGGCCCGCCACGTCGTCGTTCAGTCCCCACTCGGCGAGCAGGGAGGCGTGCGGGTCGATGCCGACGCACAGCGGGCCGCGCTCGTCCATGGCGCGGCGCAGGCGGGCGCCGAAGGGCTCCAGAACCGTCATGCGGGCTTCCTCACGTCGGCGCCGACCGCGTCGGCGAGGGTGGCGTACGGGCTGGTGCGCAGGCGGGCCGCCAGGCCCTTGTGGACGGCGCGGCTCCAGAAGGGGCCCTCGTAGATGAAGGCGCTGTAACCCTGGACCAGCGTGGCGCCGGCCAGGATGCGCTGCCAGGCGTCCTCGGCGCTCTCGACGCCGCCGACGCCGATCAGGGTGATGCGGTCGCCCACCCGCGCGTACAGGCGGCGCAGTACCTCCAGGGAGCGGGCCTTGAGGGGTGCTCCGGAGAGCCCGCCGGTCTCCGCGACCAGGGACGGCTCGGATTCCAGACCGAGCCCCTCACGCGCGACGGTGGTGTTCGTGGCGATGATGCCGTCCAGGCCGAGTTCGACGGCGAGGTCGGCGACCGCGTCCACGTCCTCGTCGGCCAGGTCGGGTGCGATCTTGACCAGCAGCGGCACGCGCCGGGCCGGGACGCTGCGGTCGGCGGCCTCGCGGACGGCGCTCAGCAGCGGGCGCAGGTGGTCGACGGCCTGGAGGTCGCGCAGTCCGGGCGTGTTCGGGGAGGAGACGTTGACGACGAGGTAGTCGGCGTACGGGGCGAGCCGCTCGGCGGACTTCACGTAGTCGGCGACGGCCTCCTCCTCCGGGACGGCCTTCGTCTTGCCGATGTTCACGCCGACGACCGGCTCGAAGACGGGGCTGCGGGCGGCCAGCCGGGCGGCGACGGCGAGCGAGCCGTCGTTGTTGAAGCCCATGCGGTTGATCAGCGCGCGGTCCGGGACGAGGCGGAACAGCCGCTTTTTCGGGTTGCCGGGCTGCGGCTCGCCCGTGACCGTGCCGATCTCGACGTGGCCGAAGCCGAGCATGGCCAGGCCGTCGATGGCGACGGCGTTCTTGTCGAAGCCGGCCGCCAGCCCGAAGGGGCCGTGCAGGCGCAGCCCGAGCGCCTCCGTGCGCAGCTCCTTGTGGCGGGGGGCCAGCACAGCGGCGACGACGGTACGCAGCACAGGGACGCGGGCGGTGAGGCGGATCCAGCGGAAGGCGAGGTGGTGGGCTCGTTCCGCGTCCATCCGGCGGAAGACGAGAGTGAAGAAGAACGTGTACATGGGTGTCCTCAGCAAGGTGGCCTCATGCCGAGGGGGACACCGTTCTCGGTGTCCCCCTCCGGGTCGGCTGCTAGTCGCGGGCCGCGGTCAGGAACTCCGCGTGTTCCTGGAGTGATCGCACGCCCACGTCGCCGTGGTTGAGCGCGTCGATGCCCTGGACCGCGGCGGCGAGCGCCTGGACCGTCGTCAGGCAGGGCACGGAGCGCGCCACGGCCGCCGTACGGATGTCGTAGCCGTCGAGGCGGCCCCCGGTGCCGTACGGGGTGTTGACGATCAGGTCGACCTCGCCGTCGTGGATGAGCTGGACGACGGTCCGCTCGCCGTTCGGGCCGGGGCCCTCGGACTGCTTGCGCACGATGGTGGCGTGTATGCCGTTGCGCTTGAGGACCTCGGCGGTGCCGGAGGTGGCCATCAGCTCGAAGCCGTGGGCGACCAGCTCGCGCGCCGGGAAGATCATCGAGCGCTTGTCGCGGTTGGCGACCGAGATGAAGGCGCGGCCCGTGGTGGGCAGCGGGCCGTAGGCACCCGCCTGCGACTTGGCGTACGCCGTGCCGAAGACGGAGTCGATGCCCATGACCTCGCCGGTGGAGCGCATCTCCGGACCGAGGACGGTGTCGACGCCGCGGCCGTGGATGTCGCGGAAGCGCGACCACGGCATGACGGCCTCCTTGACGGAGATCGGCGCGTCCAGCGGCAGCTCGCCGCCGTCACCGGTCGCCGGCAGCAGGCCCTCGGCGCGCAGCTCGGCGACGGTCGCGCCGAGCGAGATACGGGCGGCGGCCTTCGCCAGCGGCACCGCGGTCGCCTTCGAGGTGAAGGGGACGGTCCGGGAGGCGCGCGGGTTGGCCTCCAGGACGTAGAGGATGTCGCCGGCCAGCGCGAACTGGATGTTGATCAGACCGCGTACGCCGACACCGCGCGCGATGGCCTCGGTGGAGGCGCGCAGCCGCTTGACGTCGAAGCCGCCGAGGGTGATCGGGGGCAGGGCGCACGCCGAGTCCCCGGAGTGGATGCCGGCCTCCTCGATGTGCTCCATGACGCCGCCGAGGTAGAGCTCCTCGCCGTCGTAGAGGGCGTCGACGTCGATCTCGATGGCGTCGTCGAGGAAGCGGTCCACCAGGACCGGCCGGGAGGGGCTGATCTCGGTGGACTCGGCGATGTAGGACTCCAGCCGGGTCTCTTCGTAGACGATCTCCATGCCGCGCCCGCCGAGGACGTAGGACGGGCGGACGAGGACGGGGTAGCCGATCTCGTCGGCGATGGCCTTGGCCTCGGCGAAGGTGGTGGCGGTGCCGTGCTTGGGGGCGGGCAGGCCGGCCTCCTTGAGGACCTGGCCGAAGGCGCCGCGGTCCTCGGCGGCGTGGATGGCCTCCGGGGAGGTGCCGACGATCGGTACGCCGTTGTCCTTGAGGGCCTGGGAGAGGCCGAGCGGGGTCTGCCCGCCGAGCTGCACGATGACGCCCGCGACCGGCCCGGCCTGCCGCTCGGCGTGGACGATCTCCAGCACGTCTTCCAGCGTGAGCGGCTCGAAGTACAGGCGGTCGGAGGTGTCGTAGTCCGTGGAGACGGTCTCGGGGTTGCAGTTGACCATCACGGTCTCGTACCCGGCGTCGCCGAGCGCGAAGGACGCGTGGACGCAGGAGTAGTCGAACTCGATGCCCTGGCCGATGCGGTTCGGGCCGGAGCCCAGGATGATCACCGCGGGCCTGGTCCGGGGCGCGACCTCGGTCTCCTCGTCGTAGGAGGAGTAGAAGTACGGCGTCCGCGCGGCGAACTCGGCGGCGCAGGTGTCGACCGTCTTGTAGACCGGGCGGATGCCGAGCGCGTGCCGTACCTCGCGGACGACGTCCTCGCGCAGGCCGCGGATCTCGCCGACCTGCTGGTCGGAGAAGCCGTGCCGCTTGGCCTCGGCGAGCAGTTCGCGGGTCAGCTCGGGCGCCTCGGCGAGCTCGTCGGCGGTCTCCTTGATGAGGAAGAGCTGGTCGACGAACCAGGGGTCGATCTTCGTGTGGTCGAAGACCTCCTCGGCAGTGGCCCCCGCGCGGATGGCCCGCATGACGGTGTTGATGCGGCCGTCGGTGGGGCGTACGGCCTCGCGCAGCAGCTCGGCCTTGTCGCCGGGGTCGCCGGTGAACGTGAACTGGCTGCCCTTCTTCTCCAGCGAGCGCAGCGCCTTCTGGAAGGCCTCGGTGAAGTTGCGGCCGATGGCCATGGCCTCGCCGACCGACTTCATGGTGGTGGTGAGCGTGGAGTCGGCCTGCGGGAACTTCTCGAAGGCGAAGCGGGGCGCCTTCACGACCACGTAGTCGAGCGTCGGCTCGAAGGAGGCCGGGGTCTCACGCGTGATGTCGTTCGGGATCTCGTCGAGGGTGTAGCCGACGGCGAGCTTGGCGGCGATCTTGGCGATGGGGAAGCCGGTCGCCTTGGAGGCGAGTGCCGAGGAACGCGACACGCGGGGGTTCATCTCGATGACGATGACGCGCCCGTCCTCGGGGTTCACCGCGAACTGGATGTTGCAGCCGCCCGTGTCGACACCGACCTCGCGGATGATCGCGATCCCGACGTCGCGCAGCACCTGGTACTCGCGGTCGGTGAGCGTCATCGCCGGGGCGACGGTGATGGAGTCGCCGGTGTGCACGCCCATCGGGTCGAAGTTCTCGATGGAGCAGACGACCACGACGTTGTCGTGCTTGTCGCGCATCAGCTCCAGCTCGTACTCCTTCCAGCCGAGGATGGACTCCTCCAGGAGCACCTCGGTGGTCGGGGAGAGGGTGAGGCCCTGGCCGGCGATGCGGCGCAGCTCGTCCTCGTCGTGGGCGAAGCCGGAGCCGGCGCCGCCCATGGTGAAGGAGGGGCGGACGACGACCGGGTAGCCGCCGAGCTCCGCGACGCCCTTGAGGACGTCGTCCATGGAGTGGCAGATGTAGGACCGGGCGGACTCGCCGTGCCCGATCTTGGCGCGGACGGCCTCCACGACCTCCTTGAACAGGTCGCGGTCCTCGCCCTTGTGGATCGCCGTCACGTTGGCGCCGATCAGCTCGACGCCGTATTTGTCGAGGACGCCGTTCTCGTGCAGCGAGATCGCGGTGTTGAGGGCCGTCTGGCCGCCCAGGGTGGGCAGCAGGGCGTCCGGCCGCTCCTTGGCGATGATCTTCTCGACGAAGTCCGGGGTGATCGGCTCGACGTACGTGGCGTCGGCGATCTCCGGGTCGGTCATGATCGTCGCCGGGTTGGAGTTCACCAGGACGACGCGCAGGCCCTCGGCCTTGAGGACCCGGCACGCCTGGGTGCCGGAGTAGTCGAACTCGGCGGCCTGACCGATGACGATCGGGCCGGAGCCGATGACCAGGACGGACTGGATATCGGTGCGCTTAGGCACGCTGGCCCTCCATCAGGGAGACGAAGCGGTCGAACAGGTATGCCGCGTCATGCGGACCGGCCGCCGCCTCGGGGTGGTACTGGACGCTGAAGGCCGGCCGGTCGAGGAGCCGCAGCCCCTCGACCACGTCGTCGTTGAGGCAGACGTGGGAGACCTCGGCGCGGCCGAAGGGGGTGTCGGACACCGTGTCGAGGGGGGCGTCGACGGCGAAGCCGTGGTTGTGGGCGGTGACCTCGACCTTGCCGGTCGTACGGTCCTGCACCGGCTGGTTGATGCCGCGGTGGCCGTACTTCAGTTTGAACGTGCCGAAGCCGAGGGCGCGGCCCAGGATCTGGTTGCCGAAGCAGATGCCGAACAGGGGTGTGCCGCGCTCCAGGACGCCTCGCATGACGGAGACGGGGTGGTCGGCGGTGGCCGGGTCGCCGGGGCCGTTGGAGAAGAACACGCCGTCGGGGTTCACGGCGTAGACGTCCTCGACGGTGGCCGTCGCGGGCAGCACGTGCACCTCTATGCCGCGCTCGGCCATGCGGTGCGGGGTCATGCCCTTGATGCCGAGGTCGACGGCGGCGACGGTGAACCTCTTCTCCCCGATGGCGGGCACCACGTACGGCTCGGTGGTGGCGACCTCGGCGGAGAGGTCCGCGCCCGTCATCTCGGGCGTCTGGCGGACCTCGGCGAGCATCGTGCCGTCGTCGGGCAGCGCGTGGCCGGAGAAGATGCCGACGCGCATGGCGCCGCGCTCGCGCAGGTGCCGGGTCAGGGCGCGGGTGTCGATGCCGCTGATGCCGACGACGCCCTGCGCGGCCAGTTCCTCGTCCAGGGAACGGCGGGAGCGCCAGTTGGACGGCACGCGCGCGGGGTCGCGGACGACGTAGCCGGAGACCCAGATCTTCTTCGACTCCATGTCCTCGTCGTTGACGCCGGTGTTGCCGACGTGCGGGGCCGTCATCACGACGACCTGACGGTGGTACGACGGGTCGGTGAGGGTCTCCTGGTAGCCGGTCATGCCGGTGGAGAACACGGCCTCGCCGAACGTCTCCCCCACGGCCCCGTAGGCGCGGCCGCGGAAGATCCGGCCGTCCTCCAGGACGAGTACGGCGGGGACCCTGTTCTTTCCCCTGGTGGAGGTCGTCATCGTTCGGCGCCTTCCGTGCTGTTGGTTTCGATCATGGAGTTGACGGCGTCGACCCACTCCCGGTGCTCCGCCGCGCGGTCCGAGCGGAACCCGGAGTCGAGCAGCTTGCCGCCGTGCGCCCAGGTGACGACGAGCAGCCCGCCCTCGGTGAGGACCTTGCCGGCGATGCCCTTGTCGAGCCGGGCCCCGCGCAGCGCCTGGCGGGGGACGAAGAAGTCGGTGGCGCCGGGGCGGACGACGTCCAGTCCCTCCTCCGTCAGGGTGAGCTCGGCCCGGCTGCGGGTGCCCAGGCCGTGCGCGACGATGCGGTCGAGCCACTGCCCGGCGGTGGTGGAGCCGTGATAGCGGCCGCTGAGAGTCAGTTTCGCCGGGCCGGGGCTGTCCGGCGCGTCGGGCAGGTCCGGCAGGTCGCTCTGCAGGGTGCCGCGCCACTTCCAGCCCTCGCGCATCAGCCAGTAGACGAGCGCGACGAAGAGGGCGAGGCCGGCCACCCAGCCGATACGAGCGGCCCAGTCGGTCACTTCCGCCGATTTCTTCTCGGCGGCCAGCAGGATCAGAGTTGTCACGTGAGCTTCCCGTCGACGAGTGTGGCCTTGCCCCGCAGCCAGGTGTGCGTCACACGGCCCGGCAGCTCGCGGCCCTCGTACGGGGTGTTGCGGCTGCGCGAGGCGAAACCCGCGGGGTCCACCGGCCCACGGTATGCCGTGTCCACCAGCGTGAGGTTGGCGGGCTCGCCTGCCGAGACGGGCCGGCCGTGGCCCTCGGCCCGGCCGATCCGCGCGGGCGTGAACGACATGCGGTCGGCGACCTGCGCCCAGTCCAGCAGGCCGGTCTCCACCATCGTCTCCTGGACCACCGACAGCGCGGTCTCCAGGCCCACCATGCCCATGGCGGCGGCGGCCCACTCGCAGTCCTTGTCCTCGTGCGGGTGGGGGGCGTGGTCGGTGGCGACGATGTCGATCGTGCCGTCGGCGAGCGCCTCGCGCAGCGCCCTGACGTCACGCTCGGTGCGCAGCGGCGGGTTCACCTTGTAGACCGGGTTGTACGTCCGGACCAGTTCGTCGGTGAGGAGCAGGTGGTGCGGGGTGACCTCGGCGGTGACGTCGATGCCGCGGGACTTGGCCCAGCGGACGATCTCGACGGAACCGGCCGTCGACAGGTGGCAGATGTGGACGCGGGATCCGACGTGCTCGGCGAGCAGCACGTCCCGGGCGATGATCGCCTCCTCGGCGACCGCGGGCCAGCCCCCGAGGCCCAGCTCGGCGGAGACCACACCCTCGTTCATCTCGGCGCCCTCGGTCAGCCGGGGCTCCTGCGCGTGCTGGGCGACGACGCCGCCGAAGGCCTTCACGTACTCCAGTGCGCGGCGCATGATCACCGCGTCGTGGACGCACTTGCCGTCGTCGGAGAAGACGGTCACGCCGGCGGCCGACTCGTGCATGGCGCCCAGCTCGGCGAGCTTCCTGCCCTCCAGGCCGACGGTGACGGCGCCGACGGGCCGTACGTCGCAGTAGCCGTGCTCCTTGCCGAGCCGCCAGACCTGCTCGACCACGCCCGCGGTGTCGGCGACGGGGAAGGTGTTGGCCATGGCGAACACGGCGGTGTAGCCGCCGGAGGCGGCGGAGCGGGTGCCGGTCAGGACGGTCTCGGAGTCCTCCCGGCCGGGCTCGCGCAGGTGGGTGTGCAGGTCGACCAGGCCGGGCAGCAGCACCTTGCCGCCGGCCTCGACGACCTCGGCGCCCTCGGCCTGCAGTCCGGCGCCCACGGCCGCGACGGTCTCGCCGTCGATCAGGATGTCCTGCGGTTCGCCGCCGAGCACCTTCGCACCTCGGATCAGGGTCTTGCTCATGGTTCCTACTTCTCCTCGGTACGGGTTTGGGTGACGGCGGGCTCGTTGCCGCCCAGCAGCAGGTACAGGACCGCCATCCGGACGGAGACCCCGTTGGCGACCTGCTCCACGACGGTGCAGCGGTCGGAGTCGGCGACCTCGGCGGTGATCTCCATGCCGCGGACCATCGGACCGGGGTGCATGACGATCGCGTGCTCCGGCATCTTCGCCATGCGGTCGCCGTCGAGGCCGTAGCGACGCGAGTACTCGCGCTCGGTCGGGAAGAACGCGGCGTTCATCCGCTCGCGCTGTACGCGCAGCATCATCACCGCGTCGGACTTGGTCAGCGTGGAGTCCAGGTCGTACGACACCTCGCAGGGCCAGGTCTCGACGCCAACGGGCACCAGGGTGGGCGGGGCGACCAGGGTGACCTCGGCGCCGAGCGTGTGCAGCAGGTCGACGTTGGAGCGGGCGACGCGGCTGTGCAGGATGTCGCCGACGATCGTGATGCGCCGGCCGGACAGGTCCTGGCGGAGCCCGGCGTCGCGGCCGACGAGCCGACGGCGCATGGTGAACGCGTCCAGCAGGGCCTGGGTGGGGTGCTGGTGGGTGCCGTCGCCGGCGTTGATCACGGCGGCGTCGACCCAGCCGGAGTTGGCCAGCCGGTAGGGGGCGCCGGAGGCGCCGTGCCGGATGACGACCGCGTCGACGCCCATGGCCTCCAGGGTCTGGGCGGTGTCCTTCAGGGACTCGCCCTTGGACACCGACGAGCCCTTGGCGGTGAAGTTGATGACGTCCGCGGACAGCCGCTTCTCGGCGGCCTCGAAGGAGATCCGGGTGCGCGTGGAGTCCTCGAAGAAGAGGTTCACGACGGTGCGGCCGCGCAGGGTCGGCAGCTTCTTGATAGGCCGGTCGGCGACCCGGGCCATCTCCTCGGCGGTGTCGAGGATCAGGACGGCGTCGTCGCGGGAGAGGTCGGCGGCCGAGATGAGATGACGCTGCATCTGTCAGGCTCCGTAAGGCAGTTCATAGGGGAGAATTCGCAGAATTCGGGCAGGCGGGGGCGTGCCTGGGCGGGCGTACGCCGATGCGTACGCCGGTGTCCTACTGCTGCGCGCCCGGGGCGTCCGGCTTGGCGCCGAGCAGCACGGTGTCGCGACCGTCCTCCTCGGCGAGCAGGACCTTGACCGTCTCCCGCAGCGACGTGGGGAGGTTCTTGCCCACGTAGTCGGCGCGGATGGGCAGTTCGCGGTGGCCCCGGTCGACGAGGACCGCGAGCTGCACCGCGCGCGGGCGCCCGATGTCGTTCAGCGCGTCGAGTGCGGCGCGGATGGTGCGGCCGGAGAAGAGCACGTCGTCCACGAGGACGACGAGGCGGCCGTCGATGCCGTCACCGGGGATCTCGGTGCGGGCCAGCGCACGCGGCGGGTGCATGCGCAGGTCGTCGCGGTACATGGTGATGTCGAGCGAGCCGACCGGCACCTTGCGTTCGGTGATCTGCTCGAGCTTGGCGGCGAGCCGCTGGGCGAGGAAGACGCCCCGGGTCGGAATGCCGAGGAGCACCACGTCGTCGGCGCCCTTGGCGCGCTCGACGATCTCGTGGGCGATGCGGGTCAGTACCCGCGCGATGTCGGGGCCCTCGAGAACGGGCCGCGCATCGGACTGCGTGTGCTGCGTGTCCTGCTTGTCCATACGAAACGGACCTCCTTCTCCGCCTCACGGGACGGACCTTAAAGGACGTCGACATTGCGTTTCCCACCGTAGCAGGCGCTCCCGGCACGCCCCGGGCGGCCCTTCCGGCCACTCGCCCTTCACCCGTTCGGCGCAATCGCCCGCCGCCCGCGCGGAAGCGCCGGGGCGGACCGCTCGGCTTGACGGAGCAGAGTAACGCTGCGTAACCTCACAGTGAGTTACCACCGCGCGGCACGGATCAGAGTCAGGCCGCGTCGACACAGTGCCGGGGAGCTATATGTCCAGCGAATACGCCAAACAGCTCGGGGCCAAGCTCCGGGCCATCCGCACCCAGCAGGGCCTTTCCCTCCACGGTGTCGAGGAGAAGTCCCAGGGACGCTGGAAGGCGGTCGTGGTCGGTTCTTACGAGCGCGGCGACCGCGCCGTCACCGTGCAGCGACTCGCCGAGCTCGCCGACTTCTACGGTGTGCCCGTGCAGGAACTGCTCCCGGGCACGACGCCCGGCGGTGCGGCCGAGCCGCCGCCCAAGCTGGTCCTGGACCTGGAGCGGCTGGCCACGGTGCCGGCCGAGAAGGCGGGCCCGCTGCAGCGGTACGCGGCGACGATCCAGTCGCAGCGCGGTGACTACAACGGCAAGGTGCTGTCGATCCGCCAGGACGACCTGCGCACCCTCGCCGTCATCTACGACCAGTCGCCGTCGGTCCTCACCGAGCAGCTGATCGGCTGGGGTGTACTGGACGCCGACGCGCGTCGCGCGGTGGCCCACGAGGAAGGCTGACCGCCCCCTGGTTCCCTCCGGGGGCCACCAGGACGAGGCCCAGCAGAAACGTGCCTCCCTGAGCCGTACGACGCATCGTGCGGCCGGGGACGAAGGCCGGAGGGCCCGCAGCAGGATCGCTGCGGGCCCTCCGGCGTCTCTCGCTGCCTGTTACGCCTCGTCGCGGCGCAGGGACGGCTTCAGTTCCTTCAGCCGGCCGAGCAGACCATTGACGAACGAGGGCGAGTCGTCCGTGGAGAACTCCTTCGCCAGCTGCACCATCTCGTCGAGAACGACGGCGTCCGGGGTCTCGTCGGCCCAGATCAGCTCGTAGGCGCCGAGCCGCAGGATGCTGCGGTCCACCACCGGCATGCGGTCGAGCGTCCAGCCGACGGAGTACTGCGAGATCAGCTCGTCGATGCGCCTCGCGTGCTCCGCGTAGCCCTCGATCAGCTGCATCGTGTACTCGCTCACCGGCGGCTGCCGGGTGTCGGCCCGGGAGTGCCGGATCCAGTCCGCGAGGACCGTCAGGACGTCGGCGCCGCGCTGGTCGCCCTCGAAGAGGATCTGGAAGGCACGCTTGCGGGCCGTGTTGCGGGCAGCCACGGTTAGCTGTTCACCCGGCCGAGGTAGTCGCTCGTGCGGGTGTCGACCTTGATCTTCTCACCGGTGGTGATGAAGAGCGGCACGTTGATCTGGTGGCCGGTCTCCAGAACGGCGGGCTTGGTGCCGCCCGTGGAGCGGTCGCCCTGCACGCCCGGCTCGGTCTCCTGGATCGTCAGCTCCACGGCGGCCGGGAGCTCCACGAAGAGCACCTCGCCCTCGTGCTGCGCGACGGTGGCGGTGAAGCCCTCCACGAGGAAGTTCGCGGCGTCGCCGACGGCCTTCCGGTCCACCAGCAGCTGGTCGTACGTCTCCATGTCCATGAAGACGAAGTAGTCGCCGTCCATGTAGGAGAACTGCATGTCGCGCTTGTCGACGGTGGCCGTTTCGACCTTGACGCCGGCGTTGAAGGTCTTGTCGACGACCTTGCCGGAAAGCACGTTCTTGAGCTTGGTGCGCACGAAGGCCGGGCCCTTGCCGGGCTTGACGTGCTGGAACTCGACGACGGACCAGAGCTGGCCGCCTTCGAGCTTGAGCACCATGCCGTTCTTGAGGTCGTTCGTGGAAGCCACGGTTGCGGAATCTCCTGGACTGACGTGGACGACCCCGGGGCAGGCGCCGCGGCTGTGCCGCTACAGCGCGAGCAGCTCCTTGGTCGTAATGGTGAGTAGCTCGGGTCCGCCGTCCGCCTCTGGGCGCACGACGAGCGTGTCATCGATCCGGACGCCGCCCCTGCCCGGGAGGTGGACCCCCGGCTCGACGGTGACCGGCACGCAAGCGTCCAGTTTACCCATGGCCGCGGGGGCCAACTGAGGGTCCTCGTCGATTTCGAGCCCGACGCCGTGTCCGGTGAGCGCCGGAAGTGCCTGGGCGTAGCCGGCCGAGTCCAGGACGTGGCGTGTCGCGCGGTCCACGTCGCGGTAGGCGGCACCCGGTACGAGACTCTCGCGGCCGGCCCGCTGCGCCGCGAAGACCAGGTCGTACAGCTCGATCTGCCAGTCGGCGGGGCTGGTGCCGATGACGAACGTGCGGCCGATCTCGCAGCGGTAGCCGCGGTAGGAGGCGCCCAGGCACACGGAGAGGAAGTCGCCCTCCTCCACGCGTCGGTCCGTGGGACGGTGGCCGCGGCGGCCGGCGTTCGGGCCGGTGGCGACGGCGGTGGGGAAGGCGGGGCCGTCACCGCCGTGATCCACGAGGCGGCGTTCCAGCTCGAGGGCGAGATGGCGTTCGGTGCGGCCCACGAGGATCGATTCGAGGAGCTCACCGAGCGCCTGGTCCGTGATCTCGGCGGCGATGCGCAGGCAGGAGATCTCCTCCTCGTCCTTGACGACCCTGAGCTGCTCGACCGCGCCGGCCAGGTCCCCCAGGCACAGGCGGGGGGCGGCCGCGTGGATCTCGCGGTGGCGGGCGACGGTGACGTGGTTCTCCTCCACGGCGAGGGAGTCGGCGCCCTGGTCGACGGCAGCCCGGGCGGCGGCCGCGGCGGGGTGGGGGCCGGGAGCGGGGACGGTGCGGATGTCGAGGGTGTCGTCTGGGTGGGGGCGGGCGTCGGCTCCAGGGATGCCGAGGGTGCCGGATTCGGGGTGGTACGGGGTGGTGGCCCGGGTCGGGTGGTCGTCCGGGGAGTCGGGGCAGAGCAGGAGGTCGTCGGTGGCGCCCAGGAGCAGGACAGCGCCCCGGGGGGCGGGGCCCGCGAGGTAGCGCACGTTGGCGGGGCGGGAGACGAGCGCCGCCGCGCTGCCGCCCGCGTTGCAGCGTTCCCGTAGGCGGGTTCGGCGGTCCGCGTACACCTCTGGCATGAGCCGAGCGTACGAGGGGCGGGGGAATGGTGCCGGTTGGGCGAGCCAAGTGGGGGCGGGCGAGCAGCCGCGGTGCGGGTGCGCCCACGGCCCGTGCACGGGCGGGCATGGGCAGTGCGGGGGCGTCCCGGCCGCTCAGGGGCGGGCAGTCGTGCCGCCCGAAGGGTGCGGCACGGTGGGCGCAGGTGGCGGCACGCGACGCCGGGCCGCGTGACCCACCCCTGGTCCTCGGCTCGCCGGAGGCGGTCGCGTCCGCGTTCACCAGGTGGGCGGGCTGGCTATCGCTCTCGTCAGGATGTCGTCCAGGACTCTCGCCGTTTCCGGGATGTCCAGCTGGGAGTTGTCGATGATCGGGAGGCCCGAGCCGTACCAGCCGGCCATGCGGCCGTGGATGCGGGCGACCTCCTCGTCGGTGAGGCGGCGGTTGCCCGAGCGTTCCGCGTTGCGTTCCAGGACGATGTCGAGGCCGGGCAGGAGGACGACGGGGAGGAGGCCGGGGCCCACGTGGCGCTTCCAGCCGCCGAGGCCGACGACCGGACGGTCGGGGAAGACGGCGTCGTCGAGGATGCAGGAGATGCCGTTGGCGAGGAAGTTGCGGGCGGCGAAGCCGCAGGTGCGGCGGGCCAGGCGGTACTGCGCCTCGGAGTGGTCGTTCCAGCCGGACTGGGGGTCGGCGAAGCCGGAGCGGACCCATTCGCGTACGTCGTCGAGGCTGATGTGGGCGGTGGGAACGCGTCGGTGGTCCGCCCAGTGCTTGGCGACGCTGGTCTTTCCGGCGCCCGCCGGCCCTATGAGCAGCACCGCGAGGGTGGTGGTCGTGGGGTCCGGGGCCGTGGCCGGAGAGGGGACGGGCACGGCGACCGGGGCGCCCGGCGGCAGCGGGACGTGGCCCGTGGTGTCCGGAGCGGGGGGCATCGGCGGGTGCTGCGCGGGTGCCGCGGGCGGGGTGAAGCCCGGTGGCGGAGGTGCGGGGGCGGGACCCTGGTGCTGCGCGCCAGGGTGGTGGGCGGCCGGCGCCCAGCCGGCGGCCGGTCCGTGCCCCGGCTGGTGGGGCGGCGGCAGCGGAGAACCCACTGCGTGCTGCATCCGGTGCCACTCCGTCTCGTACAGGCGATGTCGATGCTGACGGCGGGGGGAAACCCGCGCGTTACCGAACGGTACCGCCCCCTGCCGTCGTTTGGTGAACGGCCGGGGGCGGTGCCAAGTGCCCGGTGCGGGAAGAGAATCGGGCGGACGGCGCCTTCTGTTGGGGCTACTCGCCCACTTCGCCGTAGGCGGCGAGGAGGACGGCCGGGTCCGGGCCCTCCATCACGGTGGGCTTGGCCAGGCCGTCCAGGACGATGAAGCGCAGCAGGTCGCCGCGGGACTTCTTGTCGATCTTCATGTTCTCCACGAGCTTCGGCCACTGGTCGTAGCGGTAGTGGAGGGGAAGTCCGACGGATTCGAGGATCGCGCGGTGGCGGTCGGCGGTCGCGTCGTCCAGGCGGCCGGCGAGACGGCCCAGTTCGGCGGCGAAGTGCATGCCGACGGAGACGGCGGCGCCGTGCCGCCACTTGTAGCGCTCGTTCTTCTCGATGGCGTGGCCGAGGGTGTGGCCGTAGTTGAGGATCTCCCTCAGACCCGACTCCTTCAGGTCGGAGGAGACGACCTCGGCCTTGACCCGGATCGAGCGCTCGATCAGCTCGGCGGTGTGCGGACCGGCCGGAGTGCGGGCGGCTTGCGGGTCCGACTCGATGAGGTCCAGGATCACCGGGTCGGCGATGAAGCCGGCCTTGATGACCTCGGCGAGGCCGGAAACGTAGTCGTTGACCGCGAGGGAGTCCAGCGCGGCCAGGTCGCAGAGGACACCGGCGGGCGGGTGGAAGGCGCCGACCAGGTTCTTGCCCTCGGCGGTGTTGATGCCGGTCTTGCCGCCGACGGCCGCGTCCACCATGGCCAGGACGGTCGTCGGGACCGCGATCCAGCGCACGCCGCGCAGCCAGGTCGCGGCGACGAATCCGGCCAGGTCGGTGGTGGCTCCGCCGCCGACGCCGACGACGACGTCGGTGCGGGTGAAGCCGGACTGGCCGAGGGCCTTCCAGCAGTACGCCGCGACCTCGGCGGTCTTGGCCTCCTCCGCGTTCGGCACCTGGACGGCGATGGCGTCGTAGCCCTGCCCGGCCAGGTCGGCGCGCAGCGCGTCCCCGGTCTCGGCGAGGGCCTCCGGGTGCAGGACGGCGACCTTCCTCGCCCTCGGGCCGATCAGCCCGGCCAGTTCGCCCAGCAGCTGACGGCCCACCAGGACCTCGTACGGGTCGGTGCCCGCCGTGCCGCCCACCTGGATCCGGGTGACTGCCTCGCTCATGCTTCCTTCAACTCCAGTGCGTCCAGGGCCGCTTCGGTGACCTTTTCGGGCGTCCGTCCGTCGGTCGTCACCACGGCCGTGGCGACCTCCTCGTACAGATGGCGGCGGGCTTCCATGAGTTCGCGCCACTGTTTGCGCGGGTTGACGGCGAGCAGGGGCCGCGCGGCGTTCAGGCCGGTGCGCTTGACCGCCTCCTCGACGTCCATGGAGAGGTAGACGACGCGCTGTCCGGCGAGCGCCGCGCGCGTGTCGGCGTCGAGGATCGCGCCGCCGCCCAGGGCGAGGATGCCGTCGTGCTCGGCGAGCGCCCGGCGTACGGCCTGCTTCTCGATCGCGCGGAAGGCCGCTTCGCCCTCCTCGAAGAAGATGTCCGAGATGGCGCGGCCCTGCTCGGACACGATGTCGTCGTCGGTGTCGCGGTAGCCGACACCGAGCCGCTCCGCGAGGAGGTGCCCGACGGTCGACTTGCCCACACCCATGGGGCCGACCACCACGATCAGCGGGGCCGCCGTCATCGGACGGTCAGGTTGTCGAGGTACGACGTGACGTTGCGGCGGGTCTCCCCCACCGAGTCGCCACCGAACTTCTCCGCCACCGCGTCGGCGAGGACGAGCGCGACCATCGCCTCGGCGACGATGCCGGCCGCCGGGACGGCACACACGTCGGAGCGCTGGTGGTGGGCCTGGGCGGCCTCGCCGGTGACGACGTCCACCGTCTGCAGCGCCCGCGGCACGGTCGCGATCGGCTTCATCGCGGCGCGCACACGCAGCAGCCCGCCCGTGGTCAGGCCGCCCTCGGTGCCGCCGGAACGGCCGGTGGTCCGCCTGATGCCCTCGTCGGTACTGACGATCTCGTCGTGCGCCTGCGAGCCGGGCACACGCGCCAGGTCGAAGCCGTCGCCGACCTCGACACCCTTGATGGCCTGGATGCCCATCAGCGCGGCGGCGAGACGGGCGTCCAGCCGGCGGTCCCAGTGCACGTGCGACCCGAGGCCCACCGGTACGTCGTAGGCGAGGACCTCGACGACTCCGCCGAGGGTGTCGCCGTCCTTGTGGGCCTGGTCGATCTCCGCGACCATCGCCTTCGAGGCGTCCGCGTCCAGGCAGCGCACCGGGTCCTCGTCCAGCTTCGCCACGTCCGCCGGCGTCGGGTACACCCCGTACGGCGCCCTGGCCGCGGCCAGCTCCACGACGTGGGAGACGATCTCGATGCCGGCCGTCTCCTTCAGGTACGACCGGGCCACCGCGCCCAGCGCCACCCGGGCCGCGGTCTCCCGCGCGGAGGCGCGCTCCAGCACGGGGCGGGCCTCGTCGAAGCCGTACTTCTGCATGCCGGCGAGGTCGGCGTGGCCGGGGCGCGGGCGGGTCAGCGGCGCGTTGCGCGCCAGGCCCGCCAGGATCTCGGGGTCGACGGGGTCGGCCGCCATGACCTGCTCCCACTTCGGCCACTCGGTGTTGCCCACCATGACCGCGACCGGGGAACCGAGGGTCAGGCCGTGCCGGACACCGCCGAGGAAGGTGACCTCGTCGCGCTCGAACTTCATCCGGGCACCGCGGCCATAGCCCAGCCGCCGCCTCGCCAAGTGGTCCGCCACCATGTCCGTGGTGATCGGCACGCCGGCGGGAAGGCCCTCCAGCGTCGCCACGAGTGCGGGACCGTGGGACTCCCCCGCGGTCAGCCAGCGCAACCTGCTCAACGGTGCTCCTCAGTCCTCGCGCCCCGGTAGTACTGCCCGTACGTGCGCGTGTCCTCGCGCACGGCGACGGCTCGACCGGGTGCGCGGTCCCGGCCCGCCACCTCCGATCCTCCCACGACCCGCGGCGGCCGACGGCCGCCGGTCCATCTGGCGGACGGCCCGGAGGACCGGCAGGGACGCGGGCCGGGGGCGGGCCGGGACGGAAGCGGGGTCAGTCCGTGGGCCCGTCCATGCGGGCCGCCGCGGCCTTGATCGCCTCACGGATGCGCACGTACGTCCCGCAGCGGCACACGTTCGCGATCTCGTCGATGTCGGCGTCGGTGGGGTTGCGGGTGCGCCTGAGCAGGGCGACGGCGGCCATGATCTGCCCGGGCTGGCAGTAGCCGCACTGCGCCACGTCGGCCGCCAGCCAGGCCTCCTGGACCGGGTGCAGGGTGTCGCCGTCGGCGAGGCCCTCGATCGTGGTGACCTCGCGGCCCGCGGCCTGCGCCACCGGGACGACGCACGGGTTGACGGCCTCGCCGTCGAGGTGGCTGGTGCAGGCCTTGCAGACGTTGATGCCGCAGCCGTACTTGGGGCCGCGGATGCCGAGCAGGTCGCGCAGCACCCACAACAGGGGCAGGTCGTCGGGGGCGTCGACGGTGACGGTCTCCCCGTTCACGGTGAAGGTGTGGGACGGCATGACGATGCGGCTCCTCAGCGCGGGAAGGGTTCGAAGTCGACGTCGAAGTTCAGCGGGAAGCGGCGCGGCCGGGTCCCGGTGGCCTTCGCGTACGCGTTGGCGATGGCGCCGACCGCGGCGGGCACGCCGAGTTCTCCGGCGCCGCCGGGCTCGCCGGTGCCGGGCATCACGAAGACGCGGGCGTCGAGCGGACTGTCCTTCTGCCGCGCGTAGTGGAACTGCGAGTAGCTGCCCTCCAGCGGCAGGCCCCGTTCGATGTGCAGGCCGGCGCGCAGGGTGGTGGCGATGGCGTCGGTGAGGCCGCCGAGCATCTGGGCCTCCAGGCCGCGCGGGTTGATCGCCCGTCCGACGTCGACGGCGATGACGGCCCGGACGACGCGCGGGTCCTCGGGGTCCGTGGCGTCGATCTCGACCAGGCAGGCGGTGCAGGACTTGTACTCGTCGTGGAAGCCGACGCCCTGCGCGTGCCCGGCGGGCAGGTCGCGCCCCCATCGCCCCTCGTGGGCGGCCTTGTCGAGGACGGCGCGCTGCCGGTCGTCGCGCAGGTGCCGGCGGCGGAAGGCGACCGGGTCGGAGCCGAGCTCGCGCGCGAGTTCGTCCACGACGATCTCCTCGGCGCCGCGGCTGGTCGCGGAGTACACCGAGCGCCAGGAGCCGGTGGGCATCCGCAGCGGGATCTCGGTGAGGGCGTGCGAGGTGACGCCGAAGTGGTACGGGGACTTCACCGTGAGCAGGAACTCGGACTGCGCGACCGTCCGGTTGACCAGGCCGTCGGGCAGTTCGGAGGCGAAGGAGGTGAGGACGTCGCCCATGCCGTGCCCGAAATCGGTCTGCACGGCCGCCGCCCGGTGGGTGAAGGAGAGGACCTCGCCGAGCAGGTGGGTGGCACGGATGCGGTGGTGCGTGGCGGGCCGCATCCGGCCGTGGCGCATGTCGTCGGTGCGGGTCCACATCAGGCGTACCGGGCGGCCGGACTTCTTCGACACCTTGGCGGCCTCGACGGCGCCGTCGTAGAAGAGGCGTCTGCCGAAGGAGCCGCCGGACTGGGTGACGTGGACGGTGACTCTGCCGAGCGGCAGTCCGACGGCCTCGGCTATCGCCCGCCGGGCGGCTATGGGGGTCTTCAGGCCGGACCAGATCTCGGCGCGGTCCTCCCGTACGTCGGCGACGGCGGAGTTGGGTTCCAGCGGGGCGTGGCTGACGAAGGCGAAGTCGAACTCGGCGTCGACCTTGCCGACGAGCAGGTCCGGCAGGGGCAGCGCGGGCACGGCGGCTCTGAGCCCGGCACGGATGTCGTCGTCGGACAGGTTGTCGACGGTGCCGGGTCCCCAGGCGACGTCGAGGGCGTCCTTGGCGGCGATGGCCTGCCCGAACGTCTCGGCCACGACGGCGACCCCGGTGTCGACGGTCACCACGTCGAGGACGCCGGACATGGCGCGGACGGCGGCCTCGTTGCGTACGGACTCGACGGTGCCGTTCAGGGTGGGCGGGCGGCGCAGCACGCAGGGTTTGGCGCCGGGCACGTCGAGGTCGACGGCGTACCGCAGCCTGCCGGTGACCATGGCGCGGGCGTCGATGCGGTTGGTGGGGGTGCCGACGAGGGTCTGCTCGGACTCCGGCTTCGGCGTACCGGGCGCGGTGGCCAGGTCGCGGGAGGCGGCGTCCGCGGCGAGCTCACCGTAGCCGGCGTGGCGTCCGTCGAGCGCCCGTACGACACCGTCGCGGACGGTGAGGGCACCGGCGTCGGTGTCCCAGCGGCGGGCCGCGGCGGCGACCAGCCGGGCCCGTGCGGTGGCGGCGGTCTGCCGGACCGGGTCGTACAGCGAGCGGATCGCGTTGGAGGCGCCGGTCATCTGGTTGAACAGCAGCTCGGGGCGGGCGTCGTCCAGGGTGACGCGGACCGTGTCGAGAGGCGTGTCGAGTTCCTCGGCGACGAGCATCGCCACCGCGGTGGTGAGGCCCTGACCGCACTCCATGCGGGGCAGTCGCAGCTCGGCGGTTCCCTGCCCGTCGACGGTGAGTACCAGCATGTGCGCGGTGGGTGCGCCGGCCAGGATCAGCAGGTCGCCGATGTCGAGCAGGTCTGCGGGCTGCGGCGGGGTCGGCACGACCGCCGCGGCGGGATGCGCGCCGCCCACGGCGGTCTCGGTGGCCACGGCCAGGGTGGGCGCGGCCACCAGGTAGGTGAGGAATCTCCGCCGGGAATGTGGAGTCATCGGGCGATGATCCCCGGGTGCCGCCCGGACGGCAACGGTCCGTGCCGGGGATACGGCCGGTGTGCACGGGCGTCGTGCACACCCGCCACCTCACCGCACTCAGCCGCGCGGACCGTCACCCGGGTGGGCGGGCTGCTGCGCGTACGCGCCCAGGTGGTCCGCACCGCTCCCCTGCTGTCCCGGCCGCGGCTGCTGCTGGGCCTGCCGCTGAGGGGCGTACGGGCCGAGGTAGTCGGCGCCGCTCCCCTGCTGCCCCGGCTGGACGGGGGCGGGGACCGGCCTGCCGCTGCGCTCGGCACGGCGGCGGGCGATCTTCTCCTGGATGCAGATTCCCCAGTACACGAGGAACAGCAGCGCGATCAGACCGAATATCGTGTACTGGAGCCAGTCGGGCAGGAACCCGAGCACGAGCTCGAAGATCTGCGTCTTCCAGCCCGCCAGGGTCACGGTTTCGGACATGGGCGACTCTTCCCCTCCCGTTCCGCCCCCTGCGGAACGGAGAGGATCTTAGCGGTCGGCGAGAGCGTGCTCGCCCGCTTTTCGCATGGCCTCCACGGGCGCCGGGGCCCGGCCCGTCATCTGCTCGACCTGGAGCACCGCCTGGTGCACCAGCAGGTCGAGTCCGCCGACCACGGCGCCGCCGTGCGCCGACCAGCGCGCCGCGAGCGCGGTGGGCCACGGCTCGTACAGCACGTCGAAGAGGGTCGCCGGGCGCTCGGGCACGGCGTGGGACAGCGCGTCGGTCGTACCGGCCGGGGTGGTCGCGACGACCAGCGGCGCGCGCAGGGCACGGTCGGCGTCCACCCAGTCGGCCGTACGGACCGCGACGCCGAGGCGTTCGCCCCACTGCCGCATCTCGGCGGCGCGTGCCTCGCTGCGTACGTAGGCGACGACCTCGCCGGTGCAGATCCGGGAGAGCGCGGCCAGCGCGGAGGACGCGGTGGCGCCGGCGCCGAGGATCGCGGCGGAGTCGACCTGTTCGATGCCGCGCTCGCGCAGCGCCGCGATCATGCCGGGGATGTCGGTGTTGTCGCCGAGCCGTCGGCCGTCGTCGGTGAACACGACCGTGTTGACCGCCTCGACCGACGCCGCCGTCTCGCTGACGCCGTCCAGCAGCGGCATCACGGCCCGCTTGAGCGGCATGGTCAGCGACAGCCCGGCCCACTCGGGCCCGAGCTCGGCCAGGAAGCCGGGCAGTGCCTCTTCGTCCACCTCGAAGCGGTCGTACGACCAGCCGGTCAGCCCCATCTCCTCGTACGCGGCGCGGTGCAGCACCGGGGAGAGGGAGTGGGCGATGGGGGAACCGAGTACGGCGGCCCGGCGGGCTTCAGTTGCCCGAACTCTCATTGAACTTGTCCTTGAGCCTCTCGAATTCGGCGTACGTCTTGGCGAATTCGGTGTTGTGCACGCCGTCCGTCGCCACGAAGTAGATCCAGCCGTCCCCGGTCGGGTTCAGCGCCGCCTTCAGCGCGTCCTCGCCGGGGTTGCCGATGGGTCCGGGCGGCAGGCCCCGGCGGGTGTACGTGTTGTACGGGTCCTGATTGCTGTTGATCTCGGACTCGCTGATGTGGATGTTGCTCTCGCCCCTCAGGTAATTGAAGGTCGAGTCGAACTGCAGCAGTTGGTTGGTCTCGGTGTTGGTGGGCTTGAGGCGGTTGTAGACCACTTCGGCCATCTTGCGGAAGTCGTCGTGCGTCTTGCCCTCGGCCTGGACGAGGCTCGCGACGGTGACGAGCTCCAGCGGGTTCTCCAGCTTGAGCCCCCGGGCCTTGGCTGCCAGGTCGTAGGAGTCGTACTGCTTGTTTGCCTGCGCGACCATGTCCTTGAGGATCGTCTCGGGCTTCATGCCCTTGGCCGCCGGATAGGTGCCCGGCCGGAGGAAGCCCTCCAGCGGGTCCTTTATGTCGTCGCTGTTGTTCGCCCACTCGGGCAGGCCGAGGCTCTTGTACTTGGCGCCGGCGAGTTTCTCGGTGCTGCCGTCGGACAGCCCGAGCTTGGCGTCGATCGCCTTGTAGACCTGGACGTTGCGCTGGCCCGGCGTGACCATGATGTTGTTCTGGCTCTTGGGGTCGAGCATCAGCTCGACGGCGCTCGCGGCGGACATCTGCTTCTTCAGCAGGTAGGCGCCGGCCTGGAGGGTCTCGCCGTCGGGGTTGTCCGCCTGGGCGGCCACGAAGGCGTCCACGCTCTTGACGACGCCGGCCTCCTTCAGCCGCCGGCCGATGTCGGCGCCGCTGGCACCCTTGGGGATCTGCACGGTCACGCTCTGGCCGGTGCCGTCACCGGCGTAGTCGGGGGCGTCTCCGAAACGATTCTGGTAGAACTCGTAGCCGAAGTAGCCAACTCCGGCAATTCCCCCGCCGAGTACCGCGACGACCACCAGGCAGGCGCAGCCGTTGCGGCGCTTCTTGGGTTTGCCGCCGCGGCCCCGGCCACGACCCGGCCGGCCCCTGCCGCCGCCGTCGTCTCCGTCACCGTCGTCGTCATCGCCGCCGTCCGCGAAGAAGGCGTGTTCGCCCTGGTCGGGGCCGGGGTCCCAGTCGGTCTGCGGGGGTTCGGGCTCGGTCTGCCCGCGGCTCGGCGGCTCGGGCGGCGGGTAGGCCTCCGGGCCGGGGCCACCGTAGTAGTCGGACTGGTCTCCGCCGCCGTACGCGGCGGTCTGCTGTCCGTAGGGGTCGGCGTGGCCGGGGTCGGGCACCTGCTGGTGCGTGCCGGTCCCCCAGCCGTCACCGTCGTACTGCGGGGGCTGCTGAGAGCCGTCGTACTGCGGGGGCTGCTGGGAGCCACCCGGGTACTGCTGGTCGTACTGCTGCTGCGGGTAGTACGGCCGGCCCCACTCGTCGTACTGCGGCTGGTGCTGCTGCGGGTAGTGCTGGGGCTGGTCGCCGTAGGGGGACTGCTGACCCATCTGGGCCTGCTGGCCTGTCCATCCGCCGTCCCCGAACAACGGGTCGTCCGGATGCCACGGTTCGGGACCTGGGCCCCGGCCATACTCAGTCATCGATCCCCTAGAGCCGCGAGGCGGCGGTTGCACGGTGTGCAGCGTCGGCTCCCGTCCCGCCTCTTTCTGTGCGGTGGCTGTTCGAACACCGCCGCATCGCGCGGAACGTTACCGTATCGCGATCAGGTGACCACTTCGACGCCTTCGCCGGGGGCTCTGCCCGACAGCCGTTCGGATTCCAGCGCCTGCTGCAGGATGACGACCGCGGCTGCCTGGTCGATCACCGAGCGGCCCTTCCTGGACCGTACGCCGGAGGCGCGCAGGCCCTGGCCGGCCGTGACCGTCGTCATACGCTCGTCCACGAGCCTCACCGGAACGGGCGTGATCATGCGTGCGAGATCCTGGGCGAAGCCGCGGACCTTGACGGCGGCCGGGCCCTCGCCCCCCTTGAGGGAGCGAGGGAGACCGACGACGACCTCGATCGGCTCGTACTCCTCGATCAGTTGCCGCAGACGGCGGTGCGCGGCCGGGACGTCCCGGCCGGGCACCGTCTCGACGGGGGTGGCGAGGATCCCGTCGGGGTCGCACGAAGCGACCCCGATACGGGCGTCCCCGACGTCGATCGCCAGGCGGCGGCCGCGGCGCATCACCGGGCCGTCCGCCTGCTCGTTCTCCGTACCGGTCACGTGGCGGTGTCCGCCACGAGCCGCTCGACGGCGTCGGCGGCCTCGCCGACGGCGGCCGGGTCCTGGCCACCGCCCTGGGCGACGTCCGGCTTGCCGCCACCGCCGCCGCCGAGGGTCTTGGCGGCGGCGCGGACCAGGTCACCGGCCTTGAGACCGCGCTCGCGGGCGGCCTCGTTGGTGGCGATGACCGTGAGCGGCTTGCCGTTGACCGTCGTGAACAGGGCCACTACGGCGGCCCTGCCGCCCTGGATGCGGCCGCGCACGTCGAGAACCAGCCTGCGCAGGTCGTCGGCGGTGGTGCCGTCCGGGACCTGCCCGGTCACCAGGGCCACGCCGCGGACGTCCTTGGCGGACTCGGCGAGACCGGCGGCGGCCTGGAGGACCTTCTCGGCGCGGAACTTCTCGATCTCCTTCTCGGCGTCCTTCAGCTTGCCGAGCATGGTGGAGACCTTCTCCGGGAGCTCCTCGGGCCGGCCCTTGATCAGCTCCTGGAGCTGGGCGACGACCGTGTGCTCGCGGGCCAGGAAGTTGTAGGCGTCGACACCGACGAGGGCCTCGATACGGCGCACACCCGAGCCGATCGACGACTCTCCGAGCAGCTTCACCAGGCCCAGCTGGGCGGTGTTGTGCACGTGTGTGCCGCCGCACAGCTCCTTGGAGAAGTCACCGATGGTCACGACGCGGACGCGCTCGCCGTACTTCTCGCCGAACTCGGCGATGGCGCCCTGCTTCTTGGCCTCGTCGATGCCCATGACGTCGGCACGCACGTCGAGATCGCGGGCGAGCACCTCGTTGATCTTCTGCTCGACGTCGGTCATCACGGCCGTCGGGACGGCGGACGGGGAGCCGAAGTCGAAGCGGAAGCGGCCGGGCTGGTTCTCGGAACCGGCCTGGGCGGCCGTCGGGCCGAGCGCGTCGCGCAGGGCCTGGTGGGTGAGGTGGGTGGCCGAGTGGGCGCGGGCGATGGCCTTGCGGCGGCGCACGTCGATGACGGCCTGGGCCTTGGCGCCCACCGTCACCTCGCCGACCTGGACGACGCCCTTGTGGACGTAGACGCCCGGGACCGGCTTCTGGCAGTCGCGGATCTCGATGACGGCGCCGGTGTCGACCTTGAGGCGGCCGGTGTCGCCGATCTGGCCGCCGCCCTCGGCGTAGAAGGGGGTGCGGTCGAGGACGATCTCGACCTCGTCGCCCTCGGTGGCGGCCGGGGAGGAGGCGCCGTCGACCAGGATGCCGACGACGGTGGACTCGCTCTCGGTGTCCGCGTAGCCGACGAACTCGGTGGCTCCGGCCCGGTCGGCGATCTCCCGGTAGGCGCCGGCGCCGGCGTGGCCGGTCTTCTTGGCCTGGGCGTCGGCCTTGGCGCGCTCCCGCTGCTCCTTCATCAGGCGGCGGAAGCCGTCCTCGTCGACCTTCAGGCCCTGTTCGGCGGCCATTTCCAGGGTGAGGTCGATCGGGAAGCCCCACGTGTCGTGCAGGAGGAAGGCCTTGTCGCCGGCCAGGACCGTGCCGCCGGAGGCCTTGGTCTCGGTGACGGCGGTGTCGAGGATGTTGGTGCCGGCCTTCAGCGTCTTGAGGAAGGCGTTCTCCTCGGCGAGGGCGACCTTCTCGATGCGCTCGCGGTCGGTGATGAGCTCCGGGTACTGCCGGCCCATCATGCCGATCACGACGTCGATGAGGTCCTTGACGACCGGACCGGTGGCGCCGAGCAGGCGCATGTTGCGGATGGCGCGGCGCATGATGCGGCGCAGCACGTAGCCGCGGCCCTCGTTGCCGGGGGTGACGCCGTCGCCGATGAGCATCGTGGCGGTGCGCATGTGGTCGCTGACGACGCGCAGGGAGACGTCCGAGTCGTGGGCGTCGCCGTAGCGGACGCCGGTCAGCTCGGTGGCCCTGTCGATGACGGCCATGGAGGTGTCGATCTCGTACATGTTCTGCACGCCCTGCAGAATCATGGCGAGCCGTTCGAGGCCGAGGCCGGTGTCGATGTTCTGGCTCGGCAGGTCCCCGAGGATCTCGAAGTTGTCCTTGCCGATGCCCGCGCCGCGCTCGTACTGCATGAAGACGAGGTTCCAGATCTCCACGTACCGCTCGTCGTTGACGGCGGGGCCGCCCTCGGCGCCGAACTCGGGGCCGCGGTCGTAGTTGATCTCGGAGCAGGGGCCGCAGGGGCCGGGGACGCCCATGGACCAGTAGTTGTCCTTCATGCCGAGGCGCTGGATGCGCTCCGACGGCACGCCGACGACGTCGTGCCAGATGCGCTCGGCCTCGTCGTCGTCCTTGTAGACGGTGATCCACAGCCGCTCGGGGTCGAGGCCGTAACCGCCCTTGTCCTGGGGGCTGGTGAGCAGCTCCCAGGCGAGCTTGATGGCGCCTTCCTTGAAGTAGTCGCCGAAGGAGAAGTTGCCGCACATCTGGAAGAACGTGCCGTGCCGCGTGGTCTTGCCGACCTCTTCGATGTCGGGGGTGCGTACGCACTTCTGCACACTGGTGGCACGGTCGAACGGCGGCTTGACCTCACCCAGGAAGTAGGGCTTGAAGGGCACCATGCCGGCCGGGACGAGCAGCAGAGTCGGGTCGTCCGCGATGAGCGACGCCGAAGGGACGACGGTGTGACCGCGCTCCTCGAAGAAGCTCAGCCAGCGGCGGCGGATCTCGGCCGACTCCATCAGTGGTCCTCATTCCGGTTGTACGAGTACGTCGTCCTGTCGCTGCCGACGGACTTGGGGTTGCTGCGGTTCTGGACGGCGGTGTAGTGCCGCACCGCGGGCAGTTCGCGGTCGACGGGGGCGTTCAGCCCGAGCGCGTCGTCCAGTTCGGCCTCGCGGTGGGCCATGTTCTCGCGGACGTCGAGCGCGAACGCGACCGCACGGTCCTTGAGACGGTGGCCTGCCTCGATCGCCTTGTTGGCCGCGGTGACGGCCAGGTGCTCGGGGGTCAGTTGCTTCAGCTTGCGGTTGACCTTGGTGGTGGCCCACACACCGGTGGCCACACCTGTGGTGAACCAGAACGTACGGCGGAACATGTTCGGGTCAGTCCCTCTTTCCGCGGTTTCGCTTCGTCCACCGCGCGGTCGGCACGGTACGGCCCACGATCACTGCACGCCTGGGCGCCGTCGCGGGTACGTCCTCTTCCCGGCGGCCCGCGATCGCCTTGCGCACGCCGTAGCCGAAGGCCGCGACCTTGACCAGCGGGCCGCCGAACGTGGAGGCGACGGTGGTGGACAGCGCGGAGGCGTTGGAGGTGACCTCCTGCACGTCGGTGGCGATCGCGTCGACCCGCTCGATCTGGGTTTGTGCGGAGCGCACCGCCGCGGAGGCGTCCGCCAGCAGCGGGACGGCCCGGTCGGTCACGTCCGCCACGAGCTTGGTGGTCGCCCTGAGCGTCTGGGCCAGTCTCGCCAGTGCGACGGCGAGGAAGGAGACCAGGATCGCCCAGAACACGGCCACCAGGATTCCGGCCACCTCTCCACCGGACACTGTGTGCACCCGCTCCCTGAAAACGTGCCTGAACATCGAGAAAAGACGTGCGCCGAGCCTATCGCGCCGGGCTCGTGAGTCCGTACCGCATTACCGGCGGTGACGCCGGGGGCCCGGCGACGGCCCTGGAGGCGCGGGCAGCGGCACGTACGCGGCAGCCCGCCGCCCCGCCCGCCTCGGAAGGCGGGGGGACGACGGGCTGAGGTACCGCTGAGTGATCTGCGTCCGCCGGATCAGCGGGCGTAGTACTCGACGACGAGCTGCTCGTCGCAGATCACCGGGATCTCCTTGCGGTTCGGCTCACGGTCCAGGCGGAACGCCAGGGCCCTGAGGTTCACCTGCAGGTAGCGCGGGGTCTCGCCGTCGGGGGCGAAGCCACCCTCGCGGGCGATCGTGAAGAGCGTCTTGTCCTTGCTGCGGTCGCGGACCTGGACGACATCGTCGGGACGGACGACGAAGGACGGCTTGTCGACCTTCTTGCCGTTGACCTGGATGTGACCGTGGACGACCATCTGGCGGGCCTGGTAGATCGTGCGGGCGATGCCCGAACGCAGGACCAGCGCGTCGAGGCGCTTCTCCAGCTCCACGATCAGGGCCTCACCGGTCTTGCCCTGGACCTTGGAGGCGCGGTCGTAGGCGCGGACCAGCTGACGCTCGGAGATGTCGTACTGAGCGCGCAGACGCTGCTTCTCGAGCAGACGGACCTTGTAGTCCGAGTTCTGCTTGCGGCCGCGGCCGTGCTCGCCGGGCGGGTAGGGGCGGGCCTCGAAGTACTTGACGGCCTTCGGGGTCAGCGCGATACCGAGGGCACGCGACTTCTTGACCTTGGGGCGGGACTGGTTCGCCATGAACCAAACACCTCATGTTCTGTGTGCGAATACGGCTTCACCAGGGTTAGGGGAGGTCGCATCCGCAGCCGGGGAAACCCGCGGGTCCGCTTGCACGGGCCTGCCGGGCAGCCGCTCCCCTGATCTGGGCACATACGTGCAGCACGCGAGTGGCCCACCGACCGTCCTGGAAATCCGGGGGGTGGTGGGCTGCCCGCGACACCGTTCGCCGGTGCGCGACGCTCCTGGAGATCCCTGCCCGGGGGCCGGGACTCCGGCTGGGTGTCCCGCTCTGGTGGTGCCGGTTTCCCTCAGGAGGGGCCGGACACGGGACTCAGCACTTCGAAGGAGTCTACAGGGTGCTCACGAACGCTTCCGACCGAGGTGTGTGCGGGTCCATTCGACCGCGTCCGCGTAACGCGCCTCGGCGCCGTGCCGGGTCGGCGTGTAGTACTCGCGGTCCTTGAGGGCGTCCGGGGCGTACTGCTGGGGGGCGATGCCCTCGGCCAGGTCGTGCGGGAAGACGTAGCCCTGGCCGTGGCCGAGCTTGCCCGCGCCCTTGTAGTGGCTGTCACGCAGGTGCGGCGGGACGGGCCCGGCCAGTCCTTTGCGCACGTCGTCGAGAGCGGCACCCACGGCGGTGGTCGCGGCGTTGGACTTGGGGGCCAGGGCGAGGGCGATGGTGGCGTGGCTGAGGGTGAGGGCGGCCTCGGGGAAGCCGATCATGGCGACGGCCTGGGCGGCGGAGACCGCGAGGGGCAGCGCGGCCGGATCGGCGAGGCCGATGTCCTCGCTGGCGGAGATCATCAGGCGGCGGGCGATGAAGCGGGGGTCCTCGCCCGCCTCGATCATGCGGGCCAGGTAGTGCAGGGCGGCATCGACGTCGGAGCCGCGGATGGACTTGATGAGGGCGCTGGCGACGTCGTAGTGCTGGTCGCCGTCGCGGTCGTACTTCACCGCCGCCCGGTCGACCGTCTCCTCCAGCGTGGTCAGGGAGATCTCCGTGCCGCCCTTGTCGAGGGCGGCGCCGGCCGCGGCCTCCAGAGCGGTCAGGGCACGGCGGGCGTCGCCGCCGGCGATGCGCAGGAGGTGGTCCTCGGTGTCCGCGGGCAGCGTGACGGCGTCCTTCAGGCCGCGCTCGGCGGCGAGGGCGCGGCGCAGCAGGTTCCGCACGTCGTCGTCGGTGAGGGGTTCGAGAGTGAGCAGCAGGGAGCGGGAGAGGAGGGGGGAGATCACCGAGAAGTACGGGTTCTCGGTGGTCGCGGCGATCAGCGTCACCCAGCGGTTCTCGACGGCGGGGAGCAGGGAGTCCTGCTGGGCCTTGCTGAAGCGGTGGATCTCGTCGAGGAAGAGGACGGTCTCCTTGCCGAAGCCGCCGACGGCGCGGCGGGCGCCCTCGATGACCGCGCGGACCTCCTTGACGCCCGCGGTGATCGCGGACAGCTCCACGAAGCGCTTGTCGGTGGCCTTGGAGACGACGTACGCCAGGGTCGTCTTGCCGGTGCCGGGCGGACCCCAGAGGATCACCGAGGAGGGTCCGGCGGGGCCCGCGGCGGCCTCGCCGACCAGTCTGCGCAGGGGTGAGCCCGGCTTCAGCAGGTGCTGCTGGCCCACCACCTCGTCGAGGGTGCGCGGACGCATACGGACCGCGAGGGGGCTGCCCGCGGGGTCCTTCTCCTGGCGTTCTTCTGCTGCGGCGGTGAACAGGTCGGGCTCCACGTCGGCAACCCTAAATCACCGCACTGACAACGCGTCGGCGCCGTCAGCTCGTCCAGAAGGTCCACCAGCGGGTCAGGATCAGCATGCCGATGACACCGACGTGCAGCACGGGCATGACCCAGGTGAACTCGTCGAAGAAGCCGCGCAGCCAGGCCGGGGCGGGAAGGAAGCCCTTGCGGACGGTGAAGGAGGTCACGTACCAGAACATGATGATGGTGGCGACCCAGGCGAGGCAGCACCACAGGCACAGCGCGTTGATCCGGTACAGGGACTGGAACATCAGCCAGGCGCAGAAGCCGACGCCGAAGAGGGTGCCGGCGTTGAAGGTGAGCCAGTACCAGCGGGGGAAGCGGGCCCCGGCGAGCAGGCTCACGCCGACGCAGACGACGATGCCGTAGGCGACGAGGCCCAGCATCGGGTTGGGGAAGCCGAAGGCGGCGGCCTGGTCGCTCTCCATGACGCTGCCGCAGGAGACGACCGGGTTGAGGCTGCAGCCGGGCGTGAACGTCCTGCCCTCGACCTTGGCCTCGAGCAGCTTGAACTTGTCGATCGTGATGATCCACGCGGCGAGCAGTCCGGCCGCCCCGGTGATCATGAGCAGCAGCGCGAAGGCGCGACTGCCGCCCTGCGCGCCTGACGCACCGGCGCCGCGTTCCGGCCCGGGCTCGGTGGAGACGTCCTTGACTGTCGTCTTGCTCATCACGCCGTTTCCGTCACTCGAGTCTCGGGCCTGCTTCGGGCAGGGTCATTGTGCCGTACGGATCTGTGTGTCCACCGTTCGGTGGACACGAGGAGGTACGTACGGTCGTCCCCGAACGATCGGTTCCGGCCGATGCTCGTGCCATGACAGGACACGGGTACGAGTGGGCGGTGGCCGTACGGGGGCTCCGCAAGCGGTACGGGGACGTGACGGCCGTCGACGGCATCGACCTCGCGATCCGGCCGGGCGAGGTGTTCGGGCTGCTGGGGCCCAACGGGGCCGGCAAGAGCACCACGGTGGAGATCCTCCAGGGCCACCGGGCGCGGGACGCGGGAGAGGTGTCCGTGCTGGGCGCCGACCCGGCGACGGGCACGCGCGCGTGGCGCTCACGGGTGGGCATCGTCTGGCAGGACGAGTCGGCGCCCGCCGAGTTGACGGTCCGGGAGACGGTGCGGCACTTCGCCCGCTACTACCCGCGCCCGCGTGACCCCGAGGAGGTCATCGGCCTGGTCGGCCTCGAGGCGAAGGCCGACGGCCGGGTCAAGGCGCTGTCGGGCGGGCAGCGCAGGCGGCTCGACGTGGCCCTCGGAGTGATCGGCGGGCCCGAGCTGCTGCTCCTGGACGAGCCGACGACCGGGTTCGACCCGGCGGCCCGGCGGCAGTTCTGGGAGCTGATCCGGACGCTGGCCGGCGACGGCACGACCATCGTGCTGACCACGCACTACCTGCAGGAGGCGGAGGCGCTCGCCGGCCGGCTGGCCATCGTCTCCGGGGGCCGCGTCGTCGCCGAGGGCGAGCCCGCCGCGCTGCGCCGGCGGTACGGCGGTGAGGCGACCGTCGAGTGGACGGAGCCCGACGGCAGCCCGCGTGCGGCACGCACACACACCCCGACCCGGACCGTCGCCGAACTGACGGGCCGCTTCGACGGCGAGATCCCCGGGCTCACGATCAGCCGCCCCACGCTGGAGGACGTCTATCTCCGGCTCACCGGACAGGAGGACCCGCGATGACGGCCACGACCATGGCGAGGGCCGGGGAACCGGGGTCCCCCGGGACGCGGCTGCCCGGCGCGTGGGGGCTGGGGCTGCGCCGAGGAGCCCTGGAACTGCGACAGTTCTTCCGGATGCGCGACCAGGTGGTGTTCACGTTCGCCTTCCCGGTCGTCTTCCTGTTCCTGTTCGCCTCGATCTTCAGCGGCGAGGTGCCCGGCGCCGGTGTCGACTCCTCGCAGCTGTACGTCCCGGGGATGATGGCCGCGGGCATCATGTCGACGAGTTTTCAGTCGCTCGGCATCTCCATCGCGATCGAACGGGACGAGAAGGTGCTGCGCCGGCTGCGCGGCACGCCGATGCCCCCGGCGGCGTACTTCCTCGGCAAGATCTGGCTGGTTCTGGTCACCGGGCTGCTGGAGACGGCGATCCTGCTCGGCGTCGGCACGGCGCTGTACGACGTCGAGTTGCCGTCGGACGCCGAGCGGTGGTTCCAATTCGGATGGATCTTCCTGCTGGGCATGACGGCGTGCGCGCTGCTCGGCATCGCGATCAGCTCGGTGCCGACGTCGAGCCGGAGTGCCAGCTCCGTGGTGGTGCTGCCCTTCCTGGTCCTGCAGTTCATCTCCGGGGTATACATCTCCGTCGACATGATCCCCGCCTGGCTGCTGGACATCGCGGCGCTGTTCCCGCTGAAGTGGATGTGCCAGGGCCTGCGCGGGGTGTTCCTGCCGGACTCGGCGCGGGTGCTGGAGCAGGCAGGGAGCTGGGAGTTCGGCCGGGTGGCCCTGGTGCTGGCGGCCTGGTGCGCCGGAGGGCTGCTGCTGTGTCTGCTGACGTTCCGCTGGAAGAACCGGCGCGACGCGTGACGGGTCCGGCCTCCGGCGCGCACACCTGGGACCGCTCGTTCCGGCTCTGGGACTCCTACTTCGCGGTGATCTGGCTGGCCACCCAGGTGTTCGTGCTGGGTGCCGGGCAGCCCGGCCGGTCCGTCCGGCTGGCCGCTGCGGCGCTGCTCGTGCTGCTCATCCCGCTGTACGTCGGGGTGGGGCGCCGCATGCTGCGGGGGCAGCCGTCCGACGGAAGTCCCGCTCTCGTCTATCTCGCTGCGACGCTGGCGCTGTTCCTGCCGTCGGCGGTCCTGGTCGGTGAGACGCGGCTGCTGGCGTTCGCGCTGGTCCCGCAGGCCTTCATGACGCTGCGGAGATGGCGGGCGACGGTCGCCGCGGCCACGATCACTCTCGTGCCGGTGGGGGGCTGGGCACTGGTGTGGTGGCCGGGCGGCTGGGAGGTGTTCTTCCACGCGCTGTTCGCCGTCGTCACCTTCGTGTTCTCGGTGGCGATCGGGGGCTGGATCATCCGCATCATCGAACAGAGCCAGGAACGGGCCGAGCTGATCGCCGAACTCGATGCCAGCCGCCACGAGGCCGCGCAGTTGTCGGCGGCGCACGGGGCGCTGGCCGAGCGGGAGCGCATGGCGCGGGAGATCCACGACACGCTGGCGCAGGGCTTCACGAGCCTGCTCATGCTGGTCCAGGCCGTCGAGGCGGAACTGGACCACGACGTGCCGCGGGCCCGCCGCCATCTGGCGCTGATGGCGGAGACGGCCCGGCAGAACCTCGCCGAGGCCCGCGCCCTGGTCGCCGGGGGCACCCCCGCCGATCTGGCGGGCGCGTCGCTGTCCGGCGCGCTGCACCGGCTGGCTGCGCGGCACGAAGCGGGCCTGGAGGTGACCGGGCCGGTACGGGCGCTGCCGGCGGGCACCGAGGTGGTGGCGCTGCGCGCCTGCCAGGAGGCTCTGACCAACGCCAGGAAGCACGCGGGAGGTTCGGTGGAGGTCGCGGTCGCCCTCGCGTACGCCGCGGAGTCGGTCACCGTGTCCGTACGGGACGACGGCCCCGGCTTCGACCCGGACGCGGTGTCCGGCGGGTACGGTCTGGCGGGGCTGCGGGCCCGGGCCGCCGAGGTGGGCGGGGCGGTACGCGTGCACAGCGTGCCCGACGCCGGCACGACGGTGACCGTCCGGCTGCCCGTTCCGGCCGTGAGGAGTGAGGTGCCGTGATCCGGATCGTCCTGGCCGACGACCATCCCGTCGTACGGGAGGGACTGCGGGCGATGCTGACCGCCGAGCCCGACCTGGAAGTCGTCGGGGACGTGGGGGACGGGCCGCGCGCGGAGGCGCTGGCGGCCGAGTTGCGGCCCGACATCGTGCTGATGGACCTGCGGATGCCGGGCGGCGGGGGTGTCGACTCGATCGCGCGGATGACCGCGGCCGGGCTGCCGTCCCGGGTGATCGTCCTGACGACGTACGAGACGGACCGGGACATCCTGCGTGCCGTGGAGGCCGGGGCGGCCGGCTACCTGCTGAAGGACCTGCCCCGTGCGGAACTGGCCGAGGCGGTACGGGCCGCCGCGCGCGGCGAGACCGTCCTGGCACCGTCCGTGGCGGCGCGCCTGGTCGACCAGTTGCGCACCAGGCCGGAACGGCCCCGGCTGTCGGACCGCGAGACGGCGGTCCTGCGGCTGGTCGCGGAGGGCTGCACCAACGCGGAGATCGGCCGCCGGCTGTTCATCGGCGAGTCGACGGTGAAGACCCACCTTCTGCGCGCCTTCGCCAAACTGGGCGTGGACGACCGGACGGCGGCGGTCACGAGCGCGATGCGGAGCGGACTGCTCGACCCGTGACCGGAGCGCCGGGGCGGGCGCCGGGTGCGCGAGGCCCCCGACGCCCGTCTCGTCGTACTGGCCGAGTCGCCGTCCTAGCCGAGCCGTGACTCCAGTTCCGCGACGATCTCGTTCACGCCCACTGACGTCTGCTCGCCGGACTCCATGTCCTTGAGCTGGACGACGCCGTCGGCGAGGTCGCGTTCGCCGGCGACGATCGTGTAACGGGCGCCGCTGCGGTTGGCGTTCTTCATGGCGCCCTTGAGGCCCTTGCCGCCGTAGGAGAAGTCCGCCGCGATGCCGTTCTTGCGCAGCTCGGTGACCTTCGCGAACAGCAGGCGGCGGGCGTCCTCTCCGAGCGGTACCGCGAACACGCTGGTCGCGGCGGGCAGTTCGAGGTGTACGCCCTCCGCCTCCAGCGCCAGGACCGTACGGTCGACGCCGAGGGCCCAGCCCACCGACGGCAGCGCGGGGCCGCCGATCATCTCGGACAGGCCGTCGTAGCGCCCGCCGCCGCCCACCGCGGACTGCGAGCCGAGACCGTCGTGGACGAACTCGAAGGTCGTGCGCGTGTAGTAGTCCAGGCCGCGCACCAGCTTCGGGTCGTCCTCGAAGGCGACGCCGGCCGCCTCGATCAGCGCGCGGACCTCCTCGTGGTACGCCTTGCACGCGTCGCACAGGAAGTCGCGCAGCAGGGGTGCGCCGGTCAGCTGCTTCTGGACCGCGTCACGCTTGTCGTCCAGCACGCGCAGCGGGTTGATCTCCGCGCGCCGCAGGGTGTCCTCGTCCAGGTCCAGGCCGCGCAGGAAGTCCTGCAGGGCGGCCCGGTACACCGGCCGGCACTCCTTGTCGCCCAGGGAGTTCAGCAGAATGCGGAAGTCCCGCAGGCCCAGCGAGCGGTACGCCTGGTCGGCCAGGATGATCAGCTCGGCGTCGAGGGCCGGGTCCTCCGCGCCGATCGCCTCGGCACCGACCTGCGAGAAGTGGCGGTAACGGCCCTTCTGCGGACGCTCGTAGCGGTAGTACGAGCCCGAGTACCAGAGCTTGACGGGGAGGTTGCCGGTCTTGTGCAGGTTGGCCTCCAGCGCGGCGCGCAGCACGGAGGCCGTGCCCTCCGGGCGCAGGGCGAGCCGGTCGCCGCCCTTGGTCTCGAAGGCGTACATCTCCTTGGTGACGATGTCGGTGGACTCGCCGACACCGCGCGCGAACAGCTCGACGTTCTCGAAGCCGGGTGTCTCGATGTAGCCGTAGCCGGAGTTGCGCAGCGGGGCGGCGATCGCCTCGCGGACGGCGAGGTACGTGGCGCTGTCCGGCGGGATCAGGTCGTACGTGCCCTTGGGGGCCTTGAAGGTGCTCACGGGAGGTCTCTCGTCACATTCCTCGTCGGGGAGCGTCGTCCACACGCGCTCCCTGGCCGGCGGCCACCTGCCGCAGATACGGGTTGGTGGCGCGCTCCTGGCCGATGGTCGTCTGGGGGCCGTGTCCGGACAGCACCACGGTCGAGTCGTCGAGCGGCAGGCACACGCGGGCCAGCGAGTCGAGCATCTCGGCCATGTCGCCGCCGGGCAGGTCGGTGCGTCCGACGGAGCCGGCGAACAGCAGGTCGCCCGAGAAGAAGACGGGCGGGATGTCCGCCGTCTCGGGCATCCCGAAGGTCACCGACCCCTTGGTATGGCCCGGCGCGTGCGCGACGGAGAACTCCAGGCCCGCCAGCTCCAGCTGCGCGCCGTCGGCCAGCTCCTTGACGTCGTCGGGCTCCCCCACGGTGAGCTCGCCCATCAGCGGCATCCCGATGGAACGGCCGAGCGCCTTCTCGGGGTCGCTCATCATGTACCGGTCGTCGGGGTGGATCCAGGCCGGCACGTCGTGCGCGCCGCACACCGGGACGACCGAGGCCACGTGGTCGATGTGGCCGTGGGTGAGGACGACGGCGACGGGCTTGAGCCGATGCTTCTTCAGTGCCTCCTCGACGCCCTGGGTGGCCCGGTGGCCGGGGTCGATGATCACGCACTCCTCGCCGGCGGCGGGGGCGACGAGATAACAGTTCGTCCCCCAGGCCCCGGCGGGGAACCCGGCAATGAGCACGATCGTCCTTCTTTGCGTCGGTTCGAGTGGCTTGCGCTCGGGCTGCGCCCGTGGTCAGAGCCTACCGGCGCTGCCGATTCCACAGCGAACCCATATACGGTACGGGGCACACGCAGGCGGGCGGCTCACCGCTGCCACGCGTACCGGTCGGCACACGAGACGCATGAGGAGAGAACCCGGTGGTCAGCCAGGAGCAGCGGCGGCGTCAGCTCGCCCGGGAGAAGTTCTTGCGGCAGCAGCAGCGGCGTACGTCGACACGGCGCAAGGCGCAGATGCGCAACGCCGTGATCGCGTCGGTCCTCGGCGTGGTAGTGGTGGGCAGCGTCGCGCTGTACACGACCGACGCGTTCAAGGGTGACGACAAGACCAACGCGAACGCGGAGGTCTCCCCGAGCGCGTCGGCGAGCAAGGCGCCCGACCCGTGCGAGAAGCCCGCCGAGGGCAAGATCGCGTCGAAGACCTGGAAGAAGGAGCCGGCGGTCTCGATCGACAAGTCGGCGAAGTACACGATGAAGTTCGCGACGACGTGCGGCGACATCGACGTCGCCCTGAAGGCGTCGGCCGCGCCGCACACGGTCAACTCGTTCGCCTTCCTCTCCGGGAAGGGCTACTTCGACCACACGAAGTGCCACCGCCTCACCACCACCGGCATCTACGTGCTGCAGTGCGGCGACCCGACCGGCCAGGGCAACGGCGGCCCCGGCTACACGATCCCGGACGAGAACCTGAAGGACAAAAGCCTGAAGGGCAACAGCTACCCCAAGGGCACCATCGCCATGGCCAACACGGGGCAGCCGCACTCCGGGGGCAGCCAGTTCTTCCTGGTCTACAAGGACAGCCGGCTGCCGCCCAAGTACACACCGTTCGGTACCGTCTCCGCGTCCGGCATGAAGGTGCTGGAGAAGATCGCCAAGGCGGGCGAGAGCACCGGAAACGGCGATGGCGCCCCGAACGCGACCGTCGTGATCGACAAGGCGACCGTCACGAAATCCTGACCCCCAGCTGCGTAAGTTCGGTCGCGCGGGATGCGGACAGCCGCCCCGCCGGTCGCCTATGTTGGCCGTGACGAAACTGTGGACGATGCCCGGGGGAGCTCGACAGCTCCTCGCCGGCATCATGTGGAGGAGGCGCTGTGAGCAGCGACCCGTGGGGCCGCGTCGACGAGACGGGGACCGTGTACGTGCGTACGGCCGACGGTGAGAAGGTCGTCGGTTCCTGGCAGGCAGGCTCTCCCGACGAGGCGCTGGCCTACTTCGAGCGCAAGTACGAGGGCCTGGTTGTCGAGATCGGCCTCCTCGAGAAGCGGGTGAAGACCACCGACCTGTCGGCCAAGGACGCGCAGGCCGCCATCGGCCATCTTCGCGAGCAGGTCGACGCGCACCACGCGGTGGGCGACCTGGACGCCCTGCGGGTGCGGCTGGACAAGCTCGTGGAGACGGTGGAGAAGCGTCGCGAGGAGCGCAAGCAGCAGCGCGCGAAGCAGTCCGACGAAGCGCGTCACGCCAAGGAGGCGCTCGTCACCGAGGCGGAGCAGCTGGCGCAGTCCGACCAGTGGCGGGTGGCCGGTGAGCGGCTGCGGGCGCTGGTGGACACCTGGAAGGGGCTGCCGCGTCTGGACCGCAAGTCCGACGACGAGCTGTGGCACCGCTTCTCGCACGCCCGCTCGGCGTTCTCCAAGCGGCGCAAGCAGCACTTCGCTCAGCTGGACGCCCAGCGCGAGGAGGCCCGCCGGATCAAGGAACGGCTGGTCGCCGAGGCGGAGTCGCTGTCGGGTTCGACGGACTGGGGTCCGACGGCCGCCCGGTACCGCGACCTGATGACGGAGTGGAAGGCCGCGGGTCGCGCTCAGCGCGAGCACGAGGACGACCTGTGGAACCGTTTCCGGGGCGCGCAGGACGTCTTCTTCGCGGCCCGCAGCTCGGTGTTCGCCGAGCGGGACGCCGAGCAGACGGAGAACCTGAAGCTCAAGGAGGAACTGGCCCAGGAGGCCGAGAAGATCCTCCCCGTCACGGACCTCAAGGCGGCTCGTGCCGCGTTCCGTTCGGTCAACGAGCGCTGGGAGGCCATCGGTCATGTGCCGCGGGACGCCCGGCCGAAGGTCGAGGGCCGGATGCACGCCGTGGAACGGGCCATCCAGGAGGCCGAGGAGGCCGAGTGGCGCCGGACGAACCCGGAGGCACGCGCGCGCGCCGAGGGTCTGACCGGTCAGCTGCAGGCGGCGGTCGACAAGCTCAGGGGTCAGATCGAACAGGCCCGCGCCCAGGGCAACACCGCGAAGGCCGACAAGCTGGGGCGTGAGCTGGAGGGCCGCCAGGCTCTGCTGGACCAGGCGCTGAAGGGCCTGCAGGAGTTCGGCGGCTGACGCAGACGTCAGCGGCAAGGGGGGCTTGCGTACGTGGCGTACGCAAGCCCCCCTTGCCGTGCTGTTCCCGGGCCTACGCCCGGCTGCGCGCCGACGTCACGCGGTACACGTCGTAGACGCCCTCCACTCCCCTGACTGCCTTCAGGACGTGCCCGAGGTGTTTCGGGTCGCCCATCTCGAACGTGAAGCGGGACGTGGCGACACGGTCGCGGGAGGTCTGGACGGCCGCGGACAGAATGTTCACGTGCTGGTCGGACAGTACGCGGGTGACGTCCGACAGCAGCCGGGAGCGGTCCAGCGCCTCGACCTGGATGGCCACCAGGAACACCGAGGACTGCGTGGGCGCCCACTCGACCTCGAGGATGCGCTCGGGTTCACGGGACAGCGAGTCGACGTTGACGCAGTCGCTGCGGTGCACCGAGACGCCGCTGCCGCGGGTGACGAACCCGATGATGGGGTCGCCGGGGACCGGGGTGCAGCAGCGGGCCAGTTTGACCCACACGTCCTCCACGCCCTTGACGACGACACCGGGGTCGGCGCTGGAGCGGCGCTTGCGGCTGCGGGCCGGCGGTACGGACTCGTCGACCTCCTCGCTGGCGGCCTCCTCACCGCCGAGGGCCTGCACCAGCTTCTGCACGATGTTCTGCGCCGAGACATGGCCCTCGCCTATCGCCGCGTACAGCGCGGAGATGTCCGAGTAGCGCATCTCGTGCGCGAGCGTGACGAGCGAGTCGCCGGTGAGGATGCGCTGGATCGGCAGGTTCTGCTTGCGCATCGCGCGGACGATCGCGTCCTTGCCGTGCTCGATCGCCTCGTCTCGGCGCTCCTTGGAGAACCAGGCCCGGATCTTGTTGCGGGCGCGCGGCGACTTGACGAAGCCGAGCCAGTCGCGGGAGGGGCCCGCGCCGGACGCCTTGGAGGTGAACACCTCCACCAGGTCGCCGTTGTCCAGGGTGGACTCCAGCGGCACCAGGCGGCCGTTGACCCGTGCTCCTATCGTGCGGTGGCCGACCTCCGTGTGGACGGCGTACGCGAAGTCGACCGGGGTGGCGCCCGCCGGGAGCGCGATGACGTCTCCCTTGGGCGTGAAGACGAAGACCTCGTTGCGGGACAGGTCGAAGCGCAGGGACTCCAGGAACTCCCCGGGGTCCTCGGTTTCCTTCTGCCAGTCCAGCAGCTGCCGCAGCCACGCCATGTCGTTGATGGCGGCCGAGTCCTTGCCGGCCTTGCCGGTGCTGCGGGGGGCGTCGGTGCGCACCTTGGAGGCGCCCGCGACGGCCTCCTGCTTGTACTTCCAGTGCGCGGCGATGCCGTACTCGGCGCGGCGGTGCATGTCGAACGTGCGGATCTGCAGTTCGACGGGCTTGCCGCCGGGGCCGATGACCGTCGTGTGCAGCGACTGGTACATGTTGAACTTGGGCATCGCGATGTAGTCCTTGAACCGGCCGGGGACCGGGTTCCATCGCGCGTGCACCGTGCCGAGGGCCGCGTAGCAGTCGCGGACGGTGTCCACGAGGACGCGGATGCCCACCAGGTCGTAGATCTCCGCGAAGTCACGGCCGCGGACGATCATCTTCTGGTAGACGCTGTAGTAGTGCTTGGGGCGGCCGGTGACGGTGGCCTTGATGCGGGCGGCCCGCAGGTCCTGCTGCACCTCGTCGGTCACTATGGCGAGGTACTCGTCGCGCTTGGGCGCGCGCTCGGCGACGAGGCGGACGATCTCGTCGTACATCTTGGGGTAGAGGATCGCGAAGGCGAGGTCCTCCAGCTCCCACTTGATGGTGTTCATGCCCAGGCGGTGGGCGAGCGGCGCGTAGATCTCGAGGGTCTCGCGCGCCTTCTTCTCCTGCTTCTCGCGCTTGAGGTAGCGCATGGTGCGCATGTTGTGCAGGCGGTCGGCGAGCTTGATGACCAGGACGCGCGGGTCCTTGGCCATGGCGACGACCATTTTGCGCACGGTCTCGGCCTGCGCGGCCTCGCCGAACTTGACCTTGTCCAGCTTGGTGACGCCGTCGACGAGCAGGGCGACGACGTCGCCGAAGTCGCGGCGCAGGTCGTCCAGGCCGTACTCGGTGTCCTCCACGGTGTCGTGCAGCAGACCGGCCATCAACGTGGCCGGATCCATACCCAGCTCGGCGAGGATCGTGGTGACGGCGAGGGGGTGCGTGATGTACGGGTCGCCGCTCTTGCGCTTCTGGCCGCGGTGCCAGCGCTCGGCGACCTGGTACGCGCGCTCGATCTGGCGGAGCGTCGCCGTCTCGATCTTCGGATCGTTGCTGCGGACTATGCGCAGCAGAGGCTCCAGGACCGGGTTGTACGGGTTCGCGCGCTGGACGCCGAGCCGGGCGAGGCGGGCCCGGACGCGGTTGGAGGAGCCGGAGCGGACGGGCGGGTTGGTGGGCGCACGGACCACCGGCGGCTGCACGGGGCGTTCGATGGATGGCACCGGCTTGGGCCGGGACCCCTCGGCCCCCTTGTCGACGGGCGCCGACTGGGCGTGCTGGACCGGACCGCTGGTGTCGTTCTTCACCTGCGGCGTGCTCGGCGCGGGCTTGGCCGCGGCGGCCGAGACGGACTCGGGCTTCGCGGCGGTCAGGGGCTGGGCCTCGTCTGGCAAGAGGGCTCCTCGTGCACGGTCCGGGTCCCCCGGTCAGGCCCGGACACCCCATGGTAGCGATCCTGGGACGCAGGATCGCCTTCAGGTCACTGTGAGACCTGTCCACCGGAGGAACACGAGAGGCGGGCGCCGGATTCCTCCGGGCCCGCCTCCGCGGTGCCGTGCCGATGCGTCCGGCCTGGTCCAAGACCCGCTAGACAGTGAGCAGCGCCCGCAGCGGGACGCCCGCCAGAGCCGGTTCCAGGCGGGCCCTGCCGCCGAGGAAACCGAGCTCCATGAGGACGGCGACGCCCGCGATCTCGGCGCCCGCCCTGCGGATGAGCCGGACCGAGGCCTCGGCCGTGCCGCCGGTGGCGAGGACGTCGTCGACGACCAGGACCCGGTCGTCCCGGCCCAGGTCTCCGGCGTGCACCTCGATCTCGGCGGAGCCGTACTCCAGGTCGTACGCCTGGCTCAGCGTGGCGCCGGGGAGCTTGCCCGCCTTGCGCACCGGGACGAAGCCGAGTCCGGCGCGAACGGCGACCGGGGCGCCGAGGATGAAGCCCCGGGCCTCCAGGCCGACGACCTTGGTGGCGCCGGTCTGCTCGGCGATCTCGGCGAGCGCGTCGGTGAGCGCGGTGAACGCCGCCGGGTCCGCCAGGAGCGGGGTGATGTCCTTGAACATCACGCCCGGCTCCGGATAGTCGGCCACGTCCCGGATGCGGCTGAGCAGCAGCTCCTGGATGTCGGTCATCGGCGCTTCCCCGAGGGGCGGCCGCGGCCCCGGCCGCGGGACGCGGGCCGACTGCGCGGGCCGACCACGGCGTGGGCGGCGTCGTCGTCCACGTCGGAGTCCTGCGGCTCGTCGTCGTACGCGTCGTCTGCGGAGCCGTCCAGCGGCTCGCCCTTCGCGGCGGCCTGGGCCCGCTTCGCCAGGACCCGCTTCTTGAGCGCCTTCATCGACGGCTCGAGCTCCTTGAGGTCCGCGACGAGCGGCGTGGCGATGAAGATCGACGAGTACGCGCCGGCGGCGAGGCCGACGAACAGCGACAGCGAGATGTCGTTGAGCATGCCGGCGCCGAGGACACCGCCGCCGATGAACAGCAGGCCGGCCACCGGCAGCAGCGCGACGATGGTGGTGTTGATCGACCGCACCAGGGTGCTGTTGATCGACCGGTTGGCGATGTCGCTGTACGTCCAGCGGGTCTGCCTGGTGATGTCCCTGGTCTGCTCCTTGAGGCTGTCGAAGACGACGACCGTGTCGTAGAGCGAGTAGCCGAGGATGGTCAGCAGACCGATCACCGTGCCCGGCGTGACCTCGAAGCCCACGAGGGCGTAGATGCCGACGGTGATGGTGATGTCATGGATGAGGGCGACGAAGGCGGCTACGGCCATGCGCCACTCGAAGGCGATCGCCAGGTAGATCACCACGAGGACCATGAAGATGCCGAGGCCCTGCCAGGCCTTGTTGGCGATCTGGTCGCCCCAGCTGGGGCCGACGAGGTCCGCGTTGATCTGCTCGGCGTCGATCTTGAGGTCGTCGGCGAGTGTTTCCTTGATCTTGTCGGCCGCGCCGGTGTCGATGCCGGCGACCTGCACGCGCAGGCTGCCGTCACCGAGCTCCTGCACGATCGCGTCGTGACCTGAGGCCTCTGCGGCGTACTCCTCGGCCTTGGCCACGGAGACGCTCGTGTTCTTGGGGGTGGTGAAGACCGCTCCGCCCTGGAACTCGATGCCCATGTTCAGGCCCCGCACCGCCAGGCCGACGATGGCCGTGATGGTGATCAGGATGGAGATGCCGTACCAGATCTTGCGGTTCTTGACGAAGTCGTAGCCGACCTCGCCGCGGTGCAGTCGGGCGCCGAGAGTGCCGAGTTTCGACATCGACTCACGCCTCCTTCGGGTCGACGGGGCCGGCGGCCGGGACGGAACGGCGGGTGCGGCGCAGCGGGGGCTTGGCACCCAGGCTCTTCGGATCGAGACCGGAGAGCTTGTGGCCGCTCGCGAAGAAGTTGCGGCGGGCCATCAGCGTGAGCAGCGGCTTGGTGAACAGGAACACCACGACCACGTCGAGCACGGTGGTCAGGCCGAGCGTGAACGCGAAGCCCTGGACCTTGCCGACGGTGACGACGAACAGCACCGCGGCGGCGAGGAACGACACGAAGTCGGAGACCAGGATGGTGCGCCGGGCGCGCGGCCAGGCCCGCTCGACGGCGGGGCGCAGGGTGCGGCCTTCGCGGATCTCGTCGCGGACACGTTCGAAGTAGACGATGAACGAGTCCGCCGTGATGCCGATGGCAACGATGGCACCGCAGACAGCGGGGAGGTTCAGCGCGAAGCCGATCGCCGGGCCGAGCAGCGACATGATCACGTAGGTGAGGGCCGCCGAGACCAGCAGCGAGGCGACGGCGATGAACGACAGGCCGCGGTAGTAGAGCAGCAGGTAGATGACGACCAGCGCCAGGCCGATCGCGCCGGCGATCAGGCCGGCGTGCAGCTGCTCGCCGCCGAGCGCCGCGGTCACCGTGGTGACGCTGTCCTCGTGGAAGGTCAGCGGCAGGGCGCCGTAGGACAGCATGTTGGCGAGGTTCTGCGCGGACTCCTGGTCGAAGTTGCCGGAGATTTCCGCGTTGCCGCCGGTGAGGGCCTGGCTGACGTACGGGTCGGAGACGACCTCGCCGTCCAGGACGATGGCGAACTGGTTCTGCGGGGACTGGTTCTTGGCCAGCTTGCCGGTGATGCTCGCGAACTTCTTGGAGCCCTTGTCCGTGAAGTCCATCGTGACGGTCCAGCCGGCGCCGGACTGCGTGTTGAAGACCGCCTTGGCGTCGTCGACGTCCGTGCCGTCGACCTCGGCCGGGCCGAGGATGTACTTCTGCCACTGGCCCTGCGCGTTCTGACCGCAGGCGAGCGTGGGCTCCCCGGGCTTGGCACCGTCGCCGGCCGCGGCGCGCACGGCGGGCTTGGTGCAGTCCAGCGCGGCGTACTGCTCCTGGAGCTTGCCGGCACCGGCGGGGGCACTGGCTTCGGCGGACGGCGTGGCGCTCGGGGAGGCCTTGCCGGTCGCGGACGCGGAGGGCGTGGGGCTGGCCTTCAGGGCGTCGCTCGCGGGGCGGCCCCGCGTGGTGGCGCTCGCGGAGGGGGCCGTGGAGCTGCCGGCGGAGGGCGAGGAGGTCGCCTTCTCGCCGTCCTTGTCCTTGTCCTTCGCCTTGTCCTTGCCGGAGGCGCTCGGCGACGGGGCGGCGGGGTCTGCGGCGCCCGCGACCTCGGTGGCGGTGACCGGGCGGAAGTAGAGCTTGGCGGTGGTGCCCACCTGGTCCCGGGACTGCTTGGAGTTGGTGCCCTTGGGGATGTTGACGATGATGTTGCGATCGCCCTGCGTCTGGACCTCGGCCTCCGAGACACCCAGACCATTGACACGACGCTCCATGATGGAGACCGCCGTGTCCATGTTGGTCTTGTTGATCGCGTTCTCCTGGCCGGCCTCGGGAACAGCCCGGAGCGTGATGCTCGTACCGCCGGCCAGGTCGATGCCGAGACGCGGAGTGGTGTGTCCGGAGGCGAACATGCCGCCCGTGAGCGCCACGATGGCGATCAGAATGAGGGCCAGCGAGCGGCCCGGCTTGCTCTGGGCGCTCGCGTTCCGGCCCTTTTTAGGTGCTGCCACCTTCTCGTACTCCCTCTCGGGCCGCTCTCACGCCGGGTGGGCGCGCGGGCGGCCATGACATGGTGTCGGGATCCCCCGTGCGAGCTGCGCAGGCCCAGGAGCGTGCGGGCCCGTGCCCGCACCGACCCCGGGCGCGACTACTTCGCCTCGGATTCGCCGTCGGTCTTCTTCGTCCCCTTGTCCGTCTTCGCCTCGGCGGGCGCGACCTGGGCCGGCTCGTCGGCGGACTCGTCCTTCTTGCCGAGGTCGACGGACTCGTCGTCGGAGTCGGCGGCAGCGGGCTCGTCGGTCTCGGTGAGGGAGGAGGCGTCGTCCGGGACGATGTCGGCGTCGGACTTCAGGTCGTGCTCGATGCCGTGCACGATGCGGTTGTACTCGTCGTCGGTCAGGACCGCACCGATCGAGTTCTTCGCGAAGAGCAGGTCGACGCCGGGACCGGCGTCGAGGAGGACCGTGTCCTCGCTGACCTCCTTGACCGTGGCGTACATGCCCCCGATGGTGCGGACGCCGGAACCGGGCTGCATCTGGTTCCGCATGTCGGTGGCCTGCTGCTGCTTCTTCTTGGCCGAGCGGGTCATCAGGAACATGGCCCCGATGAGCACGATGAACGGGGCGAGGGTCAGGAGACTCACGGGTCGAACTTCCTTCACGCGACCGCGGTGGTGAACGGCCTGCTGGTTGGGGGTGTGTGATGCCGTCGGCTAAGGCGGCATCGGCGGAGTCTAAGCGAGTCCCCGCGCAGGGAACAACGCTCAGCATCGCACCGGGGTTCCTGCCTGGGCGAATGCGCTCGCCGTCACGCCCCGAACAAGTCCTGTTGTCCGTTTCCCCCGCCCTGCGACCCGGGCGCGGCAAGGCCGAGATGCGCCCATGCGGCGGGTGTGGCGACCCTGCCGCGCGGGGTACGGGCCAGCAGCCCCTCCCGTACGAGGAAGGGCTCGGCCACCTCTTCGACGGTCTCGCGCTCCTCCCCCACGGCGACCGCCAGCGTCGACAGTCCGACGGGGCCGCCGCCGAACAGCTTGACCAGGGCCTGGAGCACGGCCCGGTCGAGGCGGTCGAGGCCGCGGGCGTCCACTTCGTAGACCGCGAGGGCCGCGGCGGCGATGTCCCGAGTGATCACGCCGTCGGCCTTGACCTGGGCGTAGTCGCGCACCCGGCGCAGCAGACGGTTGGCGATGCGGGGCGTGCCGCGTGAGCGGCCGGCGATCTCCGCGGCGCCGGCCGTGTCGATCTCGACGTCGAGCAGGCTCGCCGAGCGGTGCACCACCCGCTCCAGTTCGGCGGGCTCGTAGAACTCCATGTGCGCGGTGAAGCCGAAGCGGTCGCGCAGCGGGGGCGGCAGCAGTCCCGCGCGGGTGGTGGCGCCCACCAGGGTGAACGGGGGCAGTTCGAGCGGGATGGCGGTGGCGCCGGGACCCTTGCCGACGATGACGTCGACGCGGAAGTCCTCCATCGCCATGTAGAGCATCTCCTCGGCGGGCCGGGACATGCGGTGGATCTCGTCGAGGAAGAGGACCTCGCCCTCCTGGAGGGAGGACAGGATCGCGGCGAGGTCGCCGGCGTGCTGGATGGCGGGTCCCGAGGTGATCCGGATGGGGGCGCCCATCTCCGCCGCGATGATCATGGAGAGAGTGGTCTTGCCGAGGCCCGGGGCGCCGGAGAGCAGGACGTGGTCGGCGGTGGCACCCCGCGCGCGGGCGGCGCGCAGCACGAGGTCGAGCTGTTCGCGGACCTTCTCCTGGCCGATGAACTCGCCCAGGTCCTTGGGGCGCAGCGCGGCCTCGACGGCCTGGTCCTCACCGTCGGCGACGGAGCCGACCAGCCGCTCGGCCGCGGTGCCGTCGGTCGTGTCGGTCGTGTCGTCCCAGTTCATGGAGTGCCTCGGGTCGGGTCGCGGTGGGTGGGATCAGGGGTGTGGAGCCGGGGCGGGAGCTCCGGGGGCTGTGAGGCCGGCGGCTGAGCGGCGCGAGACGGCCCGTAGGGCGACTTTCGGCCATTGACGCGGGGCGGTGTCAGGCCAGCGCGGTCCGGGGGCCCTGCGTGGCGCTCAGCGTGTTCTGTTCAGGGTCTGCAGAGCCGCCTTCAGCAGCCGGCCCACCTGCGGCGTGCCCTCGGCGGCCTCGGCCTGCGGGGCCACCGCGTCGACCGCCTCGTCGGCCTCGCGGGTCGCGTATCCGAGGCCGATCAGGGCGGCGTGCAGCTGGTCGCGCCATCCGGTGGTCACCGGCGCTCCGACGACGGGGGCGCCGGTGGGGGCGCCGAGGCGGTCCTTCAGTTCCAGCAGCAGTTTCTGCGCGCCCTTCTTGCCGATGCCGGGGACGGCGGTGAGGGCCTTCTCGTCCCCTGTGGACACCGCGCGCCGCAGGGCGTCGGGGGTGTGCACGGCGAGCATCGCCTGGGCGAGGCGGGGGCCGACGCCACTGGCGGTCTGGAGCAGCTCGAACGTCTGCCGCTCGTCGTCGTCCGCGAAGCCGTACAGCGTGAGGGAGTCCTCCCGCACGACCAGGGACGTGGCGAGCCTGGCGGGCCGGCCGACGCGGAGCGTGGACAGTGTGTTCGGCGTGCACTGGACGGCCATGCCGACGCCGCCGACCTCGACGACCGCGGCGTCGGGGGCGAGCGCGGCGACGGTGCCGCTGACGAAGGCGATCATGCCGTACGGCCTTTCGTTGCGTGGGGGGCGTGCCGGGCGACCGCCTGCTGGAGGCGGCTCTGCGCCGGGGAGCGCCAGATGTGGCAGATGGCGAGCGCGAGGGCGTCGGCCGCGTCGGCCGGTCTGGGGGGCGCGGCGAGCCGCAGCAGCCGGGTGACCATGGCTCCGACCTGCGCCTTGTCGGCGCGTCCCGAGCCGGTGACGGCGGCCTTGACCTCGCTGGGGGTGTGCAGGGCGACGGGTATGCCGCGACGGGCGGCGCAGAGCATGGCGACGGCGCTGGCCTGCGCGGTGCCCATCACCGTACGGACGTTGTGCTGGCTGAAGACGCGCTCCACCGCGACGAACTCCGGGCGGTGTTCGTCCAGCCACCGCTCCAGCCCCTGCTCGACGGCGACGAGGCGGTGGCCGAGGTCCGCGTCGGCGGGTGTGCGCACGACACCGACGCCCAGCATGGTGAGCGGCCGTCCGGCGACCCCCTCGACCACGCCGACGCCGCACCGGGTCAGGCCCGGGTCCACCCCCAGTACGCGCACGCGCCTCTCCCCTTTCCGCGGCTGAGCCGCCGCCGCTGTCGCGGAACCGGCCGGGCACCGTCGTGGCCACCCCGTGACGGTGACGGGCTGTGGACGGTGATCTGTGCAATGACGCCATCGCCAGGCTAGCCGCTGCCACTGACAGCGACGGCGGGCCGAGGGGAACGTGTCCCCTCGGCCCGCCGGAAGCTGCGGTGCGACGCATGGCTGCGGTGCTCCGAGAAACACGGTGCCCGCGGCGGCGTTACGCGTCGACCTTCTCCATGATCTCGTCACTGACGTCGAAGTTGGCGAAGACGTTCTGCACGTCGTCGCTGTCCTCGAGGGCGTCGATCAGCTTGAAGATCTTCTTGGCGCCCTCCTCGTCCAGTTCGATCTGCATGGTCGGGACGAAGTTGGCGTCGGCGGAGTCGTAGTCGATGCCCGCGTCCTGGAGGGCGGTGCGGACCGCGACCAGGTCGGTGGCCTCGCTGAGGACCTCGAAGGTCTCGCCGAGGTCGTTGACCTCCTCGGCGCCCGCGTCCAGGACCGCGCCGAGGACGTCGTCCTCGGACAGTTCGCCCTTGGGGACGATCACGACGCCCTTGCGGTTGAACAGGTACGACACCGAGCCCGGGTCGGCCATGGAGCCGCCGTTGCGGGTCATGGCGACACGCACCTCGGAGGCGGCACGGTTGCGGTTGTCGGTGAGGCACTCGATGAGCACCGCGACACCGTTGGGGCCGTAGCCCTCGTACATGATCGTCTCGTAGTCGGCGCCGCCGGCCTCGAGGCCGGCGCCGCGCTTGACCGCGGAGTCGATGTTCTTGTTGGGGACCGACGACTTCTTGGCCTTCTGGATGGCGTCGTACAGCGTCGGGTTGCCCTCGATGTCGGCGCCGCCCATCCGCGCCGCGACCTCGATGTTCTTGATCAGCTTCGCGAAGAGCTTGCCGCGCTTGGCATCGATGACGGCCTTCTTGTGCTTCGTCGTGGCCCATTTAGAGTGGCCGGACATCTGCCTGTCTCCTTCGCGTAACCCATCTCGGCAACGAACGCAGGAATCCTACAAGGACTCGGCTCCCGCGTTCGCGCGCACCATGTCGACGAACAGGGCGTGCACGCGGTGGTCGCCGGTCAGTTCCGGGTGGAACGACGTGGCGAGCGCGTTGCCCTGGCGGACCGCGACGATGTGCCCCTCGTGCTCGGCGAGCACCTCGGCCGCCGCCCCGGTGGACTCCACCCAGGGGGCGCGGATGAAGACGCCCTCCACGGGGTCGCCCGCGACGCCCTTGACGCCGACCGCCGCCTCGAAGGACTCGTTCTGGCGTCCGAAGGCGTTGCGGCGCACGATCATGTCGATGCCGCCGACGGTCTCCTGGCCCGAGCGCGGGTCGAGGATCTTGTCGGCGAGCATGATCATGCCCGCGCAGGTGCCGTACACGGGCATCCCGGCCCGCACGCGGGTGCGCAGGGGCTCCATCAGGCCGAAGAGGACGGCCAGCTTGGAGATGGTGGTCGACTCGCCGCCGGGGAGGACGAGGCCGTCGACCTCGGCGAGTTCCGCGGGGCGCCTGACCGGCCTGGCCACGGCGTCGGCCGCGGCCAGGGCGACGAGGTGCTCCCGTACGTCGCCCTGGAGGGCCAGGACGCCGATGACAGGGGTTCCTCCGGACATAGGGTGCTTACCAGCCGCGGTTGGCGTAGCGCTCGGACTCGGGGAGGGTGTCGCAGTTGATGCCGACCATGGCCTCGCCGAGGTTGCGGGACGCGTCCGCGATGATCTTGGGGTCGTCGTAGAACGTGGTGGCCTTCACGATGGCGGCGGCGCGCTTGGCCGGGTCGCCGGACTTGAAGATGCCGGATCCGACGAAGACGCCCTCGGCGCCGAGCTGGCGCATCAGGGCCGCGTCGGCCGGGGTGGCCACGCCGCCGGCGGAGAACAGCACGACCGGCAGCTTGCCCAGCCCGGCGGTCTCCTTGACCAGCTCGTACGGGGCGCGCAGTTCCTTGGCGGCGGCGTACAGCTCGTTGTTGTCGTAGCCGCGCAGGCGGGCGATCTCGTTCTTGATCTGGCGCAGGTGGCGGACGGCCTCGACCACGTTGCCGGTGCCGGCCTCGCCCTTGGAGCGGATCATGGCCGCGCCCTCGGCGATGCGGCGCAGGGCCTCACCGAGGTTGGTGGCGCCGCACACGAAGGGGGTCGTGAAGGCGAACTTGTCGCTGTGGTTGACCTCGTCGGCCGGGGTGAGGACCTCGGACTCGTCGATGTAGTCCACGCCGAGGGACTGCAGGACCTGCGCCTCGACGAAGTGGCCGATGCGGGACTTGGCCATCACGGGGATGGACACCGCGTTGATGATGCCCTCGATCATGTCCGGGTCGGACATCCGGGCCACGCCGCCGTCCTTGCGGATGTCGGCCGGGACCCGCTCCAGGGCCATGACGGCGACGGCGCCCGCGTCCTCGGCGATCTTCGCCTGCTCCGGCGTGACGACGTCCATGATCACGCCGCCCTTGAGCTGCTCGGCCATGCCGCGCTTCACGCGTGCGGTGCCGGTCTCGGGAGCCTGGTTCTGGGTGCTGGACACGGGTGACCTCACTGACGGGAAAGAGGGATGCTGCAGCACTGAGGAAACGTGAGGGGACCAGGCCACAGCAAGGGCCAATGGGAAGGCGGTGGATCGTTTTCCCGCCCCGAAGGGGGACGGGCGGCCGCGGTGTCCCTGCCGTTCGGCCGGTCACTTCCCGCACACGCAGGTCCGGCGCGGGCAGTCGGGCACCCGTCCACCTGCTCTTCGTCGTCCTGTCCGCCATCCCGTACGCCGGCGGCGGCACCAGCGCCAGAACCCCGCCGGAGGCACCGGAGGCTAGGCGGCGGACCGGTCCACCAGGGCCGTCGGGGGTTCGTCGTCCATCTCGAAGGCCAGCGGGAACGGCGCGTGGCCCGCCAGCCGGAACCAGCGCACCTTGCGGTGCCGGCGCAGCGCGCGTGCCGCCCGTACGGCGTCGTTGTGGAAGCGCCGGGCCATCGGCACCTTGCGCACCGCCTCGGTCAGTTCGCGGGCGGCCTCCTCGCCGCCGGGCGCCTCGCGCACCGCCTCCACCTGCGGCGCCTCGCCGAACACGGCGCGCAGCGCCTGGCTCAGCTCGCTCTCGGCGACCTCCCGATGCTCCTCCTCGGCCTGGCGCGCGGCGTGCGCAGCCTCGTACAGCACGATCGACGCGGCCGGGTCGAGGACTCCCGAGGTGGCCAGTTCCTGGGCGACGGAGGCGCGGCGCAGCAGTTGCGCGTCGAGCGCGGCGCGGGCGGCGTCGATCCGGGCGTGCAGCCGGTCCAGCCGCCCGGCGGTCCAGCTGAGGTACAGGCCGGTCGCGACGAGCGCGACGAGGATCCAGATGAGGGTTGCGGTCACGTGCCGCAACGTTACCGGGGCGCCCCGCGGAGGCGGCCGGGCGTCCGGCAGTGCGCACCGGCGGGTGCCTGGCCGGACGGCCCGCTCCACCGCCGGACGGCGCCCCGGACCTGCGGCCCGGCAAGCGCCGCGCCGCCCGTCAGTCCCGCGCCAGCCCCAGCCGGGCCCTGAGCCCCGTCGTCCTGTCGTCCGCCGCCACCGCCGCCGCGCCCGCCGTCACCGTCTCGTAGACCGACAGGATGTCCGCGCCGACCGTCGACCAGTCGAAGCGGCGTACGTGGCTGCTGCCGCGCTCGCGCAGTTCGGCGCGGCGGGCCGGGTCGCCCAGGAGGCGGACGGCCGTCTCGGCCAGCGCGTCCGCGTCCTCGTTGGGGAACAGCTCGCCCGCCGCGCCCCGGTCCAGGACCTGCGCGAAGGCGTCCAGGTCGGAGGCGAGGACGGGAGCCCCGGCGGACATCGCCTCGACGAGGATGATGCCGAAGCTCTCGCCGCCGGTGTTGGGCGCCACGTACAGGTCGACGCTGCGCAGCAGCCGGGCCTTGTCCTCGTCGCTGACCATGCCGAGGAACTCCACGCGGGGGCGCAGCTCGGCGGGCAGGGTCTCCACCGCCTCCTCCTCGTCGCCGCGCCCGGCGACCAGCAGCCGCGTCTGCGGGCGGGCGGCGAGGATCTTCGGCAGGGCCCTCATCAGGACGGGCAGGCCCTTGCGGGGCTCGTCGATGCGGCCGATGAAGCCCATGGTGTCGCCCTGCCACTCGGACTTGGGCTTGGCCTTGGCGAAGAAGTCGACGTCGACGCCGTTGGGGATGACCACCGCGTCCCCGCCGAGGTGCTCCACGAGCGTGCGGCGCGCGTACTCGCTCACGGCGACCCGCGCGCTGATCTTCTCCAGGGCCGCCTGCAGGATCGAGTACGCGGCGATCATGGCGCGCGAGCGCGGGTTCGACGTGTGGAACGTCGCGACGATGGGGCCCTGCGCGGCCCAGCAGGCCAGCAGGCCGAGGGACGGCGAGGTCGGCTCGTGGATGTGGATGACGTCGAACCGTCCGTCGTGCAGCCAGCGCCGCACCCGGGCCGCCGAGAGGAAACCGAAGTTCAGGCGTGCCACCGAGCCGTTGTACGGCACCGGCACCGCGCGCCCGGCGGAGACGACGTACGGCGGCAGCGGCGTGTCGTCGTCGGCGGGCGCCAGGACGGACACCTCGTGCCCGAGCCGGATGAAGTACTCGGCCAGGTCGCGGATGTGGAACTGGACGCCGCCCGGTACGTCCCAGGAGTACGGGCAGACGATGCCGATCCTCACGCGGCGTCCCCGTCCGTCGGGCGGGCGTCGAGATCGGCGAGCCACAGGCGCTGCAGCATGTGCCAGTCCTCCGGGTGGTCGGCGATGCCGGTGGCGAAGGCGTCGGCCAGCGACTGCGTCATGACGGACGTCTTCTCGGCGCGGGTGCCCGCCTCGGGCACGGCGACCGGGGCGTGGATCCGGCCCTTCATCACCGGCGACTCGTCGTACCAGAGCGTCACCGGCAGCAGCAGGGCGCCGGTCTGCTGGGCGAGCAGGGCGGGACCCGCGGGCATGCGGGCGGTGTCGCCGAAGAACTCGACGGGCACGCCCGAGGCGGACAGGTCGCGGTCGGCGACCAGGCAGACCAGGCCGCCGTCGCGCAGCCGCCGGGCGAGGGTGGCGAAGGCGGCGCCGCCGCTGTGCGGCAGGACCTCCATGCCGAGGCCCTCGCGGTAGGCGACGAACCGGTCGTAGAGCGTCTCGGGCTCGAGGCGTTCGGCGACGGTCGTGAACGGGGTCTTCAGATGCGTGGTGACCCAGGCGCCGGCGAGGTCCCAGTTGGCGAGGTGCGGCAGGGCGATGATCACGCCCCGGTCGCCGGCCAGACCGTCGGTCAGGTGGTGCAGGTCCTTGGCCTCGAAGCCGGTGCTGATCCGCTCGGCGCTCCAGGCCGGCAGCCGGAAGGACTCCATCCAGTAGCGCAGGTAGGAGCGCATTCCCGCGCGGGACAGCTGGGCGAGCCGCTCGGGGCCCGCGTCCGGCACCACGCGCGCGAGGTTGCGCTCCAGCCGCAGGACGCCCTTGCCGCGCCGCTTCCAGGCGGCGTCGGCGATGGTGCGGCCGAGCCGTACGGCGACGGGCTCGGGGAGTTTCTTGACGGTGCTCCAGCCGAGTCCGTACAACGTGTCCGTGACCCGGTCCCGGGTGGTCATGTCGCGGCCCCGCTGCCGTGGGAGGCGTTGTGCTGCCCGCCCTCATTGTCCTGCGCGGCGGCCTCCGCGGCCTCGGCCTCGGCGGACTCCCGGCGAACGGTCACGACGCGCTGGATGAGCGTGACCAGGCTGCCGACGGCGACGAGCCACAGCGCGATGGGCAGCAGCACGTGGATACCGGGCACGCCGAAGGTGTCGAAGCCCGCGAGACCGGCCGCGACCAGCGACACCACCAGCCGCTCGGCGCGCTCCACGAGCCCGTTGACGGCCACCGGCAGCCCGATCGACTCGCCGCGTGCCTTGGTGTACGACACCACCTGGCCGCTGGTCAGGCAGAAGATCGAGACCGCGCACAGGACGTTGTCGTCGCCGCCGCCCGCGTACCACAGCGCGAAGCCGCCGAAGATCGCGCCGTCGGCGACCCGGTCGAGGGTGGAGTCCAGGAAGGCGCCCCAGCGGCTGCTGCGGCCGAGCTGGCGGGCCATGTTGCCGTCGACCAGGTCGGAGAACACGAACAGCGTGATCACGACCGTGCCCCAGAAGAGCTCCCCCTGGGGGTAGAAGACCAGCGCACCCGCGACCACTCCGGTGGTGCCGAGGAGCGTGACCGTGTCCGGGCTGACGCCCCGGCGGATGAGAAACGCGGCGAACGGTGTGAGGACACGCGTGAAGAATGCACGCGCGTACTTGTTCAGCATGGCCTTCCCGACGGTCGGTGTCGCCGGACGGCCCCTGCTGGCCACCGGCTGGCCCATCGTAGTCACGCCCGCGTGACGGCGACGGCCGGGCACCCGGAGCCCGTGTCACGCCGGAGGGCCCGGGGTCGCACCGCTCGGCCCACGCGCGGCTCGCGTCACTCCGGCCGCGGCCGGATCACGTCGCTCGCTTCCCGCCCGGGACGCGTCCCTCGGGGCGCGCGGCCCGAACGGCGCGTCCCGGGCGACCGCATCGGCTCGCCCGGGACGCGCCCGGAACGCATGCGAGCGCGTGCGGAGCGCGTGCCCCCGCGGACGGCGCACCGGCCGGGCCCGGATCGCGCCGCCAGGGGTCGCGCGCCGCTCGTCCGGCACCCGGATCACGCCGCCCGTATGGACGCACCACGACCGGAGTGGAAAGCTCGAAGGACCGCGGGCGTCGCCGGAGCCGCCCAGCACGCGGTAACCGCGTGTCCGCGCCCCAGTGACCTCACCGTGCACGGGAGGCAAGGCCATGGGCGACAAGGCGCACACACACCCCGGAGCCGCCGGCAGGGCATCGGCGGCCGACCATCCCGCGTCCGTACGGAATGTGGTGCTGGTCGGCCACTCCGGATCGGGCAAGACCACCTTGGTGGAAGCCCTCGCACGCACCGCGGGGGCGGTGAACCGGGCGGGCCGCGTGGAGGACGGCGGCACCGTCTCCGACTACGACGACATCGAGCACCGGCAACAGCGTTCGGTGCAGCTCTCCCTGGTGCCCGTCACCTGGGACGGCATCAAGATCAATCTCCTCGACACCCCCGGATACGCCGACTTCGTCGGGGACCTCAGGGCCGGTCTGCGAGCCGCGGACGCGGCCCTTTTCGTCGTCTCCGCCTCGGACGGCGTGGACGGCTCCACACGCGTGGTGTGGGAGGAGTGCGCGGCCGTCGGCATGCCGCGGGCCATCGTGATCACCCACCTGGAGTCGGCGCGCGCCGACTTCGAGGAGATGACCCGGCTGTGCGCCGAGGCGTTCGGCGCGGACGACCCCGACGCCGTACTGCCGCTCTACCTGCCGCTGCGCGGCCCGAAGGCCCCGGACGGGCACGCGCCCGTGACCGGCCTGACGGGACTGCTGTCACAGAAGCTGTACGACTATTCGACCGGCGGGCGCGAGGAGTCCGAACCGGGCGAGGACCAGCTGCCACGCATCGAGGAGGCCCGCAACCGGCTGATCGAGGGCATCATCGCGGAGAGCGAGGACGAGACCCTCATGGACCGCTACCTCGGCGGTGAGCCCGTCGAGGTCGCCACGCTGATCCAGGACCTGGAGCGGGCCGTCGCGCGCGGCGTGTTCTTCCCCGTGCTGGCCGCCGCCCCCGCCGCCGGCGGCGCCCGGCAGGGCCTCGGCACGGTCGAGTTGCTGGAGCTCGTCACCCGCGGCTTCCCGACGCCGCAGGAGGCCGAGGCACCCCGCGTGACGACACCCGAGGGCGCACCGCGCGAGCTGGGGCCCTGCGATCCCGGCGCGCCGCTGGTCGCCGAGGTCGTCAAGACGTCCTCCGACCCGTACGTCGGCCGGCTGTCGCTGATCCGCGTCTTCTCCGGCACCCTGCGCGCCGACCAGACCGTCCACGTCTCCGGGCACGGCCTCGCCGACCGGGGCCACGAGGACCACGACGTCGACGAGAGGATCGGCGCGCTGTCCACGCCGTTCGGCAAACAGCAGCAGCCCGTGTCGCACGTCGTCGCGGGCGACCTCGCGTGCGTGGCGAAACTGAGCCGCGCGGAGACCGGGGACACGCTCTCCGCGAAGGACGACCCCCTGCTCATGGCGCCCTGGGAGATGCCCGACCCGCTGCTGCCGCTCGCCATCCGGGCCCACAGCAAACCCGACGAGGACAGGCTCTCCCACGGCCTGTCCCGGCTCGTCGCCGAGGACCCGACGATGCGCCTCGAACAGAACCCGGACACCCATCAGGTGGTCCTGTGGTGCCTGGGCGAGGCGCACGCGGACGTCGCCCTGGAGCGCCTGCGCAGCCGGTACGGCGTCCAGGTCGACGTCGTGCCGCACAAGGTGTCGCTGCGGGAGACGTTCGCGGCGAAGGCGGCCGGGCGCGGGCGGCACGTCAAGCAGTCCGGCGGGCACGGGCAGTTCGCGATCTGCGAGATCGAGGTGGAGCCCCTGCCGGTCGGCTCGGGCATCGAGTTCGTGGACAAGGTCGTCGGCGGCGCCGTGCCCCGGCAGTTCGTCCCGTCCGTCGAGAAGGGGGTCAGGACCCAGGCACTCAAAGGGCTCGCCTCCGGCTACCAACTGGTCGACGTGCGGGTCACGCTGCTGGACGGCAAGGCGCACTCGGTGGACTCCTCCGACGCCGCGTTCCAGACGGCGGGCGCGCTCGCGCTGCGGGAGGCGGCCGCCGACGCGAGGATCCATCTGCTGGAGCCGGTGGCCGAGGTGTCGGTGCTGGTCGGCGACGACTACGTGGGCACCGTCATGAGCGACCTGTCCGGGCGCCGCGGCAGGGTCCTCGGCACCGAACAGACCCCCGGCGGACGCACCCTGATCCGCGCCGAGGTGCCCGAGATCGAGATCAGCCGCTACGCCGTCGACGTGCGCTCGCTGTCCCACGGCACCGCACGCTTCAGCCGCGCGTACGCACGCCACGAACCGATGCCGCCACAGGTCGCCGCACGGCTGCGCCAACAGTCCGACGACGCGGCGTAGTCGGCCGCGGCGTCCCGCGAGCGGCGCGCCCCGCGCGTTCCTCCTCCTGCCCCGGCGGGCGGCTTCGGCCGTCCGTCGGACGTATGTCCGTGACTCCCGATACGCTGATGACCTGATCAACAGGTGTGCGCGGCACGGAAGTCGGGAAGGCCGCAGAAGCAGGAACGGCATCGATCTGGGGGCGGAAATGACCGTTGACAGCACCTTCGGTCCACAGGTGCCGCGTACGGGCGACGAGGCGCAGACGCCGACCTTCGCACTCGCCTCGATGGCCTATCGGGACAACAACGTCGAGGACATACTCAAGGCCAACAGCGACTGGCACCAGTCCAAGGTCGGCGACGGCAAGGTCGCCCTGTTCAAGCCGAACCTCGGCGAGGCGTTCTCCCAGGCCGTGGTGAACCGCATGCTGGGGGCGGGCCGCAAGCCGCTCATCCAGTCCTTCGGCGCGGAGCCGCAGGTGGTCGTGGAGCACTGCCTCGCGGCGAACAACATCCGCAGGCAGCGCGACAACCAGCTCAGCACGATCATGGTGCTGTGCGGCCTGCTGGTCCTGCCGGGCCTGCTGGTCTGGCTGCTGGTCTTCCAGCTCCGCGCCACCGTCGCCAAGCGCGAGGACAAGCGGGCCGGCGCGCTCGCCACCACCCTGCTGCTCGCCATAGGCGCCCTCGCGCTGCTGTTCCTCGTCCTCATGCCGTTCGCGGGCTTCTGGGGCTGGTACGCACGCGCGGCGGTGGCCCTGCCGGTCATCGGCTGGTTCCTGGCCAAGCGGGTCTGCGAGCGGACGGCGCAGGACCTCAGGGCGTGCTGGTCCGGCCTGCTGTCCGGCAGCAGCGTGGGCGCCAAGGTGCCCGAGGCGGTGCCCAGCAGCCCCAACGAGACGGCGGCCGAGGCGCTGCGCCAGTCCCTGGCCCAGCTCGCCGCCGAGCAGCAGTCCAACTCCGTGTTCTACGCCGGGCCCAAGGGCATCCTCGGCATGGGCACCCGCTGGGGCAGCTGGCAGCTCGCCGAGGACCTGGTGCCCGCCGACCCCGACCGCGAGATCCACCCGTTCCGCGCCTGGGACGTCATCCGGTCCATCCACGACCAGCTGCGCATGCTGGAGCGCGGTCCGCTCAACACGGGCGGGTTCCCGAAGCCGTCGGTACGGCACTGGATCGTCACGCCCGTCGGGGAGAACGCGGGCGCGGTGTCCCGGCCGGGCGGCACGGACGTCGAGGCGTACCAGGTCAAGCCGCACGCGGTGCAGGAAATTTGCAACAAGCAGCAGTTCGGCGCGGGCGACCGGCACTACCTGGGCGTGCAGTGGGTCCTGTGGGACGGCCAGCTGGTCCTCACGATGCTGATCACCGTGACCGTGCTGCACGAGACGCTGCGCATCGAGGTGACCGGGCACGCGCTCGGTCCGGTGCACTCACTGTTCACAACGGGGCCGTCGGACAAGTCGAAGAAGGTCCAGAAGTCGGTCAAGTTCTGGGAGACCCGGACGATCAAGCTGCCGCTGGTCGACACCGACGAGGTGGTGCGGCTCGCGGTGCGGGCACCGCTGAACTGGTACCCGCCGCTGTTGAACTGGCTCGGCGGCACGCTGAGCCTTCCCGAGCCGTTCGGCCTGCGGCACGCCTGGGCGGACAAGCCCTGGCGGCACCGCTTCATGGCGGACGACGCGCTGCGCGCTGCCACGCCCGTGCTGCGGGTCGTGCACGCGGCGGCGATCAAGGTGCTGAAGGAGAACGGCGTGGACACGACGAAGTTCGGTGCCCGGTCGTCGTCCCTGAGCGGGGCGGTCCAGGACGCGTCGCCGAAGAAGGTCGATCTCTACGACGCGTAGGCCCGCGGCGGTCTGACGGTGGACGGGCCCCGAGGGGTGTTTCCCTCGGGGCCCGTCGGCCTGAACGGCCTCGTTCGTCAAACGCCGGACGCGTGTTCTCACCCGTGCCCGCGCCTCTCGTCACGTCACGGTGTGGGCCAGGCCTCCGCCAGCATCTTCCTGGTGTCGGCCAGCAGCTGCGGCAGCACCTTCGTGTGGCCGACCACCGGCATGAAGTTCGTGTCGCCGCCCCAGCGCGGGACGACGTGCTGGTGCAGGTGGGCCGCGATGCCCGCGCCGGCCACCGCACCCTGGTTCATGCCGATGTTGAAGCCGTGGGCGCCGGACGCGGTGCGCAGCGCCGTCATGGCCTGCTTGGTCAGCCCGGCCAGCTCGGCGGTCTCCTCCGCCGTGAGCTCCGTGTAGTCCGCGACGTGCCGGTACGGCACGGTCATGAGGTGCCCGCCGTTGTACGGGTACAGGTTGAGGACCGCGTAGACACGCTCGCCCCGCTTGACGATCAGCCCGTCCTCGTCGGACTTGGCCGGGATGGAGCAGAAGGGACAGCCGTCGCCGGACCCGGGGCCGGTCGGCTTGTTCTCGCCCTGTATGTAGGCCATCCGGTGGGGCGTCCACAGACGCTGGAACGCGTCCTGCGTTCCCACGCCCAACTGCTGCTCCGGCTCACTCGTCATGCGTGCAGCATATGGCGTGCCGCCAGGGTGAAGGGAAAGGCCCCCGGCGGTGGGGACGGCCCCGTCGGCGCACACGTACGACCGGGCCCGCTCGGGTGGTGACGGTCGCCGCCGGGCAGCGGTGGCAGGTGTACGGAGCCCGGATCGGGACGCGGCGTTCGCAGCGGAAGAAGCGCGGGACCGGGCACCCACCTCGCGGCCGGCAGGATCTGTTTCCGCCCTTCCTGGCGGGCAACGGCACCGGCGCACCTCCTCGACCATGACGTCGGCCTTCACGACCACAGCGGGTCGTGAAGGCCGACGTCGGGTTCGGGCGCCGGATTCGCCGAGGGTGTCGTCAGGACGCCCGGCACCACACGGCGGGCCGCTCAGTTCTGGACGCGCTCCTCGACCACCTTGGTGATCTTGGCGATCGCCTCGGCGAGCGGGATGCCGTTCTCCTGGGAGCCGTCGCGGTAGCGGAAGGAGACGGCGCCGTTCTCCATGTCCTCGTCGCCCGCGATGACCATGAAGGGCACCTTCTGCTTCTGCGCGTTCCTGATCTTCTTCTGCATCCGGTCCGAGGAGGCGTCCACCTCCACCCGGAGCCCCGCCGCACGCGCCTTCTCGGCGAAGTCCCGCAGGTACGGCACGTGCGCGTCGCCGATCGGGATGCCGAGCGCCTGGACGGGCGCGAGCCACGCCGGGAAGGCACCGGCGTAGTGCTCCAGGAGCACGCCGAAGAACCTCTCGATGGAGCCGAACAGCGCCCGGTGGATCATGACGGGCTGCTGGCGGGTGCCGTCGGCGGACGTGTACTCCAGGTGGAACCGCTTGGGCTGGTTGAAGTCGACCTGGACGGTCGACATCTGCCAGGACCGTCCGATCGCGTCCCTGGCCTGCACGGAGATCTTCGGGCCGTAGTAGGCGGCGCCGCCCGGGTCCGGGACCAGCGGCAGGTTCTGCTTCTCGGCGGCCTGGCGCAGGGCCTCGGTGGCCTCCTCCCAGTCCTCGTCCGAGCCGATGAACTTGTCGGAGTCGTCCCGGGTGGACAGCTCCAGCTCGAACTCGGTCAGGCCGTAGTCGCGCAGCAGGTCGAGGACGAAGGTGAGGAGTGTGTCGAGCTCCTCGGGCATCTGCTCCTTGGTGCAGTAGATGTGGGAGTCGTCCTGGGTGAAGCCGCGGGAGCGGGTCAGGCCGTGCACGACGCCCGACTTCTCGTACCGGTACACCGTGCCGAACTCGAACAGGCGCAGCGGCAGCTCGCGGTAGGAGCGGCCCCGGGACTTGAAGATCAGGTTGTGCATCGGGCAGTTCATCGCCTTGAGGCGGTAGTTCTGCTCGTCGAACTGGATGGGCGGGAACATGCCGTCGCCGTAGTGCGGCAGGTGCCCGGAGGTCTCGAAGAGGGTCTCCTTCGAGATGTGCGGGGTGTTCACGAACTCGTAGCCGGACGACTCGTGGCGGCGGCGCGAGTAGTCCTCCATGACCTTGCGGATCACGCCGCCCTTGGGGTGGAAGACCGCGAGGCCGGGGCCCAGCTCGTCGGGGAAGGAGAACAGGTCCAGTTCGCTGCCGAGCTTGCGGTGGTCGCGCTTCTCGGCCTCGATGAGGAAGTCCAGGTGGGCCTTCAGCTCGTCCTTGGACGGCCAGGCGGTGCCGTAGATGCGCTGGAGCTGCGGGTTCTTCTCACTGCCGCGCCAGTAGGCGGCGGCGGAGCGCATCAGCTTGAAGGCGGGGATGTTCCGCGTGGTCGGCAGGTGCGGGCCGCGGCACAGGTCCTTCCAGCACAGGTCGCCGGTCTTGGCGTCGACGTTGTCGTAGATGGTCAGCTCACCGCCGCCCACCTCGGCCTCGGCTCCGTCGGCGGCCTGCGCGGCGTTGCCCTTGAGGCCGATCAGCTCCAGCTTGTACGGCTCGTCGGCGAGCTCCTCGCGGGCGGCCTCGTCGGTGGTGACGCGGCGGGAGAAGCGCTGGCCCCGCTTCTGGATCTCCTGCATCTTCTTCTCGATGCGCTTGAGGTCCTCGGGGGTGAACGGCTCCTTGACGTCGAAGTCGTAGTAGAAGCCGTCCCGGATGGGCGGGCCGATGCCCAGCTTGGCCTCGGGGAAGAGCTCCTGCACGGCCTGCGCCATGACGTGCGCGGTGGAGTGGCGCAGGATGTTCAGACCGTCCTCGGAGGAGATCTCGACACCCTCGACGGTCTCGCCGTCCCGCACCTCGTAGGTGAGGTCCCTGAGCTCGCCGGTCACGCGCGCGGCGACGACGGAGCGCTCGCCGGCGAAGAGGTCGGCGGCCGTAGTGCCCGTCGTCACCACGCGCTCTTCCCGCTCGGAATCGCGTTGGATGATCACACGGACGTCTGACACCGGTCTCTCCTGACTGAAGGGGAATGCGGGCGCCATACCGGGAGCGCGCGCATCTTGGGATCGTACCGACCCGGGGCAGCCCGACGCGAAGCGGTTACCCCGCCCCCCGACGCCGGCGGCCGGGTCAGTCGCCGCCGTCCCCTGCGCAGGCCTCCTCGAAGAAGGCCGCCACTTCGGAGTTCTCCTGGAGGGCCTTCATCAGCCGGTCCCGTTCCGCGTCGGCGACCCGGACCGGTGTCACCGCGCCGGCCCCGGTGAGCCGCCGGAAGCCGCCCCGGCTCTCCAGCCGCCCGTGCACCCGTACCGGCATTCCGACGAGGTGGGCGTGCCCGGCGATGCGGTACGCCTCCTCGTCCAGCGTCGTCCGGACGTGCGCGACGTCCGCCCCGGCGAGCACCCGCAGCCGTACGGTGCCCGGTCCTCGCGGGCCCGGCCTGCGCATGCGGACGACGGCGCCGGTGATCCGCACGGGCTGCGACGGCTCGGCGCTCAGGTAGCGGGCGCCGGCCTCGCGCAGCACGGGCAGGTCGCCGGGCGTGAACTCGACGGGCTCGGCGCAGGGGGCGCAGCCGTCGGGGACGCCGGCGGCCGGTGACCAGGCGACGGCGACGCGGGCGCCCTCGCTGCCTTTGACGAGGGCGACGAGCGCCTCGGTGAACTCGTGGCTGACGCCGGTGGCGACGGCCGCGTCGAAGGCGTCCATGCCGCCGGTGGCGCGCCGGTGGTCGACGGCCTCGCGGGCGGCGTGCAGCGCCCGGTGGAGACGTACGGCGAGAGGGCGGCCGGGGGCGACGGGCACCAGCGCGGTGAGGCGCCGGCCGCCGGTCGCGGGGCCCAAGAGGATCTCGCCGAGGGACGCGACGGCGGGCCTGCGGTGGCGGGCGCCGTAATAGCCGGCACGCGCGCGCGTGGCGAGGGCGGCGGCGAGGAGCATCCGGCGGGCGGCGGCGCGCAGGCGCTCCTCGACGGCCCACGGGGTGGCGCCCGCGGGTCCGTCCGGGACGTCGCGCGACCAGTGGACCTCGTCGCTGGGCACGGCGAGCGCGAGCAGCACCGCGCGGGCGCGGGGCGTCTCGCTGCGGGAGAGGGCGAGCAGGGCCTCGCCGAGCAGGTCGTCGCTGTCGGGGAAGGCGCGGCTCTCGGGCACGAGGAGGCTGGTGCTGCCGCCTCCGGGCCCGGGCGGGGTCCAGCGGCCGTAGCGTCCGGTGGCGCCGCCCCGGCGCTGCCAGCCGTGCCGTTCGAGCAGCGTGGCGAGCACGGCCGGGTCGACGTCGCCGGGCTCGGGCGTGCGGCCGTTCCAGGTGGGGTCGGCCGGGTGCGGCCGGGTGGGCTCCTCGGTCGGACGGCGCTTCATGGTGTCCCTCCCGTCCCGACCCGCGTCATGATCTCGCACAGGGCCCGGTCGTCGAAGATGCGCGAGGTCGGTATGCGCACCGTCGTGCGGCGGCGGCCGGTGACGGGGTGCCCGGCCAGGTTGATCCAGTAGCAGCAGTGCCTGAGATCGAGACGTTCGTGCCCGGCGCGCAGCCACTGGTCGCGGGAGCGCGGCACGATCATCACGACGAGGATCTTGTGCACGGAGACCGGGGTGCGGGCGAGCTTCGCCAGGTGTTCGTTGTCGAGCGTGAAGGAGAAGGACCGCCCCGGCGGGTCGGGCGGGATCTGGTACGTCGCCTTGAGCTGCACCTTGATGGTGACCTCGTCGTCGACGGTGTGTCCGGGCGCGCTGTGGCTGACGTGCCAGTCGATGCCGTTGTCCGGGAAGGGCTGGGACAGCGAGCACCCGGCGGCTGCCGCGACGGCGTGCAGATAGCCGACCTGCAGGGTCTCCATGCAGGCGGTGGTGGCGAGGGAGCCCCGCGTGGGTGACGTGCGCTCGGGCAGCAGCCCGCCCCGTTCGGGCTGCGCTACGGCCATGACCAACAGCCTTCCGGAGCAGGTGATTCCCCGTGACGGATCGCCGAACTGCCGCAACCCGTACTCCTGTTGTCTCCTTCCGGCGTACGGCGCAAACAGCCCGGGTATCACCGAAACGGGCAGCGGGCGAAGCGGACGGCGCGCGCCAACTGCCATGGGTGAACGAGGGGTTGTGGTGGTATGGCGAGCTGGTTCGAGGGGCCCCTGGCCGCGTTCGACACGGAGACCACGGGCGTGAACGTCGAGAGCGACCGCATCGTGTCGGCGGCGGTCGTCGTGCAGGACGCCCCGGGCATGCGGCCGCGGGTGTACCGCTGGCTGGTGAACCCGGGCGTGCCCGTGCCCGCGTCGGCGACGGCGATCCACGGGCTGACGGAGGAGCATCTGCAGCGCAACGGCCGCTGGCCGGCACCGGTGATGTACGAACTGGCGGAGACACTGGCCGAGCAGGCGTCGGCGGGCCGGCCGCTGGTGGTGATGAACGCACCGTTCGATCTGACGCTGCTGGACCGGGAGTTGCGCCGGCACCGCGCCTCGTCGCTGGTCCGCTGGTTCGAGACGTCACCGATGCACGTGCTGGACCCCCTGGTGCTGGACCGGCATCTGGACCGCTACCGCAAGGGCCGCCGCACGCTGACGGACCTGTGCGCCCTGTACGACGTGCCGCTGGAGGGCGCCCATGACGCGGGGGCGGACGCTCTGGCCGCACTGGACGTCGTACGGGCGGTGGGGCGGCGGTTCGCGGGGCGGCTCGAGCGACTGTCGGCGGCCGAGCTGCACACGCTGCAGGCGGTGTGGTACGCGGCACAGGCACGCGGCTTGCAGGCGTGGTTCGCGCGCAGCGGCACGGAGGAGGCGGTGGACCCGGCGTGGCCACTGAGGCCGAGCCTGCCGGCGGCGGCGTAGCACCTGCCGACCGCGGCGGGCGTAGGCTGCGGCGCGGCCCGGCGCGGACAACACGAAGGCCGGTCCGTGATGCCGGACCGGCCTTTACCCGTGGGCGATACTGGGTTCGAACCAGTGACCTCTTCGGTGTGAACGAAGCGCTCTTCCGCTGAGCTAATCGCCCGGGAACGCACCGAACAATACAGGTCCGGGCGCGCTTCCTTCAAACCGCTTCCACGGACCCCGTCAGGTACGCCGCGAGTCCGTGCCGGCCCGCTCGCATCATCAGCGTGTGGTTGGCGCGGAAGAAGGGCCGGGCCGGTACGGCGAGGCGGCGCATCAGCGGTTTGCGGACGTCGACCTCCTGGGCGTAGCGGGCGAGGGCGCCGGAACCGTCCGCGCGGATGGTCCAGCGGGCCCAGCCCTCGAGGTCGCCGGTGAGGGCGACCTCGAGGACGCCGGCGTCGGGGTCCCGCCGCTTCTCCCGCATGCCGACGGTGAGGTCGTACGGAAGGAGGGAGCGGATGCGGGCGATGCCGCTGCTGTCGTCGACACGGCGGACCTCACGGACCTGACGCCACCAGCGGGGGTAGTCCTCGATCCGTTCGAGGGCCTCGTACACGGCCGGGACGGGCGCGGGCAGTGCCCAGAGGCTGCGGAAGCGGTAGTGGTTCCAGTCCATGCTGTTCCAGTCCATGCGGTTCCGGTGCATGCAGGCAGTGTGCCCACCGGCTGCGGTCCTGCGTCAGGGCGTCCGGGGTCGCCGGGCAGGGGCGAGGTTCGCAGTGTGCCCGGGCGGGAGACGCGACCTCGCCGATGTGGCGCGGGTCGTGGACCGGAGCGGAGAAACCGTGCCGCCCTGACGGAGGCACAGGGCGTGGAGGTACGTGCCGCCGTACGTGCTCCTCCCGACCGGGCCAGACCCGTCGCGCCCGGGCCGTCTTCGTCGCCGCGTCCAAGTGGGCCCGCGTCCGGCCCTGTTCGCGTTCCCTCCTGCGCGGGCGCGGACCGGCTTGTCGGCGGGCAGCGCCGGTGCCCCGAACCCGCCGCAATTCCCAGGAGTTCGCCTCGGCCTCACCGAACTTTTCTAGACCCGCGGGGAAACCGGCGAGATCGGACAGCACATTCTTCGCATCGTATTCGCGGAGGAATCCGGTCGTGTTCTGGAAGACGCCCGGCCGATTTCCCCCGGAGACTCGGGTGTTGCACTTCTCCCAGAAGTCGAAGTACGGTGAAAGTCGGCCTTCTCCTTGATCTTCCGCTACTTCTTCCCAAAGAGTGCGATCGTCTTGTTGCCGTGTGGCGCGGCCCCCCGCACCCCGCCAGACGTAACGGATCGTCACCTTCCGGTCCGCGGATCGATCCGGGCCTCCAGCTGTCGCGGACGTACGATCGATCGGACGGAACACGACACAACCCCACAAACAGGGTGACCCTGAAGATCAGCCGGGTGATGTCGGGTGGAAGCGTCGGGTCCGAAGCCTCACGCCGCCGATGGCCCAACAGCAGACGACCCGGCTCACGATGTTCCGTGAGCCGGGTCGTCATGCGATCCGGTGGGCGATACTGGGTTCGAACCAGTGACCTCTTCGGTGTGAACGAAGCGCTCTTCCACTGAGCTAATCGCCCGGGCGCAGGCAGAACATTACCCCATGTCAGGGGTGCCGGTGACCGGCGCCCAGCGGTCACGGACACCCCGCACCCTCACTGGGCCTTGATCTTCCAGGGCATCTCGAAGCCGAACTTCCAGACGTACACGCCGAGCAGTGCGGCGATGATGACCAGGCCGACCGCCGTCAGGATGATGTTGCGGCGCCGCACCTCGGGGTCGAGGGCGCGCTGCGCCGCCTCGGTGACCTTGCGCTTGGTCCAGCGCAGCACGAGCTGGGCCCAGACGAACTCCGTCGCCCAGATCGCCATGCCGCCGAAGATCACGACCCAGCCCGGTCCGGGCAGCGGCAGCATGACGATGCCGGCACCGACGACCGCCAGGCCGATCACGAAAACACCCACCTGCCAGCTGAGGTGCAGCATGCGGCGCGCCTTCACGTAGTCCGGCGCGCGCGACCCGAGGCCCGGGTCCTCGGTCCCCGTGTCCGCGGCTGTGGCGCCCGATCCGGCCTTGCCGCTTCCGGTCTCGTCCGCTGCCATGGCCGCCTCGCCGGGCTCGTTACTCCCCGTATTCATACGGGTAAACCCTACCCGAGGGAATCCGGTCACCGTAATGGACGCCGGACTCGACCGATCTCTCCGCCGGAAGAGTTACGTAAACGCACGCAAAACACGCAGAGGGGTTTACAACGGCACCGTAGGTGGCATGTCGATTTCGCCGACGTGCGAATCCCCGAGCGCACACTGAGCGAAAGGCCCTGGCGCTTATGAACACCACGGTCAGCTGCGAGCTGCACCTGCGCCTCGTTGTGTCGAGCGAGTCATCCCTGCCTGTTCCCGCAGGCCTGCGGTACGACACGGCCGACCCCTACGCCGTGCACGCCACCTTCCACACCGGAGCCGAGGAGACCGTCGAGTGGGTGTTCGCCCGCGACCTCCTCGCCGAAGGGCTTCACCGTCCCACCGGTACGGGCGACGTCCGGGTCTGGCCGTCGCGCAGTCACGGTCAGGGCGTCGTCTGCATCGCCCTCAGTTCCCCGGAGGGCGAGGCGCTGCTCGAGGCCCCGGCACGGGCTCTGGAGTCCTTCCTGAAGCGGACCGACGCCGCCGTGCCGCCCGGCACGGAACACCGGCACTTCGATCTCGACCAGGAGCTCTCACACATCCTGGCCGAGAGCTAGGCAAAGAGCTCACCGGACCGCCCGGCGCCGTCGACTCGGGGTGACGGCTCGGGCACAACCGCATAGGGCACACACACCGGCGCCGCCGCGCGGACCTCCGCGGGGCGGCACCGGCACGCGCGGACCCCCGCGGGGCCGCACCGTCACGCGCGCGGCGTACGAACCGGCCGTACGGATCAAGACCGCGGTGCGCCACGGCACGGCCACGGGGAGGCCACGGAACGCGGCTTCGGAACGCGGCTGCGGCAGCGCCCCGGGCGTGGCGCACGTGGTGGGCGGGAACGCCGCAGGCGCGGCGCGCGTTGTCCGGGCACCGGTGCCGGGACCGCCCTCGACCGCCGCAGCGACGGCGTGGCCCGGTCGGACGGCCTTACCGTCTCGTCGGCGGCGTGGCGGCCGGAGGGGCGGCGGCGGGGCCGGTCCATGGCGCGGGGAAGCCACTACCATCGGCCAGCATCGGTGGGCGCCCCGCCCGACCAACCAGGCCAGGGAGCGAAACGTGCTGATCACCCACGACATCCGGTGCGCTCTCGACACCGTGGTGGATCTGGTGAACACCGCACCGGAGGACGACACGACGCCGGACGGGCTGGCGGACGTCGCCGCCCTCGCCGACTTCGTGGGAAACCACCAGATCAGCGATGCCGGTCTGCTCTCGGACTTCGACCTCTCGGCGGTACGCACGGTGCGCGCCCGCTTCGCGGCGGTGTTCGCGGCCCCCGACGCCCGGTCTGCCGCCGGGCTGATCAACGACCTGGTGGCCGCGGCCGGCACCACCCCACGGCTCACGGACCACGACGGCCACGACTGGCACGTGCACTACTTCGCGCCCGGGGCCTCCGTCGCCGATCATCTGGCCGCCGACTGCGGCATGGCGCTGGCGTTCTTCGTCGTCGCCGGGGAGCAGGAGCGGTTGCGGCGCTGCGAGGCACCCGACTGCCGGCGCGCCTTCGTCGATCTCTCGCGGAACCGCTCGCGGCGCTACTGCGACAGCCGCACCTGCGGAAACCGGCTGCACGTGGCCGCGTACCGGGCGCGCCGCAAAGAGGCGGCGGGCTGACGTCCGCCACACGAGGCGCCCGACACGGCCCACGTCGGGCTGGTCGGCACCGTCCGCGGCGAGGTGGTCGGCACGGTCCCGGCGCGAGTTGTCGACGCGGCCCCCGGCGGGTGACGCCGGAGACCGCGGGTACGGCTCAGAGCAGCAGCAGATCGTGCAGCGAAGCCATGAGCAGCAGACACCCGATCACCGCAAGGAAGATCATCAGCGGTGGCTGGGAAAGGGCGAAGAGGCAACCGCGTGGCTCGTCCTTGGACGGCTCGTCATGCGACGGAGCGGCCTCGCTCTGTGTCGTTTCCAGCATCTCGCCGCGATGATGACGCAGGTGAGGGGTCCGGCGCGAACAACGCGCCCGGAAAGCCCCGTACTTCGCGAGATTCCGTGATGTCCGGTGCGGCTTATGATCGTTTTCGCACACCGGGGCGATTCAGTGTGTCGTTTCAGCCACGCCGACGAGCCGCCCATGAGCCGTAGGACACGGATGTCGGCGCTCCTGTCACAGGCCGTTCATATGCCGTGCTTCTTCAGAATGGCCTCGATGTCGGTGAAGTCGTCCTCGGGGCGGGGCGCCGACGCCCGGGCGGGCCCGGCCGTCGGCCGTGAGCCCTGTCCCAGAGAGGGCGCGGAGGCGGTCGGCGCCACGGCATCGCGACGCGCCGCCGTCCTCGCCGCCCTGCGCTCCTCGCGGGTACCGCCGCCCCGGCGGCGCTCCACCGCGCGCGTGGACGCGAACAGCAGCCAGGCGACTCCGAGCACGCCGAAGCCCGCCCACGCCGTGGGGCTGAGGGCGGTGTCGGTCAGCCAGTCGACGATCCCCGTCATCGCCAGGCCCAGCGGCACGAGCGCGTAGGCCGCGACATGGGCGGCCGCGAGGTACCGCTTGCGGTACGCGGTGATCGCGGCGATGCCCAGGCCCGCCGCGGCGGCAGCGGCACAGACGGTCTCGGCAATCATCCGGTCCTCCAGGCGGGCTCGGCCAGCACTTCGTCCCCTCCATCGTGCACCGCCCGGACCCCGGCGGGCCATGGTCCGGCCGTAGATCAGGGACATCTCGGGGTCGGCTCCTCCCCAGGTGCCGGGCGGGCGTACGCCGCGGGGCACAGCTTCACCGGCCGCCTTGCGTCCTGACCTGCGCGGGCCGATTGGGCCGCCGGCGCCGGTGCTGGAAGACTTGGCGCCATGAGCGACTCCTCCCCCGTCCGTCCCGCCCCGCCCGTCCTCGACGTCTGGTGCGAGTTGCAGTGCCCGGACTGCCGTACGGCCCTGGCCGACCTGCGTGCCCTGCGGGCCCGCTACGGCGAGCGTCTCGAGCTGCGGCTGCGGCACTTCCCGCTGGAGAAGCACAAGCACGCGTTCGCCGCCGCGCAGGCCGCCGAGGAGGCCACCGAGCAGGGCAAGGGCTGGGAGTACGTCGAGGCGGTGCTGGAGCGGGTCGAGGACCTGACCGAGCGGGGCGAGTCCGTCCTGGTCGGCACCGCGCGCGAACTCGGCCTGGACGCGGAGGAGTTCGACACCGCGCTGATCGACGGCCGGCACATCCTGATCGTCGACGCCGACCAGGCCGAGGGCAAGGCGATCGGCGTGACCGGCACACCGACGTACGTCATCGGCGGCGAGCGCCTCGACGGCGGCAAGAGCCAGGACGGGCTGCGCGAGCGCGTCGAGGAGATCGCGGACCGGCTGCTGGCCGAGCGGGACGACGCCTGACCCCGCGCCCCGGCCCCCGCCGCCCGGCCACCGGCAGCCGTCGGCCGCGGACCGGTCTCCGTCCCCCCGGAGCCGGGCGGTGACGGCTACAGCAGTGGCTTGTACATCGCGTACCGCGTCGTCCCGTAGCCCAGGGAGTCGTAGAGCCGCTCCGCCGGGGTGTTGCCGGCGAAGACGTTGAGGCCGACGGCCCGTCTGCCGCTCTCGGCCGCCTGGGCCTCCGCCAGCAGCAGGAGTGAGCGGCCGTGACCCCTGCCGCGGTGCTCGGGGACGGTCTCGACGTCGAAGACGAACGCGTCGTCCGCGCGCAGCGCCAGCCAGAGGGTGCCCACTGCCGTTCCCTCGTGTGCGAGGACGCTGAGGAGCATGTTCTCCGTGCGGTGGCCGTCGGGGAGCAGGTCGGCGTGGTCGCGCTCGGACTTGGCCCGGGCCTCGGCCTCGGGGACCCCTCGTTCCATCCAGCTCCGGGCGTAGTCCTCCCGGCCCTTGGCGAGCCAGGGACCGTACTCGTCTTCCGTCATGGGCCGCGCCCGGGTGCCGGCGGGCAGTACGGGCGGTGGGCCGTCGAGGGCCTTGCGCATGTTGCGGTTGCGGGTGACGTAGCCGAGTGCCGTCGCGAGGCGGAGGGCGGCGTCCGGCTCGGCGGGGACGTCGGCCTCGATGCGCCGGCAGCCCCAGCCGCGCGCGACCTCCTCGGCGGCGAGCGCGGCCACGGTGCCCCGGCCGCGACGCCGGTCCGGTTCCTCGATCCGCAGCTTCATGATGCGGGCCACCGCGTCACCGAAGACGGGATGGGTGCCGAGATGTATCGCGCCGACGGGACGGCTGTTCACGCACACCTGGTAGCGGCGTGAACGGGTGCCGTCTGCGTTGCGCTGGAGCGGCTCGGTCGGCCGCAGGGTCGTCGTCATCAGGTGAGTTCTACCCGCTGTCGCCCGCCGGGTCAGCCGAAAATCCGCGGCGGCCCCGGCTGTCAGGGGTCGAGGTCGTCCCCGGCCCGCTCGTCGAAGATCCGCATGGCCTTGGCGGTCACGGGGCCGGGCGCCCCGGGCAGTTCACGACCGTCGACGCGGTGCACGGCCTGCACGTCGCGCAACGTGGACGTGAGGAAGATTTCGTCGGCGCGCTCCAGGACGTCGAGCGGCAGGTCGGTCTCCTTCGCGCCGGTCCACTCGACGGTCAGCGCGCGGGTGATGCCCGCGAGGCAGCCGGAGGCGACCGGCGGGGTGTGGATCTCGCCGTCGAGGACGACGAAGACGTTCGACCCGGTGCCCTCGCACAGCTGCCCGACGGTGTTGCCGAACAGCGCCTCGGACGCGCCCTGTTCGCGCGCGCGGGCGAGGGCGACGACGTTCTCGGCGTACGAGGTGGTCTTCAGGCCGGTGAGCGCGCCACGTTCGTTGCGCGTCCAGGGCACGGTGATCACGGCCGTGGAGACCGGCCGCCCGGCGGCCTCGCCCGCGGCGACGACCAGGGTCGGGCCGTGCTCGCCGCGGTCGGAGCCGAGCGGGCCGTGGCCGCCGGTGTAGGTGATGCGCAGCCGGCCGAGCGGCATCGGGTTGGCGTCGAGGACGGCGGCGCAGGCGCGACGGATCTCGTCGTGGTCCGGCTCGGGCAGGCCGAGGCCGCGCGCGGACCGGGTCAGGCGGTCCAGGTGCCGGGTGAGCGCGAACGGCCTGCCGTCGACCGCCTTGACCGTCTCGAAAATGCCGTCGCCCACGGTCAGCCCGTGATCGAGGACGGAGACGCGGGCGGACTCGAGGTCCTGCAGCCCGCCGTCGAGCCAGATCTTCACGTCATCATGTCCCTTCACTCGCCTCGTACGCTCCCGACGCTACCGCGAGCAGCCGCGCCGCCTTCAGTTCGGTCTCCCGCCACTCCCGGTCGGGGTCCGAGCCCCAGGTGATCCCGGCGCCGGTGCCGAACCGCAGCGCGGCACCACCGGCGGAGCGGTCGATCCAGAAGGTGCGGATGCCCACGGCCAGCTCGCCGGTCCCCCGGTCGGCGTCGACCCAGCCGACGCCACCGCAGTACGGGCCGCGGGGCGCCGTCTCCAGCGCGTCGATGATGGTGAGGGCGCTCGGTTTGGGGGCCCCGGTGACGGAGCCGGGCGGGAACGCGGCGGCGAGCAGTTCCGGCCAGCCGGCCCCGGCGCGCAGCTCGCCCCGTACCGTCGACACGAGATGGACCAGGCCGGGGTGCTTCTCGACGGCGCACAGGTCGGGCACCGACACGGAGCCGGTGGCGCAGACCCGCCCGAGGTCGTTGCGGACCAGGTCCACGATCATCACGTTCTCGGCGTGGTCCTTGTCCAGGAGGTCGGCCTCGGTGCGCCCAGTGCCCTTGATCGGCCCCGACTCGACGGTCCGGCCGTCCCGGCGCAGGAACAGCTCGGGCGAGGCGGTGGCGATCTCCACGCCGCGCCGGGGCAGGCGAATCGTTCCGGCGTACGGGGCCGGGTTGCCGCGCGCCAGCAGCGCGGTGAGGGCGTCCACGTCGGCGTCCGGCGCCACGGGCGCGGACAGCACCCGGCACAGGTTCGCCTGGTAGACCTCGCCGGCCGCGATGTGTTCCCGGATCCGCCGCACGCCCGCCGTGTACGCGCGGCGGTCGAGGGAGGACGTCCAGTCACCGGCGGTCGGCCCGCGCCAGGCGCCCGGCACGGGGGCGGGCACGGGCTGTTCCCGTACGTCACGGAAGCGGGCGCAGGTCAGGCGGCCCTCGTAATCGGCGCAGACGGCCCAGAAGCCCGCGGAGTCCAGGGCCGCGGGATCGCTGGTGACGTCGATCAGACCGGTGGCGACGCGGTCAGCGAAGCGGGCGAGAGGGGCGAGGTCGGGCACACGATCGAGTCTATGGTGGGTGTCCGAGGGGTGACGTCGCCGTTTTTCCGCCGGGGACCGCGAGTCCCCGAACAGGCCCCTGAGCAGGAGCGGCGCGGCACGCTGCACAAACGCGTTTTTGTGCTGGCCGGGGAATCCGCTAGAGTTCAACACGTCGCCGGGCCGCGCGAGCGGACCGAACCGACAGGCGGACGTAGCTCAGTTGGTAGAGCGCAACCTTGCCAAGGTTGAGGTCGCGAGTTCGAACCTCGTCGTCCGCTCGAAGGAAGAAGGGGATCTCGATCCCCACACTCCTGGTGGAGTGGCCGAGAGGCGAGGCAACGGCCTGCAAAGCCGTCTACACGGGTTCAAATCCCGTCTCCACCTCCAAGGACGATTAGCTCAGCGGGAGAGCGCTTCCCTGACACGGAAGAGGTCACTGGTTCAATCCCAGTATCGTCCACTGGATCTTGCGACTCGTACGGCATGATCCGAACCCCGCGCGATTAGCTCAGCGGGAGAGCGCTTCCCTGACACGGAAGAGGTCACTGGTTCAATCCCAGTATCGCGCACTGCTGCCCGCGGCCCGCTCGGTCGTGGTCCCGAGGACGATTAGCTCAGCGGGAGAGCGCTTCCCTGACACGGAAGAGGTCACTGGTTCAATCCCAGTATCGTCCACACACCGAAGCCCCCCGGTTCTCACCGGGGGGCTTCTTCGTGCTGCGGTTCAGCTGGAGAACAGCATGTGCCCGAAGCTCTTGTGGCGGTGCCCGTGGTGGTGGCCGTGCTGCGGCGCGCCCCACGCGGGAGCGGGCTGCGCCGGGTAGCCCTGCGGGGCTGCGGGGGGCGGCGGCGCGGGCTGGGTCCACTGGGACTCCAGCCGGGTCAGCGACTCCAGCTCGCCGTAGTCGAGAAAGATCCCTCGGCACCCACTGCACTGCTCGATCTGGACACCGTTGCGGTTGTACGTGTGCATCGGGGCACGGCACTTCGGACACTGCATGGTCGGCTTCAACTCCTCGCCGGTCGTTCCTGCTTCGCGTATCGCCAGGACAAGACTGCGTCCGGCGCCGGTCGGTTGCACCCTACTTCGCGAAACCCTGCGCCTGTTCGGACGAAACGGGTCGATGCGGTGCATCGGGCGGTACGGAAGCCATCCGCCCGCATGCGGCCAGGACCAGTTCCTCCACCTCGTCCAGGGGCCGGCCGGCCTCGGCGGACTTCACGATTGCTTGGGCGGCGGTCTGCACGGTCAGCGCCCGGGCCGGGACGTCCAGCGCGGGCCACGGGTCACCGGCCGGGGGCACGGCGGGGCCACCGGCGGCGCGGTACGCGGTCAGGAACCGGTCCCACTCGTCGGGGGTGAGCAGCCCGCAGGCGTACCAGGCCGCCGGGCGCGCCAGGTCCCAGGCAGGAACGCCGGTGCCCATGTCGTCGATGTCTATGAGGAGCCAGCGGCCCTCGGGGGCGGGCTGCCGGACGAGCTGGCCGAGGTGCAGGTCGCCGTGGCACAGGGTCGTGGTGTGCGGTGCGGGTGCCTCGGCGCGGGCCCAGGCGGGCAGCGCGTCCCAGGCACGCAGCACGGAATCGGCGGCGGGGTGCGGGCCGGCGGTGCGGAGGCGCTCGACGGCCCGGGCCGCTTTGAGGGGGCCGCGCATGGCAGGCAGGGTGGCCGTGTCCACGGGGGTGCGGTGCAGCCGCGCCAGCAGGTCGCCGGCCGCCTCCCAGGGCGCCGAGTCCGGCTCGTCCGGGTCGAGGGGGATGCCGTAGGGCCAGAACGTCACGAGTCTGCCGTGCAGCGGCACGGGCGCCGGCTCCACGGGGGCGAGCAGGATGTCGGGCAGAGCAGCGGCCAGGGACAGGCGCTGGGCGAGTTCGCGCGGGTCCGTCCCCGGGGCGTGGGCCTTGGCGACGGTTTGCTCATGACGTACGACGGTGCCGTCGGGGCGGTGGGCGAGGGTCACGTCCGTGCCGCAGGGACAGGTCGTGGTGCGCGTGTGGGCGGCGGTTCTGGCTCTGCCGGTCAGCTGGGACACGAGGGTGCGGGCTGTCACGGGGCGAGGGTAGTCGCGCCGGGGCGCGGGGTACCGGGATGGGGGGTGGTGCGGTGGGCGGGCGTGCAATCCGGGGTACAGCAATGCCGGCGCAGCTCCCCAGCTGCGCCGGCATCTGTGCCGTCCGCCGTACCCCCGTCCCCACGGGGTTTCATGGATGGATGTCCCCGCCCGGACCGCTCTTCCGGGCCTGGGGTCGCCGCTCAGCGCCCCAGCATCACACCCACGGACGACGCCTGTGTGGCCACCGTCTCCCAGCCGTCGAAGACGAGCAGGAGCAGAACCGCCAGGGGAAGCGCCATGAGTGTCGCCACGAGTGGGTGGCGCCGGCCCTGGCCGCGCGGGCGGAACTGAGTGGCGTACGCCACCCGCTCCCGCGTACGGAGCACGCTCCGCGGTGCCGGGTCGGCCATGGTGCTCTCCTGACCTCTCGGTGGGCCATGTGCTGTTGGTTCGTGCAGTTGGATCGGAAAGCGGCGGATGTCGACCTCGGGGGCGAGTCCTGCATCCACCGCTTGATCTCAAATCTAGGCGCCGGGGCCGGCCGAGACGTCATGCCCTCGTACCGAATGCCGGGCCTCCCGGAGGATGAGCCGCGCCGGGACGCGTACTCCCCAGGGTGGAGACCCGGTGACCGGTCTCGGGGTCTTCCCCGAGGGGGGCGGCCGAACCGTCAGGTTTCTCCGCAGTTCGCCCCCGGGGAGCGGGATCCCGGGCGCGTGACTTCGCTCACTTCTGCGTCGGCCCGGCGTGTCCCCGGGTCCAGTCGTCGGCCGTGCCCGGCGGCCACCGTCGTCGACCTGCGCGTCGGGCCGCCCGCGTCTGTCGCCGTGGCCGCCGGGCGGCCCGCGGCGGGTCCAACCCCCCTGCCGCCGAACGCGGTTGGGATCGTGTGCGGGGGGCGGCCCCGCGGTGGGCGCCGGCCCTGACGCGGCCTCAAGTCGCCCGCCGGACACCGACGATTCCGTCGCCGTGAGAGGGCGCGGCCTCTGCGCGCGGGAGCCCGGGGAAACGTAAGCTGTGGCACGTCACAGGACCGGGCAGCGGGGATGAACATGGCGATGATGCGCCTGAGGCGCGAGGACCCGCGCGTCGTCGGCTCGTTCAGGCTTCACCGACGGCTGGGCGCGGGCGGGATGGGAGTCGTCTACCTGGGCTCCGACAAGAAGGGGCAGCGGGTCGCGCTGAAGGTCATCCGGCCCGACCTGGCCGAGGACCAGGAGTTCCGTTCGCGCTTCGCACGTGAGGTCTCGGCAGCACGGCGGATCCGCGGCGGGTGCACGGCACGGCTGGTGGCCGCCGACCTGGACGCCGACCGCCCGTGGTTCGCCACGCAGTACGTGCCCGGACCGTCCCTGCACGACAAGGTCGCCGACGTGGGGGCGCTGCCCGCGGCCGACGTCGCCTCCGTCGGGGCCGCCCTCTCGGAGGGCCTGGTCGCCGTGCACGAGGCGGGTGTCGTGCACCGGGACCTGAAGCCGTCCAACATCCTGCTGTCCCCGAAGGGGCCGCGGATCATCGACTTCGGCATCGCCTGGGCGACGGGCGCCTCGACCCTCACCCACGTCGGGACGGCGGTCGGCTCCCCCGGCTTCCTCGCGCCCGAGCAGGTGCGCGGCGCGGCCGTCACGCCCGCCACGGACGTCTTCTCGCTGGGTGCCACGCTCGCGTACGCGTCGACGGGCGACTCGCCCTTCGGGCACGGCAGTTCCGAGGTGATGCTGTACCGCGTGGTGCACGAGGAACCGCACCTGGACGGTGTCCCGGACGCGCTGGCCCCGCTGGTCCGGGCATGCCTCGCCAAGGACCCCGAGGAACGGCCCAGCACGCTGCAGCTGTCGCTGCGGCTGAAGGAGATCGCCGCCCGGGAGGCCCAGGGCCTGGCCGACGTACGGCCGCCCGCGCCCCGGGCCGGCGACCCCGACCGGCCGACCAGCCGGTTGCCCGAGAGCTTCACGGAGCGCGTTCAGCGCCGTCCGCAGGGACAGCCAGGGCCGCAGGCCCAGCAGGGTGGTCGCGCGCAGGGTACTCCCGCGCCGCGCGGTGGTTCCGCCTCCCGCGGGTCCGGGCCGGCCCGCGGGGCGGCTCCCTCGCGGGGCGGCGCACGCGGCGGGTCCGCCTCGCGCGGTGGCGGTACGGCGTCCCGGTCCGGGACCCGGCCCACGCCCACGGGCCGCACCACGCGCCCGAACAGCAGCAGCCGCCAGGCTCCGCGCAGCGGGGCGGGCCGGTCCGGGCCGCGCACGACGGGAACCGGGCGGCGGCCCGCCAATCCGCGGCTGCTGCGGCAACGGCTGTTCGTGTTCGTCGTGGTCACACTGCTCGTGGCGCTCGGGATCGCGGCGGCCCAGGGCTGCCAGGGGCCGTCGCGCGGACTCGGCAGTGACACCCCCGCCCCGGCGCGGCAGGAACGGGTCGAGCCGGGGGCCCGTCAGGTGGCGGAGCGGTGCGAGACCGGCTCCGCGGACGGCCACTTCCCCGGCCGGGCCCGGTCCCGGGCGGGGCTGTGCGGAGGTTACGCCGGCGGGCGGCCCGCCGTCACCGCGTAGAAGGCGACCGCAGCCGCGGCGCCGACGTTGAGGGAGTCGACGCCGTGGGACATGGGGATGCGGACCCACTCGCCGGCGGCGCGCAGGGCCCGGTCGGACAGGCCGTCGCCCTCGGCTCCGAGCATCAGGGCCACGCGGTCCATCCGGTGCGGGGCCGTCTCGTCGAGGGTCTTCGCCCGCTCGTCCGGGGTGAGCGCGAGGAGCGTGAAGCCGGCCTCGCGGACCGTCGCCAGGTCCCTCGGCCAGACGTCCAGGCGGGCGTACGGCACGGAGAAGACCGCGCCCATCGACACCTTCACGCTGCGCCGGTACAGCGGGTCGGCGCAGTCCGGGGAGAGTAGTACCGCGTCCATGCCGAGGGCCGCGGCCGAGCGGAAGACGGCGCCGATGTTGGTGTGGTCGTTGACCGCCTCCATGATCACCACGCGGCGGGCGGTGGCCAGCAGGTCCGACGCCGTGGGGAGCGGTTTGCGCTGCATCGAGGCGAGGGCGCCGCGGTGTACGTGGTAGCCGGTGACGCGCTCGGCGAGCTTGGGGTCGACCGTGTAGACGGGCGCCGGGACGGCGTCGATGACATCCCGCATGACGTCGGTCCACTTGGCCGACAACAGCATGGAGCGCATCGCGTAGCCCGCGTCCAGGGCCCGCCGGATGACCTTCTCGCCCTCGGCGATGAACAGACCCTCGGCCGGTTCGCGGCGACGGCGCAGGTCGACGTCGGTCAGGCCCGTGTAGTCGTGCAGACGGGGGTCGTCGGGGGTGTCGACGGTGATCGGATCGGCCACGGGGTGCTGCTGCCTCGTCTGCTCGTCTGGGCTGGTGGGGTGCGGGTCGGTGCGGTTACGCGGGCTGTCGCGGGCCCACCTTCACGACCTCGCCGACGACGATGACCGCGGGGGGCCGTACGTCCTCGGCGCGGACCGTCTCCTCGACCGTCGCGAGGGTCGCGTCGATACGGCGCTGCGCCGCCGTGGTGCCTTCCTGGACGAGAGCGACCGGGGTGTCCGGGGACTTTCCGTGCGCGACGAGGGTCTCGGCGATCCGGCCGATCTTCTCGACGCCCATGAGGATCACGAGGGTGCCCGTGAGCCGCGCCAGCGCCGGCCAGTCGACCAGGGAACGCTCGTCGTCGGGGGCCACGTGGCCGCTGACCACCGTGAACTCGTGGGCGACTCCCCGGTGCGTGACCGGGATACCCGCCGCGCCCGGCACCGAGATGGAGCTGGAGATCCCGGGCACCACGGTGTACGGGATGCCCGCCTCGGCCAGTGCCTGCGCCTCCTCCATGCCGCGGCCGAACACGAAGGGGTCGCCGCCTTTGAGCCGGACCACCGCCCTGCCCTGTCCGGCGTGCTCGATCAGCGCGTTGTTGATGGCTTCCTGGGCCATGAAACGGCCGTACGGGATCTTCGCCGCGTCGATCACCTCGACGTGCGGCGGGAGTTCGGCGAGGAGGGCGCGGGGGCCGAGGCGGTCCGCGATGACGACGTCGGCCTCGGCGAGCAGCCGGCGTCCGCGGACCGTGATCAGGTCCGGGTCGCCGGGGCCGCCGCCGACCAGGGTGACTCCGGGTGTGCGGGTGCGGTGGTGGGGGGCGACCAGGGTGCCGTCGCGCAGGCCCTCGACCACCGCGTCGCGGACGGCGGCGGTGTGGCGCGGGTCGCGGCCCTTGGCATCCGTGGTGAGGACGGCGACCGTGACGCCCTCGCTGTGGCCGGTCGCCGGGGTCCAGGCCGTCGCGGCGTCGGCGTCGTCGGAGCGTACGCACCAGACACGGTGCCGCTCGGCCTCGGCGGAGGCGAGCGCGTTCGCCTCGGGGTCACTGGTCGCGATCAGCGCGTACCAGGCCTCGGCCAGGTCGCCCTCGGCGTACGGGCGTTGCTGCCAGGCGATCTCTCCCGCGTCCGCCATGGCTTCGACGGAAGGGGTCGCTTCCGGGGAGACGAGGAGGAGGTCCGCGCCCGAGGCGATGAGCGCCGGCAGGCGGCGCTGGGCGACCTGACCGCCGCCGAGGACGACCACGCGGCGGCCGGTGAGGCGGAGGCCTACGGGGTAGGCGGGGTGTTCGGCCATGGGGGTGCGGCTCCTGTTGCGGCGGTGCGGATGCCCTGACGTGCGGATTTTACGGCGCGGTCGGCTCGGTGGCCCGGCCGGTCCACGGGGTGGGCAGGCGCTTCGCCGCGCGGAACGCCTGCCCACAGCCGCCGGGACCCCGCCGGGACCACCGACGCGGCACCGGCGGTCGCCCTACTTCTCGGTCACTCCCGCCGAGTCGAACGTCGCCACCTCGTGCATGGCCCGGGCCGTGCTCTGGACCAGGGGCAACGCCAGCAGGGCGCCCGTGCCCTCGCCGAGGCGGAGGTCGAGGTCGACGAGTGGGCGCAGGCCCAGCTTGTTCAGGGCGGCGACATGGCCGGGCTCGGCGCTGCGGTGCCCCGCGATGCAGGCGGCCAGGACCTCGGGGGCGATGGCGCGGGCGACCAGGGCGGCGGCGCCGGCACTGACGCCGTCCAGGATCACCGGCGTCCGCAGGGACGCGCCGCCGAGGAGGAGACCGACCATGGCGGCGTGCTCGAAGCCTCCGATCGCGGCGAGGACGCCGACCGGGTCGGCGGGGTCGGGCCGGTGCACTTCGAGGGCGCGGCGCACGACCTCGGTCTTGCGGGCGAGCGTCTCGTCGTTGATGCCGGTGCCCCGGCCGGTGACCTCCGCCGGGTCGGTGTCCGTGAACACCGCGATCAGGGCGGCGGACGCGGTGGTGTTCGCGATGCCCATCTCGCCGGTCAGCAGGGCCTTGTTGCCCGCGGCCACCAGGTCGCGGGCGGTCTCGATGCCGACCTCGATGGCCTGCTTGGCCTCTTCGCGGGACATGGCGGGGCCGGTGGTCATGTCCGACGTACCGGCGCGGATCTTGCGCGGCAGCAGGCCCGGGGTGGCCGGCAGGTCGGTGGCCACGCCGACGTCCACGACGCAGACCTCGGCGCCGACCTGGCTCGCGAAGGCGTTGCAGACGGCGCCGCCGCCGAGGAAGTTGGCCACCATCTGGGCCGTGACCTCCTGCGGCCACGGGGTGACGCCCTGCGCGTGCACGCCGTGGTCGCCCGCGAAGATCGCGACGGCCGCGGGCTCCGGGATCGGCGGCGGGCACTGCCGGGAGAGGCCGCACAGCTGCGCGGAGATGATCTCCAGCATGCCGAGCGCGCCGGCCGGCTTCGTCATGCGCTTCTGCCGCTCCCAGGCCTCGCCGAGCGCCTTGGCGTCCAGCGGGCGGATCTGCGCGACCGTCTCCGCCAGCAGGTCGTGCGGCTCCTCGCCGGGCAGCGCGCGACGGCCGTACGTCTCCTCGTGCACGACCCAGGACAGCGGACGGCGCTTGGACCAGCCCGCCTGCATCAGCTCGGGCTCGTCCGGGAACTCGTCGACGTACCCCACGCACAGGTAGGCGACGACCTCCAGGTGCTCGGGCAGGCCGAGGACGCGGACCATCTCCCGCTCGTCGAAGAAGCTGACCCAGCCGACACCGAGACCCTCGGCGCGCGCGGCGAGCCACAGGTTCTCGACGGCGAGCGCGGAGGAGTACGGCGCCATCTGCGGCTGGGTGTGCCGGCCGAGGGTGTGGCGACCGCCGCGGGTGGGGTCCGCGGTGACGACGATGTTCACCGGGGTGTCGAGGATGGCCTCGATCTTCAGTTCCTTGAACTGCTTCGCCCGGCCCTTGGGGAGGGACTTGGCGTACGCGTCACGCTGACGCGTGGCCAGTTCGTGCATCGCCCGCCGGGTGTCGGCGGACCGGATGACCACGAAGTCCCAGGGCTGCGAGTGCCCGACGGACGGCGCGGTGTGGGCCGCCTCCAGGACGCGGAGCAGCACCTCGTGCGGGATGGGGTCGCCGCGGAAGCCGTTGCGGACGTCACGGCGTTCACGCATGACCTTCAGTACGGCTTCGCGCTCGGCTTCGTCGTAGCCGGGGGCGGCGGGGCCTGCGGACCGCGGTACGTCCACGGGTACGGGCTGCGGTGCGTCCGCGGGTTCGGGCTGCGGTGCGTCCGCGGACTGCTGCGCGTCTGCCACGGCGGCCGCGGAATCGGCCGCCGCCGCCTCGGCTTCCTGGTCCTCCTGCTCGGCGGCCCGGGTGTCCAGGTCGTCGGCGTGCTGGGCGAGTTCGGACTCGGCCTGCGGGGAGTCGGCCTCGCGCGGCGCGGGCACCGCGAGGACCTCCGGCTGCATCTCGGTGACGTCGGCCGCCGCCACGGCCTCGGTGGGGACGCCCATCGCGTGCGGCGGGGTCGGAGCGAGGTGCGGGGTGGTCGGCACGGTGCCCTCGACCGGCACGAACTCACCCGTGGGCCGATCCGGGTGCGGCTGCTGCGCAACCGTGCCGGGAAGGGTGCCGACGGCCTCCGGGACGAGGGCTTCCGCCGGGTGGGCGGCGCCGGCTCCGGTGTGGTGGGTGACGTCGACGGGCGCGGGCTCGGGCGCCTGCGGGTTCGTGTGCGTGACGTCCGCGTGCGTGACGTCCGCGTGCGTGGCGTCCGCGTACCCGGGCTCGTCTCCGTGGGAGGACTGGGGGTCCTGCGGGGGCTGTGCGTCCGGCACGCCGTGCGGAACGGCCGTGTCCACCGGGGTCGCCCCGGAATCGTCAGCGGGCACGCCGGCCGTCGCGGGGTCCTGGGTCATGGGGAGCTCTGGCTGCTGCGGATCCGTGGCGAACCGCGAATCCGGGGTCACCTGGACCTCCTGGGGGGGCTGCCACTCCTGCTCCACACCCTGCGGCACCGACGTGTCGATCCCGGCGGCGGGCGTGTCCCCGGTGACGGTCACGGTGTCCCCGCCGGGCTGCGCGACCTGCACGGGCTGCGCGGCCTGCACGGGCTGCGCGGCCTGCACGGCCTGCACGGAATCGGGCTCGGGCTCAGGCTCGGCGGCGGCCTCCGGGAAGGGGAGGGCTTCAGACTCTGCAGGTGTGGTGGCGGGGGTGGCTTCGAGGACCGGCTCTCCGGAACCCGCATTCTGGAGGGTTGTCTCCTCGGGGGCCGGCAGGTCCTCGGCCACCTCAGCTTCGACTACCTCGGCTTCGGCCACCTGTGCGACCTCGTCGGTCTGAACGTTCTCACCGGTCTGAATCGTCTCGGCGGTCGGAACGGTCTCGGCGCTCTGAACGGTCTCGGCGGTCGAAGCCTGGTCCGGGGCGACGGCCTGCTCGGCAGCAGCCACGACGACGACCGGGGCCTGCCCGGGCGCCGGCCCGTCCTCGTACGCGACCGGCTCGGGCGGCTGTATGTCCGCCACACCAGCGGCCCCGGGTGCGGGGGCCTGGGCCTCGGGCTCGGGCTCGAGAGCCTGGTCCTCGGGTGCCTGGGCCAAGGGTGCCTCGGGTGCCTGTCCGCCCTCCGGCGCAGCCGGTTCGACGGGGGACCCGTCCTGAGGCGCGGCCAACGCCGGGCCCCCGGGCTGGTCAGCCTCTCCGGCGGCCGGCGCGTCTGCCACCGGGGACCCGGCGGTCGGGACCGACTCGACGGCGACCGCATCGCCCTCGGCAGGCACGGCCTGCATGCTCTCGACCTGCCCGGGGTCGCCCGCGTCTTGGCCCTCTCCCCGAGCTGGTCCCTGGGCCTGACCTTGTCCCTGACCCTGAGCCTGTGGTTCGCCGACATCCTCCGCGGCCTCGGCCATCGAGCTTTCGGCCACTGCGCCCTCGGCCGTCACGGGCTCGACCGTCACGGGCGCGGCCGTCACGGGCGCGGCCGTCACAGGTTCCGCCGTGACGACCTGTCCGGCCTCCGGCGCGACGTCCGGGCCCGGTGCCTGCGCGGCCGGCGCCTGTGCGGACGTCTGCGCGACGGTCGCCACCGCCTCGGGCCGGTCCGCCTGCGCCTCGTGCCCGTGCGCCGCACGCGCCACCGCCGTCTGCGCCGCGCTCGCACCGGCCGGGCCCGGTCCGGCCGGGGCAACCGTTTGGGCCGTCCGGGCCTGGGCCGTCCAGGCCGGTGCGTTCTGCGAAGCGGCGTCGAGATACTCGGGGCCCGGGGCCCGGGCCGGAACCGGCTGGCGCGGTGCGTCCGCCGGGCCGCGGTCGGCGAGGGAGCGGACCGGGCTGGCGGACATGTTGGGAAGGGGCGGGCCGAGGTGCAGCGGCCGGCGCGGCGGCAGTGTCGCCGAGGGCGTCGACAGGGCCTGCTGCCCGGGGTCGGGCAGGCGGACACCGCGGAGGTCGACGAAGCCGCTGTCGCGGCCGGCCGTTTCGTGCGGGCCGGGCAGGTGCGGCTGCTGGTGCACGGCCTCCACGACCGGCTCGGGGGCGGGCGGCGCGACCTCGTTGCCCCAGGGGCTCTGGGCACCGGGCAGCAGCAACTGGTCTTCGTCCTGGGCGGGGGTCTCGGAGAGGTAGGTGTACGAGCCGTGCGCGGGGGCGCCCGGCTGTTCCACCGTGCCTGCGTTCTCCGGCAGTCCCTCGCCCGGAACCTGGCCGGTGTCGGTCATGCGTACCCCTCGCCCATCGGTTGGTGCTTCTACGACCAGCTCACCGTGAACGGCGCGCCGACCGCCCGCAGTGAAGAACGAGCGTGCGTCCCCAGCGGCACGAACGGCCCGCCGGAAAAGACGACAAAGCCATTCAGCGGCACATCCGTTCCGTGACATTGTCGCGGTCGTTCCGCTGCCACGACAGCGTGATCCACGACTGCCCGTTGTGGACTGCGCCACGTTGCGCGTCCTCCCGGCCACTGCCGTACCACACCCGCCCCAAAACGGTCCTGTTTTCCGGACATTGAGCGACGAAGCGCAGGACGACGCGTGGTGGGCAGCGATCGGCCAGCCTACCTCGCGCGGTACGACAACAGGATCACCGGGACGGTGCCGGGGTCAGCCCTCGCGGAGCGGGAGGACGCCGCTGAGCAGGAACGCGACACTCCGTTCCGTCTCCGTCCAGGCCCGCGTGTCGAGTTCGACGGACTGCAGCAGCGCGCACTCGACGTCGTAGCCGTGCTCGGTCAGGTCGCGGCCGACGAGTTCGGCGGCGTCCCGGGTGCCGGCGTGGGTGACGATGCGCTGCGGGCGGCGGTCGGCGACCGCGGAGACGACGGCGGCTCCCCCGCCGCCGACGCGGACGACGTCGGGTTCGGGGAGGTTCTCCAGGACGTGCGGGGCGGTGCCGTGGACGATCTGGAGCTGGACGCCGAGGCGACGCGCGGCGGCGTCCGTGCGGGCGCAGGCCTCCATGTCACGGTCGACGGCGATGACGGCGGCGCCGGCGCGGGCGGCCTCGACGGCGAACGCGCCACCTCCGCAGCCGATGTCCCACACCAGGTCGCCGGTGCGCGGTCCGGTGCGGGCCAGTTGGGCGGCGCGCAGCAGGTCGTTCTCGCCCTCGCCGAGTGCGCCGTAGGTGCTGCCGGGCAGGGTCCAGCCGCGTGGCCCGGTGGCCGGGTCGCGGCCGGCGATCCAGCCGCCGCCCTCGGCGGCGCCGACGGGGCCGCCGATGACGATGACGACGTTGGGGTCGCGCCAGGTGTGGTCGGCGGCCCTGTCGGAGGTGACGACGCTGACCTGTTCGCGGTCGGTGCCGAGTTCCTCGCAGATGACGAAGGTGCGGTGGACGCCTTCGAGCAGCAGGCCGAGTTCGGCGGGGCCGGCGCCGGGCGAGGTGAGCACCGCGACTTTGGTGTGGGCGCGGCATACGTTGACCGCGCGTCGCAGGGTGCGAGGGTGTGCGACGACCACGTGGGCGTCGTCCCAGGGCATGCCGGCGCGGGCGAAGGCGGTGGCGACGGAGGAGACGGCGGGCACGACTTCCACCTCGAGGCCGAACTCGGGCGCGCGCAGGGTGCGTACGACGCCGAAGAAACCGGGGTCGCCGTCGGCGAACACGACCGCGGTGCCGCGGTGGGCGGCGATGCGGCGGGCGGCGAGGGCGACACTGCCGAGGCGGATGCGTTCGGCGCCGCGCGGCACCTCGGGGAGCGCCAGGTGATGGGCGGCGCCCGCGACCAGTGTGGCGGCGCCCAGGGCGGCGCGTGCCGCGGCGGTCAGCGGCGAACCGTCCCAGCCGATCACCGTGACGCGGTCGGCCATCGTCGTCAGTCTCCAGGGGTTTGTGCAGGTCGGGGGCTGGACATCCCGCGTGGGCGGGCTTGGTGAGACTACCTCGTGGAGCCGGTGGTCAATCGTCCCGCCCGGCGTTCAGTTCCAGTCGTCGTACGAGGTGAAGCCGCTGGTGTCGGCCAGTTCCTCGGCGGCGCCGGGGAGGTCTTCGGGCAGCAGGCTCCAGACGATGACGTCGGTGCGTACGTCGTGCCAGGTACCGGACTCGGTCCTGGCGCGCGCTATCCACGCGCTGCGCAGGACGCCCTCGCTGATGCAGCCAATCTTCTGGGCGACCTGCTGGGAGGCGGCGTTGTCGGCGGCGGTGCGCAGTTCGAGGCGCTCGAACTTCTGGTCCCGGAACAGCCACTGGGCGGTGCCATAGGCGGCTTCGGAGGCGTAGCCCTCGCCGCGTGCCCAGGGGGCGATGACGTAGGAGATCTCGCTGGAGCGGACGCGCCAGTCGGTGTGCCGGAGGTGCACGATGCCGACCAGGCGCTGGGTGAGGAACTCGGTGACGGCGAACACGATGCCGTGGCCCAGGGCCCGTTCGGCGGGCGCGAGTTCGGTGATCCAGGCACGGGCGTCGGTCCGGGTGTAGGGGTACGGGGCGGAGGTCCAGGCGATGACGAGCTCGTCGTTCATCATCTCCGCGAGGGCGTCGGTGTCGGGTTCCTCGAAGGCCCGCAGCACCAACCGCTCCGTGCTGATGGAGACGTTGGGGAAGGTGCTAGTCATGCGCCGCTCCGTAACCTTCGGGAACCTTCAGGGCCTGATGAACTGCCCAGCATGCAGCATGACGGCCTGAAGTCGCACCACGGGGTCCCCTCCCTCTCAGGAAGCGGACCCCGTGTGTGCGGGGGGTGCGGAAGGCCGTCAGGAGGAGGCGACGACGGAGACCGCGTACGTGTCCGCGATGAACTTTTCGACCTCGGCGGAGGTGAGGAGCCTCGCGGGCTTCTTCACGCGCGGGTCGTCCTCGTTGCCCTTCTGCACGGGCGAGGAGGTTGCCGTAGGGGTTGTTCTAGGCGGACTCCAGGACGAGGGCGTCCCTGGAGGGTTCGAGGTCGGACTCGATGGCCAAGAGCGGGAGGGGAGCGGTTACGCGACCTTGCCGACGTCGGCCGCCGGGTCCGACGCCGACTCCTCGGCCTTGCCGGTCTTACCGGTCTCCTCCTTCTTCTCCGTCCTCTCCGTCTTCTCGGTCCTCTCCGTCTTCCCGGTCCTGAGTCGGCGCGAGTCGGGGCCGGTACGGGCGCCGCGGCGGTGCAGGGCGCGGGCCGCGTGGTCGCCCGCGAACTGGATGGAGGAGATGACCACCGCGAGGATCGCGACGGTGACGGTCGCGAGGACAGCAGGTTGGAGTGCTGGAAGACCGAACAGACCCACGTCGGCGGCCGGACACCGCTGTCCGCGTTCCGGACAGCGGTGGACGCGGGTCAGGGCCGGACGGCGACCTGGACGAACTCGCCCGTGACCTGCGCGGACAGGGCCGAGAGGTCGGGCTCCACGAGATCGGCGTCCAGTTCGTGGGCCGGGTGGGTTGTGGCCAAGGCCACGGTCGCCATGCCAGCGGCTCGGCCCGCCCGCAGGCCGGCGGGGGCGTCCTCGAAGACGACGCAGTCGGCCGGGTCGACGCCCAGGAGGCGGGCGGCGAGCAGATACGGCTCGGGGTCGGGCTTGCCACGCGTCACGTCGTCGGCGGCGACGAGCGTCTTGGGGAGGATGCCGACGGCACCGAGGCGGGCCTCGGCCAGGCGCCGGGTGGCGGAGGTGACGACGGCCCAGCGGCCGGCCGGCAGCACGTCGAGGAAGTCCCGGGTCCCGGGCAGCAGATGGACACCGCCGTTGGGCACGTCCTCCACCTCGAGCTGCTCGATCCGCTCGACGGCCTCCGGCACGAGGGCGGCGGGCAGCAGGTCGGCGGCGAGTTCGGCGGCGGTCCGGCCGTGCAGTTCGATCGCCGCGAACGCCTCGGCCGTGACTCCGTACTCCCCCGCCCACCGGGTCCAGCACCGTTCGACGGACCGCAGGGACGAGACGAGGGTCCCGTCGTTGTCGAACAACATGGCCTGTGCACGGATCTTCATGGCACCGACCCTACGGTGCGGCCCGGGGCCGGTCTCATGCGGCCCCCGGACCCGTAATAAGGTCACAGCCATGCTTGATGCCCTGACCCTGGCGACCGGCGTCGCCGCGCTGCTGCTCGCCGCCTGGTGCGGCTGGGCCGCCTACCGCGACCAGCCGACGAAGGACTGGCACTTCATCGGCATGGCCGTGGTGACGCTGCTGACCCTGGTGCAGCTGGTGGTCGGCATCGTGCAGCTGGCGCGGGGCGAGAAGCCGGACCAGGGCACGACGATCTTCGTGGCGTATCTGCTCGGCGCGTTCGCGTGCGTCCCGGCGGCGGCTTTCATGTCGCTGGCGGAGCGCACTCGCTGGGGCTCGGTGACGGTCGCCGCCTCAGGCGTGGTGCTGGCCGCTCTGGAAGTACGGCTCTACGACATCTGGGGAGGCTGAGATGGCCGGGAAGAGGCTCATCGGCGGGCCCGGGATGCTGCTGGTCTGGCTGTACGGCGTGATGGTCGTCGGAGCGGTGTCACGCTCGGCGTACCAGATCGCGACGGAGTTCGACCGGGCGCCGCTGGCCTACTCGCTGTCCGCGGTGGCCGGGCTGGTGTACGGGTTCATCACGTACTCGCTGGTGCGGGGCGGGGAGACGGCCCGGCGCGCGGCGTTGGCGTGCTGCGTGGGCGAACTGCTCGGCGTGCTCGTCGTGGGAACGTGGACGATGGCGGATCCGTCCGCGTTCCCCGACGCGACCGTGTGGTCCGACTACGGGATGGGCTATCTGTTCATCCCGGTGCTGCTGCCGGTGTCGGCGATTTACTGGCTGCGCAAGTCGGGCGCGGGCACGGGCGCTGAGCACCCGGCCGTCTGAACGCCCCCGCCGACCGCAGCTCGAGGGCCACAGCCGATGGACGGCCATTCAGGAGGCCGCGGTCCGCGGCCGAGGCGTCACGCCGTCTGGGCGTACGCCCCCGCGCGCTTCTCCAGGACGATCATCGGTACGCCGTCCGTGCCCTTCGCCGTGCCCACCGTCTCGTAGCCGACCTTGCGGTAGAGGCTGAGGTTGCCCTCGCTGCGGTGGCCGGTGTGGAGGCGGAACGTCGTCGCGCCCCGCTCGTCCGAGAGAGCCGCCTCGGCCGCCTTGAGCAGGCGGGCGCCGATGCCGTGACCCTGGAGACGGGGGTGGACGCACAGCCTGCCGATGGCGGCGGCGCCGTCCTCCGTGAGCCGGCCGCGCACCGAGCCGACGACCTCGTCGCCGAGGCGGGCCACGAAGACGCAGTCCGCGGCGACCTCTTCGCGCACCGAGTCGAGGCTCTGGACGAGCGGGTCGATGCGGTAGTTGCCGTACAGCGCGGCTTCGCTCTGGAAGCAGAGGTACTGCAGCCTGAAAATCTGCTCCGCGTCCTGCTCGGCCGCCACAGAGATGGTCACGCTCATGCCCATGTGCGCACGCCTCCCGCTCACCTGATCACCTGTTGTCCCCCACTCCTATCCCCGGACTCGACGAGCCGCAACCTCCCCTGTGAGCAATCTCCGCGGACATCCCAGGCATCCGGAACGTTCCCGTCCAAGGCAGCCCTGTGAGATACCCAACTCCCCCGCGATCCCGGGGTATGTCGCGCCTCCCCGGGGACAGTGGCGCCTCAGGACGGCGACCCGGCGGGCGGCGCGCCGCCCGCCGTACGCACGGCGGATGACGGCGGGGCAGGTGAGCCGCCCGGGCCGTACGCGACGTCGTCGGCGGATTCGGTGACGCACGGCCTTCCGAGGCGGTGGGTACGGCGGCTGCGGCGGGCCTCGGCCGGACTGCCGCGCGCCGACGGGCGGGCCTGGCGGCGGGTCCTGGGCCGCGAGGCGGCGTCACGCGGGATGGCCTGAGCGAGCCGCGGGTCACGGGACGCCCGTGGCCGGCGTGGAGTGCGAGGCCGACCGCGGGGAGCGCCGCGAGCCGTTCGGCCGGGCGCAGCCGGACGGCTTGTTCCGGGGCGCCGGGTTCCAGACCCGAGACGGGGGCCTCTGCCTGGGCCCCGGCGGTGGCGCCGGGCACAGGGTGAGGAGCAGGTCGGGGTCAGGTGGGAGCAACGCGGCCGTCCGGGCGTCGGGTTGCCCGGACGGCCGCGGTTCACCCCCGGCAGGGTGGCCGGCTCAGCCGTTGACGAAGTCCGCGCGGGCCAGCAGTCCGGTGTCGGCCTGGTCGGTGAAGACGCCGTCGATGCCGGTGGCGAAGTAGGCCCGGTAGGCGCCGAAGACGTCGCCGTAGGCGTCCGCGTCCGTGCCCTTGCGGAACTCCGTCGGCAGGAACGGGTTCTCGTTGCGCATGGTGTACGGGTGCAGGATGAGGCCCACCGCGTGCGCGTCCCGTACGAGAGTCGTCGGCCGGGTCAGCCGGCCGCTCGCGTCCTTGGGGATGACCAGGTCCAGGGTGGGGCCGATGCCCTGCGCGTAGGAGGCGATCTCCGCCAGGCCCTCGGGGGTGACCAGGTCGGCGACGGTGCGCGGGTCGCCGGTCTGCTGGAGGTCCCAGGGACGGGTGTTGGCGCCGGAGAGCAGGACCACCAGCGGGTTGCGCACCAGCTTGCTCATGCGCTGGATGCTGGTCGGCTCGAAGGACTGCAGGATGACGGGCGCGCTCTTGCGGTCCTTGCCGTGACGGCGCAGCACCTTGGCGACGCGCTCCTCCAGGCCGAGGCCCAGCTTGCGGAAGTAGGTGGGGTGCTTGAGCTCGGGGTAGATCCACACCTGCTTGCCGGTCTTGCGGGTCTGCTCGTCCTGCCAGCGCAGCACCTCCTCGAAGGTGGGGATCTCCCAGCGGCCGTCGTAGAGGGTGTTGTGCGGGCGGTTGGCGGGGATGCGTTCCTTGGCCCGCAGGGTCTTCAGCTCGGCGAGCGTGAAGTCCTCGGTGAACCAGCCCGTGGTGGAGACGCCGTCGAGGAGCGTGGTCTTCTTGCGGTCGGCGAACTCGGGGTGGTCCGCGACGTCGGTGGTACCGCCGATCTCCGGTTCGTGACGGCAGACCAGGTGGCCGTCCCTGGTGGGCACCAGGTCGCCGGCCTCGACGATGTCGGCGCCCAGGTCGAGGGCGAGCTGGTAGGAGCCGAGGGTGTGCTCGGGGCGGTAGCCGCTGGCCCCGCGGTGGCCGATGATCGTCGGGACGGGCAGGCCCTTCAGCCCGCCGTCGCCGCGTGCGGCGCCGGAGGCCTCCGTGGCCCCGGCGGCTCTCGCCGTGCCGGACAGACCGAGGACCGCTCCGCCCGCCCCCAGCACCGCCGCGCCGAGAAGCGCCCGCCGCCCCGTACCGCCGCCCGTCTGCTCGTCCGATCGCTGCGTTCCCATGAGCGCCTCCTGCTGTGCCGTCCGTGTGCCGTCTGTCGGCGGTGCGGGCCGATCGTAGGGGCGCACGCATGGCCGGCGGGAGACCTCCGGCGGAACACCCGGGTGATCCTGGATGTCCTGCTGGGCGGGAGATGTGACAGGGTGTCCGGTCGGTTCCCGTGCCGGACACCGCAGTGCGCCGTCGGTGCGAGGTGCGGACGCAGACGCCGGTGTCCCGACAAGTTGCCTGATCCGGATACCGGTGGATGTGCTGGACCCGGGATACGAGGCGATGCGCGGGGAGCCCGGGGCCGTGACTCGGCGACGGGCCGGGCGACGTCCGTCACACGTGGCGGACGGGCGACGTCCCCCTCGGCGGCACGCCACCGCAGGTGAACGCGGGTTGACAGCGGGTGGAAACCCCGGCGCGTCCGATGCGCCCGATGTGCGCGACCCCGGGCCCGCGAGTAATGTCCTCACCTGCACAGACTCATACCGCGTCCGTTACCCCGGAGGGCCCGTTGTCCCGCTTCGCGCTCATCAAGGCAGTCCTCGGCCCGATCATGCGGCTGATGTTCCGCCCCCAGGTGGAGGGCACGGAGAACATCCCGGGCGACGGACCCGTCATCCTGGCCGGCAACCACCTCACGTTCATCGACTCGATGATTCTTCCGCTGGTCTGCGACCGGCAGGTGTGCTTCATCGGCAAGGACGAGTACGTCACCGGCAAGGGCCTCAAGGGCCGGCTCATGGCGTGGTTCTTCACCGGCGTCGGCATGATCCCCGTCGACCGCGACGGCGGCCGGGGCGGCGTCGCCGCGCTGATGACCGGCCGCCGCGTGCTGGAACAGGGCAACGTCTTCGGCATCTACCCCGAGGGCACCCGCTCCCCCGACGGCCGCCTCTACCGGGGCCGCACCGGCATCGCCCGGCTGACTCTGATGACGGGCGCGCCGGTCGTGCCGTTCGCGATGATCGGCACGGACAAGCTCCAGCCGGGCGGGGCGGGCCTGCCCCGGCCGGGCAAGGTCACCGTGCGGTTCGGCGAGGCGATGGAGTTCTCCCGCTACGAGGGCATGGACCGGGACCGCTACGTGCTGCGCGCGGTCACGGACTCCGTGATGACCGAGGTCATGCGGCTGTCCGGGCAGGAGTACGTGGACATGTACGCGAGCAAGGCGAAGGCGGCTTAGGTCTCTTCGCCCGGCCACGGGGGCGGGGCGGTCGCGCTGTGTGCCGGGTGCGGCGCCGTCGAGGCCGGTCGGACGGTTCCCCCCGTCCCTAGGAGACGTCCCCGTCCAGGCGTTGGTCGCGGAGCAGGAACCACGCTGCTGTCGACGCCGCCAGGAGGACTGTCGCGCCGGTGGCGGCCGCCAGGGTGAGACCGTCGACGAAGGCGTCCCGGGCCGAGGCCAGCAGTGCCCCGGCGGTGTCCGACGGGAGGCCCCGCGCCGCCTCCACCGCGCCGCCCAGTGACTCGTGGGCCTCGGCGGGAGTGCCCGCCGGGCCGGTGAAGTCCCGGTAGGCGCCCGTGACGACCGAGCCGAGTATGGCGATGCCCAGGGCGGCGCCGAGTTCGTACGCCGTCTCGGAGACCGCGGATGCCGCGCCCGCCTGTTCCTTGGGAACGGACGACAGGATGACGTCGGCCGTCACCGTGAACGAGAAGCCTGCGCCCAGGCCCACGAACAGCAGTATCGCTCCTATCAGCGGGTATTCGGTGGAGCGGTCCGCCACGGTGAGTGCGGCCAGGGCCAGGCCGATGGCCGCCAGGCCGCCCGAGACCACCGTCCGGACCGAGAAGCGGCGGGCGGCGCGGCCCGCCACCAGGCCCGCCACGACCGCGCCGATCGCGGCCGGCAGTTCGGCGAGGCCCGCCTCGAACGGACCACGGCCCTGCACGAGTTGCAGGTACTGGGAGAGGAAGAACACCAGGCCGGACAGGCCGAGGATGGTCAGCAGGTCCGCCAGCACCGCCCCGCTGAAGCCCCGGTGGGCGAACAGGCGCATGTCCAGCAGCGGTTTCGGCAGGGTGAACTGACGCCGTACGAAGCCGTACAGGGCCAGGGCGCCGAGCAGACCGGCGGCGACCGCCTCGGGGGCGAACCCGCGCGCGGCGGTCTCCTTCACCGCGTACACGACGCCGACCATGCCGACCAGTGACAGCGCGACGCTGCCGGGGTCCCAGGGGCCGGGGTGCGGATTGCGCGACTCGGGCAGCAGCCTGGCGCCCACGACGACCAGCACGGCCATCACCGGCAGGTTGATCAGGAAGACCGACCCCCACCGGAAGTGCTCCAGCAGGAATCCGCCCGCGATGGGGCCGACGGCCATGCCGGCGGAGGCGGTGGCCCCCCAGATGCCGACGGCGAGGCTGCGCTCACGCGGGTCGTGGAAGATGTTGCGGATGAGCGCCAGGGTGGCCGGCATCAGAGTGGCGCCGGCGACGCCGAGCAGGGCCCGCGCGAGGATCAGCAGCTCCGGTGTCGACGCGTAGGCGTTGAGGACCGAGATCGCGCCGAAGGCGGCGGCGCCGACCAGCAGGATCCGTTTGCGGCCGACGCGGTCGCCGAGGCCGCCCATGGAGACGAGCAGTCCGGCGATGACGAACGAGTAGACGTCGCCGATCCACAGCAGTTGCGTGCCGGTGGGCGCGAGGTCCTCGCTGATGTAGGGGGTCGCGAGGCCGAGCACGGTCGCGTCGACGGCCACCAGCAGCACGGCGAGCACGAGGACGGACAGCGCGAGCCAGCGGCCCGGACGCCTCACCGCCTCCGTCGCACCGGCCGGCCGCGGGGTGCTGGTCATGGTTCCTCTCTCCGTGTCACGCCGCCGAGCATCAGCTCGGTGACCATGTGGGTGAAGTCCTTGCCGGCCACGCGCCCCTCGGACACGGCCCAGGCTGCGGAGGCCAGCAGGCCGTACAGGGCCTCGGTGAGCCAGGCCGGGGTCAGGTCGACACGGAACTCGCCGCTCAGCCGGCCGCGCCGGAACAGCGCTTCGATGCGCTCGTCCAGCCGGGCCCAGCCCGCGTTGCGCTCCTCTCCCTCGAACAGCTGGTTCTCGGAGTAGAGGAAGGCGAGCAGTCCGGCGGCCGGCTCGAGGGCGCGCACCAGGCGCCGTACGGCGTCGCTCGCGGGGCCCTCGTCCGGGCGGGCCGCCTCCAGTGCGGCCTCGCACTCGGCGAGGCCGAGGGCCTCCAGCGCGCGGACCAGCGCGTCCCGTCCGGCGAACTGCCGGTGCAGGGTGGCGCGGCTGATGCCGACGGCCTTGGCGACCTCGTCCATCGTCGCGGTGGACTTGCGGCTCAGCAGGGCCGCGGCGGTGCGCAGTACGTGGTCACGATCGACAGCCATGAGACGAGCGTACCGCACGTGAGACACACACGTCTCATATGCGGCTCATTTGTCTCAAGGAAGCGCGCTGCGGGCGTCCGCCGGGGACGGGGTGCGGATCAGTGCCACGGCAGTCGGCCGCGCTCCTCCCAGTACCTGGCCGGGTCCTCGGTGAGCGTGGCGAGCCGGGTGAGGCGGTCCTCGTCCAGGTCGACGACCGCGGCGTGCAGGTTCGAGGCCAGCTGGCCCACGGTCGCGGCGCCGGACAGGACGACACCGGCCCACGGCCTGCTCAGTACGAACGCGAGCGCCACCGCGTCGCAGTTCTGTCCGGTCTCGGCGGCGAGGGCGCGCAGCGCTTCGGGGGCGTGGGGTGCGGCGAGCCGCCCGTTGGCCATGGCCTCCTTCACGATCACGGTGAGACCCGCGTCATGGGCCTCGGCGAGGGCGGGCTCCGCCGAGGTGTCCAGAAGGTTGTACGTGGACTGGACCGTACGGAACAGCGGGCTGCCGTCGACGGTCACGGCGAGCGCGGCGCGGATCGTGTCGGCCTGGGCGGGGCCGCTGGTGGAGAGGCCGACGCTGACGCCCTGTGCGGCGGCCTCGGCGAGGCGGGCGTGCAGGTCCTTGTCGGTGAGAGCCGGGCTGTCCGGGGTCACCGAATGGATCTGGTAGAGGTCGAGGCGCTCGCCGAGCAGGGCGGCGGTCTCGGCGCGCTGACGCTCGTACGCGGCGAGGGAATGGTCCTTGACCTCGTGCTGCTCGGCGTCCGTGGACCAGTCGGCGGTGTACGTGTAGCCCCACTTGCTGCCCACGACCACGTCGTCGACGTCGGGGCGGGCCGCCAGCCAGGCCGCGAGGAACTCCTCGGCGCGGCCGTAGGAGCGGGCGGCGTCGAAGTAGCGCACGCCCTGGGCGTAGGCGGCGTCGAGGAGTTCGTGCGTGCGGATGCTCAGGGCCTCCACGCCGCGGTCCTCACCGAGGTCCTCGTCCCGGCCGAGGTTGATGTAGCCGGGGCGGCCCACGGCGGCGAGGCCCAGGCCGATGTGGCAGGTCGGCGTCGTTGCGGTCGCGAGACGGGCGAAGGGCATCGCGGGCTCCGTTCGGTCGCTGCGGTGTCACGTCGAGGGCCTCGACGTGACCGTGCCTGCCCCCTCGGGGTGGTGCGTGGGAGGCGTGCGACCAACGTAACCCGCGATGCCCTTCGGTTCGCGGTTCGCGCCCCGCGGCTCGGCTTCACGACTCGCGCCGCACGGCCCGGTCCGTCCGCGGGCGGGGCGGGTGACGGTTCGTCGTGGCGTGCCGCGCGGTTCCCCGCGCCGCTAGACGGCGCTCCCCCTGGCCCTGGCCCACACGTGCTGCTCCGCCACGTCCGCCTTCACCTCGGCGAGCTGGACGGCGACCGCGCTCGGGGCCGTGCCGCCGCGGCCGTCGCGGGAGGCCAGGGCACCGGGGACGTTGAGCACCGTCCGCACCTCGGGGGTGAGGTGGGCGGAGATCTTCGCGAACTGCTCGTCGGTCAGTTCGTCCAGTTCCCTGCCCTCGGCCTCGGCGGCCTTCACGCACTCGCCGGCGACCTCGTGCGCGACACGGAACGGCACGCCCTGGCGGACCAGCCACTCGGCGATGTCGGTGGCCAGCGAGAACCCGGCCGGGGCCAGCTCCTCCATGCGCTCGCGGTGCACGGTGAGGGTGGCCATCATTCCGGTGAAGGCCGGAAGCAGGATCTCCAGCTGGTCGATGGAGTCGAAGACCGGCTCCTTGTCCTCCTGGAGGTCGCGGTTGTACGCGAGCGGCAGCGCCTTCAGGGTGGCCATCAGGCCGGTGAGATTGCCGATGAGACGGCCGGACTTGCCGCGCGCCAGTTCGGCGATGTCGGGGTTCTTCTTCTGCGGCATGATCGAGGAGCCGGTGGAGAAGGCGTCGTGCAGGGTCACGAAGGAGAACTCCTTCGTGTTCCAGATGATGACCTCTTCGGCGATCCGGGAAAGGTTCACGCCGATCATCGCGGTGATGAAGGCGAACTCGGCGGCGAAGTCGCGGGAGGCCGTGCCGTCGATGGAGTTGGCCGAGCTGCCGTGCTCGAAGCCGAGGTCCTTCGCGACCGCCTCCGGGTCCAGGCCGAGCGAGGAACCCGCGAGGGCGCCCGAACCGTACGGCGACACGGCCGTCCGCTCGTCCCACTGGCGCAGCCGCTCGGCGTCCCGCGACAGGGACTGCACGTGTGCGAGGACATGGTGGGCGAAGAGGACCGGCTGGGCGTGCTGGAGGTGGGTGCGGCCCGGCATGGCGACGTCGGGGTGGGTCTCGGCGAGGCCGACCAGGGCGTCCTGGAGGTCGGCGATCAGACCGCCGAGGGTGCGGGCGTGGTCGCGCAGGTACATCCGGAAGAGCGTCGCGACCTGGTCGTTCCTCGACCGGCCGGCGCGCAGCTTGCCGCCGAGGTCCGGGCCGAGCCGCTCCAGCAGGCCGCGTTCCAGGGCGGTGTGCACGTCCTCGTCGGCGACGGTGCCCACGAAGGCGCCGGACGCCACGTCGGCCTCCAGCCGGTCGAGTCCGGCGATCATGCGGGTGAGTTCGTCCTCGGTGAGCAGCCCCGCCGTGTGCAGCACGCGCGCGTGGGCGCGCGAACCGGCGATGTCGTACGGCGCGAGCCGCCAGTCGAAGTGGACGGACGCGGACAGCTTCGCCAGGGCCTCGGCGGGACCGTCGGCGAAACGGCCGCCCCAGAGCCGTACGTCACCGCTGTTGCTGCTCACTTGCGTTGCTCCTCGAAGAGATGGCGATGTGCGGCCGCCTCCCCACGGTCGGTGTGTGGGGAGGCGGCCGTCAGGCTAGTGCGTGCGGGGGAGCGTCGGACGCCGACGGGAGGCCGTGCCGCCGCTCACGCGAGGTCGCGCTTGGCGGCGATCTTCGACGACAGGCTGTAGATGTCGATGAAGCCCTTGGCGGCGGCCTGGTCGAAGGTGTCGCCCGTGTCGTACGTGGCCAGGTTGAAGTCGTACAGGGACGACTCGGAGCGCCGGCCGGTGACGACCGCGCGACCGCCGTGCAGGGTCATCCGGATGTCGCCGGTGACGTGCTGGTTGGCCTCGTTGACGAAGCCGTCCAGGGCGCGCTTGAGCGGGGAGAACCACTGGCCGTCGTAGACGAGCTCGCTCCAGCGCTGCTCGACCTGCCGCTTGTAGCGGGCGAGTTCACGCTCGACGGTGACGTTCTCCAGCTCCTGGTGGGCGGTGATCAGGGCGATCGCGCCGGGGGCCTCGTACACCTCGCGGGACTTGATGCCGACGAGGCGGTCCTCGACCATGTCGATCCGCCCGATGCCCTGGGCGCCGGCGCGCTCGTTGAGCTGCTGGACGGCCTGGAGGACGGTGACGGGCCTGCCGTCGATGGCGACGGGGACGCCCTCCTTGAAGGAGATGATCACCTCGTCGGCCTCGCGGGCGGCGGCCGGGTTCTCGGTGTACTCGTAGATGTCCTCGATCGGGGCGTTCCAGATGTCCTCGAGGAAGCCCGTCTCGACGGCACGGCCGAAGACGTTCTGGTCGATGGAGTACGGGGACTTCTTGGTGGTCGCGATCGGGAGGTTCTTCTCCTCGCAGAACGCGATGGCCTTGTCGCGGGTCATCGCGTAGTCGCGGACCGGGGCGATGCACTTCAGGTCGGGGGCGAGGGCGACGATGCCGGCCTCGAAGCGGACCTGGTCGTTGCCCTTGCCGGTGCAGCCGTGGGCGACGGTGGTGGCGCCGTGCTTGTGCGCGGCGGCGACGAGGTGCTTGACGATCGTGGGCCGGGACAGCGCGGAGACCAGCGGGTAGCGGTCCATGTAGAGGGCGTTGGCCTTGATCGCCGGGAGGCAGTACTCCTCGGCGAACTCGTCCTTGGCGTCCGCGACCTCGGCCTCGACGGCACCGCAGGCGAGTGCGCGCTTGCGGATGACGTCCAGGTCCTCGCCGCCCTGGCCGACGTCGACCGCGACGGCGATGACCTCGGCGCCCGTCTCCTCGGCGATCCAGCCGATGGCGACGGAGGTGTCCAGACCGCCTGAGTAGGCGAGTACGACGCGCTCGGTCACGGGTTTTCTCCTCACACTGCATTCGCTGACATGCATGAGTATGCAGCACTCTGCATGAATCGTCAATTCAGGCCGACGCCCCGGACGGGTCGGCCGACAGGTGCGTCAAATCCTTAGACAGGCGAAACATCTGCCTCCATAATCGTTAGACATGGGAAAGACTTATGAGCGCATAGACGGCCGGCTCCGCACCTTCATCGAGTCGCAGCCCGTGTTCTTCACCGCCACCGCACCGCTGTCACCCGACGGCACGGTCAACCTCTCCCCCAAGGGCCTCACGGGATCCTTCGCCGTGCTGGACGAGCACACCGTCGCCTACCTCGACTTCGCCGGCTCCAACGCCGAGACCGTCGCCCACCTGCGGGAGAACGGCCGCATCACCCTGATGTGGTGCGCCTTCCAGGGCCCGCCGAACATCGTCCGGGTGCACGGCAGGGGCGAGCCGGTCTTCCGCGACGACCCGCGCTTCGGGGAGCTCCTCGCCCGCTTCCCGGACATCGAGCCGTACCGGCACGGCCTGCGCGCGATCGTCGTCGTGACCGCCGAACTCGTCCGCGACACCTGCGGATACGCGGTGCCGTTCATGACCTACGACGCGGACCGCGACCTGCACGGCAGGCGGTTCGCCCGGGAGGACGACGCCTCGCTCGGCGCGTACTTCGCCAAGAAGGACCACGTCGCCACCAGCCTGGACGGCCTTCCCGGGCTGCCGCTGCCGTTGCCTCCCTCTACGGTCTGAAGCATGCGCCCCGGTGCCGTCGCCCTCCCTCTCGCCCTCTCAGCCGCGCTGCTCGCCGGGGCGGCGCCGCCCGGCCAGAAGCCGTACGGGGAAGCACCGGCCGGGGCACGGCCGCTGCCGGCCCGGATGGCGGACACCGGCGGCGGCGCGCAACTGATCACCGCGCAGGCCGCCGGCACCGCCTCCACGTCGGGCACGCTGACCTGGTGGGACCTGCGGGACGGGCACTGGACCCGGGCCGGCTCGGCCCCCGCCCGCTTCGGGGAGAACGGTCTCACCGAGGGCGCCTCGCGCCAGCAGGGCACCGAGACCACCCCGGCCGGCCTGTACGGCCTGCCCTACGCCTTCGGTGTCGAGGCGGCCCCGCCCGGGACGACGTATCCGTACCGCCGGGTCGACGACGACTCCTGGTGGTGCCAGGACAACGGCTCCCGTTCCTACAACCGCTGGAGCGAACCGCGGGCGGCCGACTGCCGGGCCACCGAGTCCGAGCACCTGATCACCTACGGCACGCAGTACGCGTACGCGCTCGTCGTCGGCTTCAACTACGCACGCCCGGTGCGGGGGCGGGGCGCCGGCATCTTCCTGCACGTCGACGGGCGGGGCGCGACGGCCGGCTGCGTGTCCGTGCCCCGGGACGCGATGCGCCGCATCCTGCGCTGGGCGGACCCGGCGGCCCGCCCGCACATCGCGATCGGGACGGTGCGGGGGCGGACGGCCATCACGCGGTACTGACGCCGTCCCGCGGGCCGGACACCACGACGAGTTCGTGTGCGGGCCCCGGCTCCGCGCGGCCGGTGGTCGAGGCGCCGCGCGGTGCGGGTGTGCCGGCCCGCCACAACCCGCACGGGTCGTCGCGCTGTGACGGCCCTTCAGCAGCCGGCACGTCCAGTACTGGCCCTGCACGCGGCTTCGGGACGGCGGTCCCGGGCCGCGCGCCACCGCTGCGCCCGCCGGCCAGGACCGTCAGCCGTGGCCGTTCTGGGCCAGGCGCAGCAAGTGGTCCGCCAGGGCCTGGCCGCCCGTCGGGTTCCGGCTGATCAGGAGGAGGGTGTCGTCGCCCGCGATGGTGCCGAGGATGTCCTGCAGTTCCGCCTGGTCGATCGCCGAGGCGAGGAACTGGGCGGCGCCGGGCGGGGTGCGCAGGACCACGAGGTTCGCCGACGCCTCCGCGGAGATCAGCAGCTCCTGCGACAGCCGCCGCATCCGCTCCTCCTTCGCGGACTCCCCGAGCGGGGCGCGGGGCGTGCGGAAGCCTCCCTCGCTGGGGACCGCGTAGATGAGGTCGCCGTCGTTGTTGCGGATCTTGACCGCGTTCAGCTCGTCGAGGTCGCGGCTGAGCGTCGCCTGCGTGACGGTCAGCCCGTCGTCGGCGAGCAGCTTCGCCAGCTGGCTCTGCGAACGCACCGGCTGCCGGTTGAGGATGTCCACGATCCGGCGGTGGCGTGCCGTGCGGGTCTGCGGCACGGCGGGCCCGCCGTTGTGCTCGTGGTCCTGCGCCTGGCTCATCGTCGTCTCATTCTCCGGATCGTCCTTCCCCGGCGGCCCTGCCGGTCCCGGGGGATCCGTCGGTCCGGTCGGCTCCGTTCAGGGCCTGGTCAAGGATGCCGGGCAGCGCGCGGAGGAAGGCGTCCACCTCGTCGTCGCGCAGGTTCAGCGGCGGCATCAGCCGTACGACATCGGGGGCGGGCGCGTTCACCAGGAGACCGGCGTCCTGAGCCGCCTGCTGCGCCTGCGGCGCGAGCGGCTCGGTGAGCACGATACCCAGGAGCAGGCCCGCGCCCCGGACGTGGTCGATCAACGCGTGGCCGAGGCCCTCGATTCCGTCGCGCAGCTTCTCGCTCTGCCGCTTGACGTTGTCCAGCAGCCCGTCGTGCTCGATGGTGTCGAGGACGGCGAGTCCGGCGGCGCAGGCGACCGGGTTGCCGCCGAAGGTCGTGCCGTGGTGGCCGGGCTGCAGCAGGTCGGCGGCCCGGCCGAAGGCGACGGTGGCGCCGAGCGGCAGCCCGCCGCCGAGCTGTTTGGCGAGGGTGACGATGTCGGGCAGGACACCCTCGTGGTCCTGGTACGCGAACCAGGGCCCGGTGCGGCCGACGCCGGTCTGCACCTCGTCCAGGACGAGCAGCGCGCCGGTCGCGGCGGTGATCGCGCGGGCGGCCTTGAGATAGCCGGAGGGCGGGACGACGACGCCGGCCTCGCCCTGCACCGGCTCGATGACGACGAGCGCGGTGTCTTCGGTGACGGCGGCGGCCAGTGCCCGCGCGTCGCCGTACGGGACGTGCGTGACGTCGCCGGGCAGCGGCAGGAACGGGTCGCGCTTGCCGGGCTGGCCGGTCAGCGCGAGGGCGCCCATCGTGCGGCCGTGGAAACCGCCATCGGTGGCGACGACCCGGCTGCGGCCGGTGAGACGGCCCATCTTGAAGGCGGCCTCGTTGGCCTCCGCACCCGAGTTGCAGAAGAAGACCCTGCCGTCCCGGCCGAACAGCCGCAGCAGCCGTTCGGCGAGGGCAACGGTCGGCTCGGCCATGAAGAAGTTGGAGATGTGGCCGAGGGAGCCGATCTGCCGGGTGACGGCCTCGACGACGGCCGGGTGGGCGTGGCCGAGCGCGTTGGTGGCGATGCCGCCGACGAAGTCGAGGTACTCGGTGCCCTCGGTGTCCCACACCTTCGTGCCCGCGCCGCGTACCAGGGGCAGCCGCGGGGTGCCGTAGTTGTTCATGAGGGCGCTCTGCCACCGCGCGGGCAGGTCCTGATTGCCTTCCACGCCGCTCCCCGCCCGGCTCATGACGTCGCTCATGACCATGCCCTTTCGTGCTCGTCGGGCACGACCATCGTTCCGATGCCCTCGTCGGTGAAGATCTCCAGCAGGATCGAGTGCTGGACGCGCCCGTCGAGGACGCGGGCGGTGTGCACGCCGTTGCGTACGGCGTGCAGGCAGCCCTCCATCTTGGGCACCATGCCGGACGACAACTCCGGCAGGAGTCTCTCCAGTTGCGTGGCGGTGAGGCGACTGATCACCTCGTCGCTGCGGGGCCAGTCCTCGTAGAGTCCCTCGACGTCCGTGAGGACCATGAGCGTTTCGGCACCGAGCGCCGCAGCGAGAGCCGCAGCCGCCGTATCAGCATTGACGTTGTAGACATGTCCGTCGTCCTGGGATCGGGCGATCGAGGAGACGACCGGGATGCGGCCGTCGGCCAGCAACGCCTCGAGGGCGCCGGTGTCGATCGCGGTGATCTCGCCGACCCGGCCGATGTCGACCGGCTCGCCGTCGATTCGCGGGCGGTGCCGGGTGGCGGTGATGGTGTGCGCGTCCTCGCCGGTGAGACCGACGGCGAACGCGCCGTGCTGGTTGAGGAGTCCCACCAGTTCGCGCTGCACCTGTCCGGCGAGCACCATCCGTACGACGTCCATGGCGTCGTCGGTGGTGACGCGCAGGCCGGCCCGGAACTCGCTGACGATGCCGTGCCGGTCGAGGGCGGCGCTGATCTGCGGGCCGCCGCCGTGCACGACGACCGGCCGGAGTCCGGCGTGCCGCAGGAAGACCACGTCCTGCGCGAAGGCGGCCTTCAGTTCCTCGTCGACCATGGCGTTGCCGCCGAACTTGATGACGACGGTCTTGCCGTGGTGCCGGGTGAGCCAGGGCAGCGCCTCGATGAGGATCTGCGCCTTGGGCAGGGCGGTGTGCCTGCGGGTGGTGCCGGCGGTGGTGACGGCGCTGGTGGTGCTCATGAGGAGTACGCGCTGTTCTCGTGGACGTAGTCGGCGGTGAGGTCGTTGGTCCAGATCGTCGCGGTGTCGGTGCCGGCGGCGAGGTCGGCGACGATGTGCACCTCGCGGTAGCGCATGTCGACCTTCTCGCGGTCCTCGCCGACGCCGCCGTCCTTGCAGACCCAGACACCGTTGATGGCGACGTTCAGCCGGTCCGGTTCGAAGGCGGCGGAGGTGGTGCCGATCGCGGAGAGCACGCGGCCCCAGTTGGGGTCCTCGCCGTGCAGGGCGCACTTGAGGAGGTTGTTGCGGGCGATGGAGCGGCCCACCTCGACGGCGTCGTCCTCGCTCGCCGCGTTGATCACCTCGACCCTGATGTCCTTGCTGGCGCCCTCGGCGTCCCGGACGAGCTGCTGCCCGAGGTCGTCGCAGACGGCCCGTACGGCCTCGGCGAACACGTCGTACCCGGGGGTGATCCCGGAAGCCCCGGACGCCATGAGGAGGACCGTGTCGTTGGTGGACATGCAGCCGTCGGAGTCGACGCGGTCGAAGGTGACCCGGGTGGCCTCGCGCAGCGCCCGGTCGAGGACGCCGGCCTCCAGGTCGGCGTCGGTGGTGAGGACGACGAGCATGGTGGCGAGGCCCGGGGCGAGCATGCCCGCGCCCTTCGCCATGCCGCCGACGGTCCACCCGTCCTGGCCGACGACGGACGTCTTGTGGACCGTGTCGGTGGTCTTGATGGCGATGGCGGCCTTCTCACCGCCGTGCTCGGAGAGCCGGCCGGCGGCGGTCTCGACACCGGGGAGCAGTTTGTCCATCGGCAGCGGGACGCCGATCAGGCCGGTGGAGCAGACGGCGACCTCGCCCGCGCCCACGCCCAGCACCCCGGCGGCCTTCTCGGCGGTGGCGTGGGTGTCCTGGAAGCCCTTGGGTCCCGTGCAGGCGTTGGCGCCGCCGGAGTTGAGGACGACCGCGGACAGCTGCCCGCTTCTGAGGACCTGCTCGGACCACAGGACGGGGGCGGCCTTGACGCGGTTGGAGGTGAAGACGCCCGCGGCGGCGCGGCGGGGCCCGGTGTTGACCACGAGGGCCACATCCGGGTTGCCGTTCTCCTTGATCCCGGCGGCGATGCCCGCCGCCGTGAATCCCTTCGCTGCCGTCACGCTCACGGCGCCACTCCGATCGTCGTCAGCCCGGTGGTCTCGTCGAGACCCAGGGCGATGTTCAGGCTCTGGACGGCACCGCCCGCGGTGCCCTTGGTGAGGTTGTCGATGGCGGCGATCGCGATGATCCGCCCCGCCGCCCCGTCGTACGCGACCTGCACCTGTACGGCGTTGGACCCGTGGACGGACGCCGTGGCGGGCCACTGTCCCTCGGGCAGGAGCCGGACGAAGGGCTCGTCGGCGAAGGCCTTCTCGTACGCGGCGCGGACGGACCCGGCGGTGACGCCGGGTTTCGCCTTCGCGCTGCACGTGGCGAGGATGCCGCGGGGCATGGGCGCGAGGGTGGGGGTGAAGGACACCCGGACGCGCTCGCCGGCGACCGCGCTGAGGTTCTGGATCATCTCGGGGGTGTGCCGGTGGCTGCCGCCGACGCCGTACGGCGACATCGACCCCATGACCTCGCTGCCCAGCAGGTGCGGCTTGGCCGCCTTGCCCGCGCCGGACGTGCCGGAGGCGGCGACGATCACGGCCTCCGCCTCGGCGAGAGCGGCGGCGTAGGCCGGGAAGAGGGCGAGCGAGACCGCGGTCGGATAGCAGCCGGGCACCGCGATGCGCCCGGCCCCCTCGAGGGCGGCTCGGGCGCCCGGCAGCTCGGGCAGGCCGTACGGCCAGGTGCCGGCGTGCGGTGAGCCGTAGAACCGCTCCCAGTCGGTGGCGTCCGCGAGCCGGAAGTCGGCCCCCATGTCCACGACGACGGCGTCCGTTCCGAGCCGTTCGGCGACGGCGGCGGACCGGCCGTGCGGCAGGGCGAGGAAGACGACGTCGTGACCGGCGAGGACATCGGCGGTGGTCGGTTCGAGGACCCGGTCGGCCAGCGGCGGCAGGTGCGGCTGCAGCGCGCCGAGGCGCTGCCCGGCGTTGGAGTTGCCGGTCATTGCACCGATCTCGATTCCGGGGTGGGCGAGGAGCAGACGCAGCAGTTCCCCGCCCGCGTACCCGCTCGCTCCGGCCACTGCCGCACGTACCGTCATGGACACCCTCCACCGCCTCACTCGATGGCATGACTATACGGTCCACTGCACGTTTATGCAATGGTCGCCCTGGGCGCCCGGGCCCCCTCCGCGCGCCGGTCTCGCCGGGCAAGATGGAGGGGACGCGCCAAGGGGGCGTGGACACCGGGGCGACGGAAGAACGGGACGGTATGGGCGAGTTCTGGCCAGTGCCGGACGTGCTGGCATATCTCGCGGGGCGCTGGCGGGTACGGCGGACGGTGCGGGACATGGCGAGCGGGCTCGACGGGGAATTCACCGGGAGCACCGACTTCAGGCCACTGGAGGGCGGCGGGCTCCTGCACCACGAGTCGGGCACGTTCGTCTGGCAGGGTGTCGGCCGGCCCGCCGAGCGAACCCTGCGCTTCCTGCCGGGGCGGGGGCCGGGGAGCGCGCCGGGCACGGCGGACGTGCGCTTCGCGGACGGCCGGCCCTTCCACGACCTGGACCTGAGCACTGGCCACCACGTCGCCGGCCATCCCTGCTCGGCGGACCTGTACCGCGGCGAGTTCACCGCCCTGGACGCCGACCGCTGGCGGACGGTGTGGCGGGTGCGGGGCCCGGCCAAGGACCTGCTGCTGACCACGGACTACAGCCGGGACCACCCCGCGGACGGTACCCCCGGTTACACCCGCGAGGCCTGAGCCGGCACGCCCTCGCAGCGCAGGTGCCAGCGGCCGGCGCGGCCGGTCACGGTGGTCGCCGACAGCGGGCGCACGTCGATGTTCCAGTACGTCGCGGGCGGCGCCTTCAGTACGTACACCAGCGCCGCCCGTATCACCGCCGGTTCGGCCACCGCGACGATGCGGTCGCCGTCGCCGACGGGCCGGGTGTCCAGCCAGTTGCCGACACGGGTGATGAAGGCGAGCAGGGACTCGCCACCGTGCGGCACGCCACGCGGGTCGGCGAGCCAGGCGTCCACGGCCTCCGGCTCGCGGGCCATCGCCTCGCCGAGGGTCAGCCCGCGCCAGCGGCCCATGTCGCAGTCGCGCAGGGCGAGCTGCACCAGAGGCGCGTAGCCGAGGGCGTCACCGGTCGCGCGGGAGCGCGGCGTGGGCGAGCAGTAGCGCAGCTCGGCCACCGCGAGGGACAGCAGGTCACGGCCGACGCGCTGCACCTCTTCCCAGCCGGCCATGTCCAGCGGCCGGTCGTCGTCGAAGCGTTCCGCGAGCAGCGAGGAACCACGGGCGGCGGCGACGAACGTGACCCGAAGCGACATGCCGTGATGGTGGTCCCGGAAAGTACGCAGGTCAAGAGATGTTACCGGTGATTAAGGGAAAGGTACGCCCGCCTCACGCGCAGGGCCCGAATCCTCCGGACACGTCACGCGAAATGGAGCGCCATCCACCGGTCGGGGTGCTCCAGCGGAGCGAAGCCGAGCTTCTCGTAGACGCCGTGCGCGTCGTGCGTGGCGAGCAGCACGCGCCGCACCCCGAGGGCCCGCACGTGCTCGCGTACGGCCGCGACCATGGCGGTGCCGACGCTCTTGCCGCGCACGGCGGGGTCGACGTACACGTCGCACAGCCAGGCGAAGGTGGCCCGGTCGGTGACGACCCGGGCGTACGCGACCTGCTCGCCGGAGACGGTCTCGTACACGCCGAAGTTCAGTGAGCCCGCCAAGGCACTGTCCTGCGTCTCGCGGGGTCGGCCGAGCGCCCAGTAGGCGTCGGTGGACAGCCAGTGGTGCACCCGCCCCGCGTCGATGCGCTCGGGGTCGGCGGAGATCTCGTAGCCCTCGGGGAGGTCCGGCGTGTCGGTCATGCCCGGGATGGTCGCAGGCGGGCGCGGCGGACGTCGACCGAATACCCCGGCGGGGCCGGCGTCGTGGCAGGCGGGCGCGGGCTGTGCCGCGACCGGTCACGCCTGCGGCGGCCGGCAGCCCGGCAGTTCGTCGCAGGCGGCGCGCAGCCGCCGCACCCCCTCCGCGATCTCGCCGGTGCCGGCGACCGCGGCGAAGCTCAGGCGGATGTAGGCGGCCGGGGGTTCCGCGCTGAAGTAGGGGCGGCCGGGGGTGATGGCGACGCCGGCGCGCAGGGCGGCGGCGGTCAGCGCGGTGTCGTCGGCGCCGTCGGGCAGCCGCAGCCACAGGTGGTAGCCGCCCCTCGGGATGTGCGGCAGGGCGAGTTCGGGCAGGTCGCGCAGGAGCGCGACGGTCATGGTGTCCCGGTGGGTGCGCAACTGGGCGGAGACGGCGCGCAGATGGCGCGGCCAGGCGGGCGAACCGACGAGTTCGAGCGCCGCCTCCTGGAGGGGCCGGGGCACGAAGAAGGTGTCGACGATCTGGATGGCCCGCAGCCGTTCCAGCGCGGGACCGCGTGCGGCGAGCGCGGCGACCCGGAAGCTCGGGGAGGTCGCCTTGGTGAGCGAGCAGACGTGGACGACCACTCCGTCGGGGTCGTCGGCGGCGAGTGGGCGGGGCAGCGGACCCGCGTCCTCGTGCACCAGCCGCCGTACGAAGTCGTCCTCGATCACGAAGGCCCCCGCCTCGCGTGCGATGCGCAGCACGTCGGGGCGCCGCCCGGGGGCGAGGACGGCGCCGGTCGGGTTCTGGAACAGCGGCTGGCAGACGAAGACGCGGGCGCCGCTGGCGCGGAAGGCGTCGGCGAGCAGGACCGGTTTGACGCCGTCCGCGTCGACCGGGACGGGCACGGGGCGCAGTCCGGCGGCACGGCAGATGGCGAGCATGCCCGGGTAGGTGGGCGATTCGACGAGGACGCGGGCGCCGGGCGGGGCCAGGGCTCGCAGTGCGGTGGTCAGCGCGGCCTGTCCGCCCGCCGTGACCAGCACCTCGGCGGCGGTGACGGCGCCGCCGATGCCGCGTGCGAACCATTCGCGCAGCTCGGGCAGGCCCTCCATGGGTGGGCGGCCCCACGCTCCGGGGCGCCGCCCGGCCCGGGACAGCGCGGCGGCCATGGCCCGCTCCGGCTGGAGGGAGGGGTGCAGGTAGCCGCCGTTGAACTCCACGACGCCCGGCGACGGCGCGGCCAGTGACGCGAGCACACCGGAGGCGTCGGCGGAGCGCGGTACGAGGTCGGCGGCACCGTCCGCGCTGAGGGCGACTTCCTGCCAGGACGTGTCCCCCGCCGGTGCGGCGGGCGCGGGCGGCCGGGCCGCCCGGAACGCGCCGGCGCCGGGCCGGGTGACGACGAGCCCCTCGGCGGCCAGTTGCGCGAGGGCGCGGGAGACGGTCACCGGGCTGACCCGGAACCGCTCGACCAGGGCCCGGCTCGACGGGAGCTTTCCGCCGGGTGAGTAGCGGTCGAGTTCGCTCCGCAGCCGTTTCGTCAACTCACCCACACTGCTACGCTCGTGCATGAGAGCACAGAGTAGCGCTATCGCCGCTCCCTCGATAACAGTCACCGCGCCGCGTCCGGGCCTCGGCACCGTCCTCGCCGTGCTCGGCGTCCTCGCCTTCTCCCTCACGTTCCCCGCCACCGCCTGGGGCCTGGAGGGCTTCGGCCCCTGGTCCCTGGTGGCGTTGCGCAACGTCCTCGCCTCGTTGATCGCGGGCGCCGGGCTGCTGGCCCTGCGCATACGTCCGCCCGCCCGCGCCCACTGGCCGGGGCTGGCGGTCGTCGCCGCCGGGGTCGTCCTCGGCTACCCGATACTGACCACGCTCGCACTGCGGACGTCGACCACCGCGCACGCGGCCGTCGTCGTGGGCCTGCTGCCGCTGACCACCGCCCTGTTCTCCGCCCTGCGCGTCGGCAGCCGCCCCTCCCGTACGTTCTGGGCGGCGGCGCTGGCGGGCGCCGCGGCCGTGGTCGCGTTCACCGTGCAGCAGAGCGGCGGCGCCCTCACCGTCTCCGACGCCTACCTCTTCGCGGCGCTGCTGGTGTGCGCGGCCGGTTACACCGAGGGCGGCCGGCTGGCCCGGGTCATGCCGGGCTGGCAGGTGGTCAGCTGGGCGCTGGTGCTGTCCCTGCCGCTCGCCGTGCCCGCCGTCGCGGTGGCGCTGACGTACGAGCCGGTGTCGCTGACCGCGCACGGGGTGACCGGGCTGCTGTGGGTGGCGGCGGGCTCGCAGTGTCTCGGGCTGGTCGTCTGGTACCGGGGGATGGCGGCGATCGGCGTCCCGAAGGCCAGCCAGTTGCAGCTCGCCCAGCCGCTGCTCACACTGGTGTGGTCGGTGCTGCTGCTGGGCGAGCATCTGACGGTGGCCGCCCCGCTGACGGCCGTCGCGGTACTCGTCTGCATCGCCGTCACGCAGCGGGCCCGGGGCTGAGCGACGCGACGGTCCGGAGCCCGCCGGGATCCGGACCGGGCGCCGCACCGCGCCCCGAAGCCTCGGACCGCTGCTCCCGCACCGTCGTGAGGAGGCCCCGCACATGCGCGCAACCCAGGGCGACCAGCTTGTCCAGCACGGCAGGGTGGTCGGTCAGCACGACAAGGTCGCCGAGATCGTCGAGGTGCTGGGCCGGGAAGGCACCCCGCCCTACCGCGTCCGGTTCGAGGACGGACACGAGGCGGTGTGCTCCCCCGGCCCGGACAGCGAGATCCGGCACAGGGAAATGCACCAGTAGACCGGGCCCGGGCGGCCCGGCCACCTCACCGGCCGCCAACGGGCCAACGGGCCCGGCGTGGGCCCGGCCGGGTCACGGCCGGGCCGCCGCCGGGCCCGCCCGGGCTCAGCGTGGTGGTCGCGCCGGCCTCCCGTAATGGTCGGCGACCACCCGCGCGAGCGCACCGTTGCGGTCCGCCGCCACCTCCCGGGCGGCGAAGTAGACGTGCCCGCGCACCTGCGCGTACCGCCCGGCGAGCGTGAGGTGCCGGGACAGTTCGGCCGGGTCCTGCCAGGCCGCGGGCTGCGCCGGGTCGCCCGCCTTGTACAGCGCCTCCCCCACGTACAGGCTGGTGCCGGTGCCGCGTGCGACGTCGGCCCACCAGGGCAGCAGCTTCGCGTAGTCGGCGGCGGGAAAGCCGATGTTCCAGTACAGCTGCGGGCAGATGTAGTCGATCCAGTTCTCCCGCACCCAGCGCCGGGTGTCCGCGTACAGGTCGTCGTACGTCTGCACGCCCGCGCGGGTGTCCGAGCCGCGCGGGTCGGTGGCGGCGTTGCGCCACACGCCGAAGGGGCTGATGCCGAAGCGGGTGGTGGGCCGTACGTCCTTGACGCGCGCCGCCGTCTCGCGCACCAGCCGGTTGATGTTGTCCCGCCGCCAGGCGGCCCGGTCGGGGAAGGCGCCACCGTGTGCCTCGTAGGCCGCGTCGTCGTCGAAGCGCTGCCCGGCGACCGGGTAGGGGTAGAAGTAGTCGTCGAAGTGGACGGCGTCGACCGGGTAGCGGTGCACCGCGTCGAGCATCGCGTCCTGCACGAAGGCGCGGACCTCGGGCAGGCCCGGGTTGTAGTAGAGCTTCCCGCCGTACGTGACGACCCAGTCCGGGTTGCGGCGGGCGGGATGGGTGGCGACGAGCCGGCCGGGGTCGGTGTGGTTGGCGATGCGGTACGGGTTGAACCAGGCATGCAGTTCGAGACCCCTCGCGTGTGCCTCCTCGACGGCCGTGCCGAGCGGGTCCCAGCCGGGGGACCTGCCCTGGGTGCCGGTGAGGACCTGCGACCAGGGCTCGTACGGCGAGGGCCACAGGGCGTCCGCCGTGGGCCGCACCTGGAAGATCACCGCGTTGAGGCGGCGGCGCACGGCCGTGTCGAGGTGGGCGGTCAGCTCCGTCCGCTGCTCGGCCGCGGTCAGGCCCGGCCGGGACGGCCAGTCGCGGTTGGCCACGGTCGCCAGCCACACACCCCGCAGGTCCGTGATCACCCGCCGCCGGCCACCACCGGGCACGGCCGCCGCACCCTGTGCCGCCCCGGGCACGGTCGTCAGGGCGGCGAGCGCCGCCGCGGCGAACGTCCTGCGTGACAATCTGCTCATCCACGTACCCCCGAACTCTCTGGATCCGCGTGGTCACGGATCGCTCGGCAAGTCCTCGAGCATGTCCTCCCCACCCGATCGATCATCGATACTTGGCGGTAACGTTCACGATCGGAGCAGGGCACCCGTACAACGGCGGCCTGCCCCCGCCGTAGATCAGCGAAAGGGACGATGTGACAGACATCGAGCGCGTCGGAGTGGTGGGCTGCGGCCAGATGGGAGCGGGCATCGCGGAGGTGTGCGCCCGCGCCGGCCTGGACGTGAAGGTCGCCGAGACCACCGGCGAAGCCCTGGAGATCGGCCGTACCCGGCTGTTCAACTCCCTCGACAAGGCCGCCGGGCGCGGCAAGATCAGTGAGGAGGAGCGGGCGGCGACGCAGGCCCGCCTCAGCTTCACCACCGACCTCGGCGAGTTCGCCGACCGCGACCTGGTCATCGAGGCCGTGGTGGAGAACGAGCAGGTCAAGACCGAGATCTTCCAGGTGCTGGACCAGGTCGTGACCCGGCCGGACGCGATCCTGGCCTCCAACACCTCCTCCATCCCGCTGGTGAAGCTGGCCGTCGCCACCTCGCGGCCCGACCAGGTCATCGGCATCCACTTCTTCAACCCGGCGCCGGTGCAGCAGCTCGTGGAGCTGATCCCCGCGCTCACCACCTCGGACGGCACCCTCGAGCGGGCCCAGGCCTTCACCGAGAAGATGCTCGGCAAGCACGCGATCCGCGCCCAGGACCGCTCGGGCTTCGTGGTGAACGCGCTGCTGATCCCGTACCTGCTCTCCGCGATCCGGATGTTCGAGACGGGCATCGCCAGCCGCGAGGACATCGACAACGGCATGGAGATGGGCTGCGCCCACCCGATGGGCCCGCTGAAGCTGTCCGACCTGATCGGCCTGGACACGGTCGCCTCGGTCGCCCACAGCATGTACGACGAGTACAAGGAGGCCCTGTACGCCGCACCCCCGCTGCTCCAGCGGATGGTCGACGCGGGCCGTCTCGGCCGCAAGACGGGCTCCGGCTTCTACACCTACGGCTGAACCCACGACCGAACGCGCGGCTGATTACGTACGGTCAGATTTCGGCCAGTTGGCGGGCCCGGCACCAGAAATGGCGCCGGGCCCGTTTCTTTCGCACGGCGTGTGCGCGCCGGGCCCGCATATGCCCGTCGCACACTCTCCCCATGCGCCCACCAGGCGAGTTGACTCGTGAGGCGCAGGAAAGGGATGTGCATCGACTACGGAAAGGAGCGGATCTGTGACCGCCGATCCCGACCATCCCGCCGTTCACGGAGAACTCGCAGAGTTACGACGCCGCCTCGACGTGGCGTACGCCCGCGTCGAGGGCGGCCTGGCTCTGCTCAGTCACCGCACCGAGGAGACCGCCAAGGAGATCGACGAGCTGAACTCCCGCATCGTCACGCTGGAGCACACCCGCTGGCCACTGGCGTCGATCGCCGCACTGGTGGGCTCGGGCGGACTCGTGGTGGCGCTCTGGCAGGCGTTCGCCCGCTGACCCCCCGGAGCGGTGGGGGGCTCGGGGCAGGACGTCCGGTCCGGGCCTCACGTGCGCCTCAGGCGCACCGCAGGTGGTGCAGCAGGAGCAGCGCGGCCGCCATGTTGGCGGCCGGGACCTCGCCTCGGGCGACCAGGTCGGGGACGACCTTGAGGGGGACCCAGTCCCGACGGTCCGACTCGAAGTCGTCCACGGGCTGCCCGAGGTACTCACCTTCGTCGGCCCAGTAGATGTGGTGCCGGGCGTCGGTGAGGCCGTTGGACGGCTCCACGGTCATGAGGTGGTGCAGAGGTCCCGGCCGCCAGCCGGTCTCCTCCTCCAGTTCCCTGGCCGCCGCGGCGGCGACGCCCTCGCCGTCCTCCACGACGCCCGCCGCGAGTTCCCATCCCCAGCTGTCGGTGATGAAGCGGTGGCGCCACAGCAGGAGCACCTCGTTCGCCTCGTTGACGACCGTGGCCACGGCGACGGGCCGCAGCCGTATCAGGAAGTGGTCGAGATGCCGGCCGTCCGGCAGCTCGACATCCGCGAGGTTCACGCTGAACCAGCGGTTCGCGTACACGTTTTGTTCGCTCTGTTTCGTCCACTGCACGGTTCTGCCACCTTCCGTCGGGTGAGTGGCAATATCGCAGCAGGGACGAAGAGGTTGTCGGTGCGCGGACGCCGGCCCGCGACGGGCCGGCGTCCGCTCTGCGGTCCGCGGCCGGGCCCCGCTCGGCCCCGGCCGGTGGGCGGCCCCGGGCGCTCTACAGCGGCACGCGCAGCGCCCCGTCGATGAGTTCGGCGGCCTCGGCGGTGCCCGCGCAGCCGCTGCGCGCCAGGCGTTCACGGACCGCGCGCAGTCTGTCGCGCAGCCGCTGGGACTCCATCCCGCGGGCCTGTTCGGCCATCTGCACGGCGATGGCGACCGCCTTGTCGGCGTTGCCCCGGCGCAGCTCGACGGTGCTGAGCATGGCCAGCCGGTGCACCCGGCCCCGGTCGTGGGCGGGGTTGTCCACGGCCGCCACCGCGTGCTCCCCGGCGGCGGCCACCTCCCCCAGGCTCAGCAGGGCTTCCGCGACCTGGACGTTGACCAGGCCGGGCTGCACATAACCGGTCTCGTCGGGTTCGTGACCGCGCCGGATGCGCTCGGCGGCCTGCTCGGCGCGCCGGATGCACGACAGGGCGCTGCTGCCGTCGCCCAGATGCGCGTACGCCTTCGCCTGCATCGCGTACAGGTCGGAGCCGAGCGCCGGGGTGATGTGGCGGCCGGCGGCGCGCAGCGCGGCCTCCGCGAAGGCGACCGCCTGGCGGTACTCCCGCATGAACAGCGACTGGTTGACCAGCAGCGCGATCACATACGCGCCGAGTCCCCGGTCACCGCTGGCCTTCGCGAGCCGGAGGGCCTGGTGGAAGTAGCGCTGGGCGAGACCGTGCGCGTCGGAGTCGTACGCGCAGATGCCGGCGATGGCCACCAGTCCGCCGGTCGCCCGGTGCAGGTGGCGGCCGGTGGCGTCGGTGTAGCCGCCGCGCAGCAGCGGCGCCGCCTCGGTGTTGAGGAAGCCGACGATGCGGGCGCGGGTCGCCACGCCGCCGGCCTTGCGGTACATCTGCTCGTAGTGGGTGCGGGCGGCGCGCAGCATCTCCAGGTCGGCCGGTGTGACCCGGTGCCGGCCGCCGCGGGAGACGTCGACGTCCTCGGGCGGGTTCTCCCACTCCCACACGGGTATCACGGCGGGCGTGCCGGTGACGGCCTGGGCGCCCAGGATGTGCGGGCGTTGCTGCTGGTCGGAGCGCCACAGCGCGGTGGCTCGTGCCACGAACCCGGACAGCGAGCCGGTGGGCGGGGCGGACGGCTCGCCGGGCACGCCCAGGCCGATGTCGTCGAGCGTGACGGAGCGGTGCAGCCGGACGGCGAGGACCTCGCAGATCAGGTCGGGCACCTGGCCGCGCGGGCGCTGCCCCTTCAGCCACCGCGCCACGGCGGTGTGTTCGTACCGGAGCGAGAGTCCGCGGCGGCGGCCCGCCTGGTTGACGTGGGCGGCGAGACCGGCGTGGGAGATCCCGGCCTCGTCCAGGATCGCGTCGAGCAGAGTGTTGGGCTGCATGGGTGGCCCCCCGGGTGGCTGGGTGCGGGACAGACTAGTGCGAACGCCTTCACACGGGGTGTGAACGGAGTGCCCGCATCCGCACCGTGTGCACGCTGTCGCGGAGCGTGTCCGTCCGGTTGACTGAAATGCCTCGCAAGAGGCCGGCCGGGCCGCCGGCTCCCCCTCGTACAGACGGCGGCCCGAACCGCGCCGTCCGCTCCGCCGTCCGCCCGACACTCCGCGGCGGGGCGGACGGCGCGCCGCGCGGCCACCCCCGGGAGGCGGAGCCGGGCGCGGCGCGGCCACCCCGGAGGCAGAGCCGGGCGCGGCGCCGCCGATGTCATGGGACGGGGTGCGCTCCGTGTCCCATGGGCGGGCCCGCGTGCGGCGCGAGGGAGTCCCGGTCGTTGCGGAGGACGAGCAGGGCGACGTCGTCGGCGGGCGACCGGCCGGTATGGCGCAGGAGTTGGGTAAGGACGGTGTGCAGCACGCTCTGGGGGCAGACCGGGGTGCCACGGACGGCCTCGGCGAGCACCTCGGCGAGCGCGAAGAACCGGCCATGGTCGTCGCGGGCCTCCTCCACCCCGTCGGTGTGAAGGAACAGGGTGTCACCGGGCTTCAGCCGGCCGCAGACCTCGGCGGGCAGCTGGGCCGGCAGCGGGAACGGCCCCATGGGCGGCAGGGGTTCGGTCGCGGCGAGGGGTACGGCGCGGCCGTCGCCCAGCAGATACGGCCAGGGGTGCCCGCAGTTGAGGACGTGCAGGGTGTCGTCGCCGCGGATCTCCAGCAGGAGCAGGGTGACGAAGTCCTCGCTGGGCGGAAGGTCCTGACAGTCCTGACCGGACCCGGCCGACGCGAGTCCGTCGTCGCACCGGTGGCCCCGCAGATGGCGGGCGAGCGCGCGGTCCAGCCTGCGCAGCACGTCCCCGAGGTCCTTCTCGTCGTGCACCGCCTCACGGAAACTGCCGAGGACGGCGGCGGCGGTCGAGGCCGCGGCGAGACCGTGCCCCCGTACGTCGCCCATGGCGACCCGCACGCCGTGTTCGGTGTGTATCACCTCGTAGAGGTCGCCGCCGATCGAGGCGCCCCGGTCGGCGGAGAACTGCGCGGCGGCCACGCCCAGCCCGCCGACGCGGGGCGGCGGGGGACGCAGCAGCGCCTGCTGGGCGGCGTTGGCGACGCCGCGGACCTGCCGCAGCTCCCGCAGCATCACCTGCCGGACATGCAGGACGAGACCCGTGCCGACGACGAAGAAGACGGCGCTGCTGACGGCGCGCGCGCCGAGCCCGTCCTGCTGGGCGAGGGGACAGCCCAGCTTGTAGGCGATGGCCACGGCTCCCCACGCCGTGGGCAGTCCGAGAGCGAGTAGACGTCCGAGGGGCCGCCTGGTGGGTCGGGCCCGTGACCTGATGCGGATCATGCCGATGGCCCCCCATGTAGGCCGTGACAGCGCAGATGGCCCCGAGAGACCGGTCTGATTCTGTCGACGCCCCGACTTCGGCAGGCCGTTTCGCCCGAAAACGTCACTCATATGAGTGACGTCAGGAACGTCCCGGAATGGGTGCGGGGGACCGTGTCGGCCGGACGCGCTCGACGCGCGTCCGGCACCGGCCACGATCCCCCGCGACGCTCAACCGCCGGGCTCGGTCACTCGGCTCAGCCGCGCAGTACGGCCCCCACGCGCTCACCCGCGAGGGCGACCGCCGCGTCCCGGGCGGCCGACGCCTCGTCCACCGTCAGCGTCCGGTCCGCCGCGCGGAAGCGCAGGGCGTACGCCAGCGACTTCTTGCCGTCCCCGAGCTGGTCCTCGTTCTCGTAGACGTCGAACAGCCGGATGGACTCCAGCAGTTCGCCGGCTCCGTCGCGCAGCGCGGACTCGACCTCGGCGGCCGGCACCGGCTGGTCCACGACGAGGGCGACGTCCTGCGTGGCGACCGGGAAGGTGGAGATGCGCGGCGCCCGCGGCGTGCCGTCACCGGCCAGCTCGAGGACGTCCAGGTCGAGCTCCATGGCGCAGCCGCGGTCCGGCAGACCCAGCGCCTTCATCACGCGCGGGTGCAGCTCACCGGCGTGGCCGACGACGCGCTCGGTGCCGTCGACGGTGACCACCAGCTCGGCGCACCGGCCCGGGTGCCACGGACCGTACTGGCCCCTGCGGACGACGAGTTCGGCGCCCGCCTCGCGGGCGACGGTGCGGGCGGCCTCGACCGCGTCGGCCCAGTCGCCCGCCCGGCCCTTGCCCCACCAGCCGGCCTGCTCGCGGGCTCCGGCGAGGACGACGGCGACATGGCGCGGCTGGTGCGGCAGCGCCGCGTCCAGCACGGCGATCTCGGCGTCGGTGGGACGCCGGTCGACGGGCAGGACGGTCGCGACGCGCTGCTCCTCGCGCGGCTGGAAGACGAGGCCGGTCTCGAACAGCGCCAGGTCGTGCGACCCGCGGCCGTCGTTGCGGCGCAGCGCGCCGAGCAGACCCGGCAGCAGCGAGGTGCGCAGCGCGGGCTCCTCGTCGCTGAGGGGGTTCGTCAGCCTGACGACGCGGCGGGCCGGGTCGTCGGCGTCGAAACCGAGCTGGTCGAAGACCTGCTCGTTGACGAACGGGTAGTTCAGCGCCTCGACATAGCCCGCCCCGGCCAGGGCCCGGCCGATGCGGCGGTGCAGCCGCTGTCGGTACGTCAGGCCGCGGCCGGCCGGGGGCCTGGGCAGCGTGGACGGCAGGTTCTCGTAGCCCTCCAGCCGGATGACCTCTTCGGCGAGGTCGTTCGGGTCGGTGAGGTCGGGGCGCCAGGACGGCACGGTGACGTTCAGCTCGTCCTGCCCGTACACGTCGCAGCCGACCTGCTGGAGGCGGCGGACGACGGTCTCGCGGCCGTACGTGACACCCGCGACCTTGTCCGGGTGGTCGGCAGGGACGGTGATGGTGCGCGGCGTGCTCGGCGCGACGACCTCGGTGACGCCGGACTCGGCGGTGCCGCCCGCGAGGAGGACCAGCAGGTCGACGGTGCGCTGCGCGGCAGCGGCGGCGGCCTGCGGGTCGACGCCGCGCTCGAAGCGGCGGGACGCCTCGGAGGACAGCTTGTGGCGGCGGGCCGTCCGCGCGACGGAGACGGCGTCGAAGTGCGCGGCCTCGATCACGATGTCCGTGGTGCCGTTGCCCGCGCCGTCGTGGTCCGCGATCTCGGTGTTGGCACCGCCCATGACTCCGGCGAGCCCGATGGGGCCGCGTTCGTCGGTGATCACCAGGTCCTCGGCGTCCAGGGTGCGCTTGACGCCGTCGAGGGTGGTGAGCTGCTCGCCCCGTTCGGCCCGGCGCACGCCGATGGTGCCCTGGACGAGGCTGCGGTCGTAGGCGTGCAGGGGCTGGCCCAGCTCCATCATCACGTAGTTGGTCACGTCGACGGCGAGCGAGATCGGGCGCATGCCGACCTTCTGCAGGCGGCGCTGCAGCCAGATCGGGGAGCGTGCCCCGGCGCTGAGGCCGGTGACGGTGCGGGCGGTGAAGCGGTCGCAGCCGACCGGGTCGGAGACCTTCACCGGGTAGCCGAAGGCGTTCGGCCCGGGCACGTCGAGGAGGGCCGGGTCGCGCAGCGGCAGACCGTAGGCGGTGGCGGTCTCGCGGGCGACGCCGCGCATCGACAGGCAGTAGCCGCGGTCGGGCGTGACGGCGATGTCGAGGACCTCGTCGACCAGTTCCAGCAGCTCGATGGCGTCCCTGCCGACCTCGGTCTCGGGCGGCAGCACGATGATGCCCTTGCTGCCGTCGTCGCCCATGCCGAGCTCGTCGCTGGAGCAGATCATGCCGTGCGAGACCTTGCCGTAGGTCTTGCGTGCGGCGATCTCGAAGCCGCCGGGCAGGGTGGCACCGGGCAGGACCACGACGACCTTGTCGCCGACAGCGAAGTTCCGGGCGCCGCAGACGATCTCCTGCGGTTCGCCCGTGCCGTTGGCGTGGCCGACGTCGACGGTGCAGAACCGGATCGGCTTCTTGAAGCCCTCCAGTTCCTCGATGGTCAGCACCTGGCCGACGACCAGCGGGCCCTTGAGGTCGGCGCCGAGCTGCTCGACGGTCTCGACCTCGAGGCCTGCGGAAATGAGCTTGGCCTGGACGTCACGGCCGGTTTCGCCCGCCGGCAGGTCGACGTACTCCCGCAGCCAAGAAAGCGGGACCCGCATCAGATCTCCATCCCGAACGGCCGGGTGAACCGGACGTCACCCTCGACCATGTCTCGCATGTCCTCGACGTTGTGGCGGAACATCAGCATCCGCTCGATGCCGAACCCGAAGGCGAAGCCGCTGTACTTCTCGGGGTCGACGCCGCAGGCGGTGAGCACCCGCGGGTTGACCATGCCGCAGCCGCCGAGCTCGATCCAGCCCTCGCTGGAGCAGGTGCGGCAGGGCCGGTCGGGGTTGCCGACGGAGCCGCCCTTGCAGACGTAGCAGAGCATGTCCATCTCGGCGCTCGGCTCGGTGAAGGGGAAGAAGTTCGGCCGCAGCCGGGTCTTCATGCCCTCGCCGAACAGCGACTGGACCATGTGGTCCAGGGTGCCCTTGAGGTCGGCCATGGTCAGGCCCTCGTCCACGGCGAGCAGCTCGACCTGGTGGAAGACGGGGGTGTGCGTGGCGTCCAGCTCGTCGGTGCGGTACACGCGGCCGGGGCAGATCACGTAGACCGGCAGCTCACGCCGGAGCAGGGAGCGGATCTGCACGGGCGAGGTGTGGGTGCGCAGCACGACGCCGGACTCGGTGCCGCCCTCGGGGCCCTGCACGAAGAAGGTGTCGTGCTCGCCGCGCGCGGGGTGGTCGGGGCCGATGTTCAGGGCATCGAAGTTGAACCACTCGGCCTCGGCCTGCGGGCCCTCGGCGACCTCGTAGCCCATGGCGACGAAGATGTCCTCGATGCGCTCCGACAGCGTGGTCAGCGGGTGGCGGGCACCGGCCGGCACCCGGTCGTGGGGCAGCGTGACGTCCACGGCCTCCTCGACCAGCACGCGCGCGTCCCGCTCGGCCTCCAGCTCGGCCTGCCGGCCGGCGAGGGCCTTGTTGACGGCGCCGCGGGCCTGCCCGACGCGCTTGCCGGCGTCGGCCTTGGCGTGCGGGGGCAGCGCGCCGATCTCGCGGTTGGCCAGCGCCAGCGGGGAGGTGCCGCCGGTGTGGGCGACCTTGGCCTCCTGGAGCGCGTCGAGGGAGTCCGCGGCGGCGAAGGCGGCGAGCGCCTCGTCCCGCATGCGCTCGATCTCTTCCGGTTTCAACGCCTCGACCTCGACAGGGTCGTACGACTTATTCGGTGCCGACATCTCTTCCCGTGCTTCCGATTGGCTGGCTGGAGGTCCCCGTCTCCGATCCGATGACAGACCGTCTCCGACTTCGGGACGCAAAGGTGCCAAAGGCCGAGTCTAACGGGGTGAGGGTGTACGACCGCGCCCGTGGGGCTCCCGGCCGTCTCAGAGGAGATACGCCGGTACCGCCACGGGCAGCGTAAATCGGAACTCGGCGCCGCCACCGGGGGCGCGGCCGACCGTGATGGTGCCGCCGTGGGCCTCCACGATGCCCTTGACGATGTACAGCCCGAGCCCCGTGCCGCCGCGCTTGCTGCCCCGCCAGAAGCGGGTGAAGACGCGGTTCATGGACTCCTCCGGGATGCCGGGCCCCTCGTCGCTCACCGTGACCGACGTGCCGGTGTCCTCTCCCTCGCGGGGGGACTCCGTGGCCGCGATGTCGATGGTGACGGTTCCCTCGCCGTGCCGCACGGCATTTTCCAGCAGGTTGCTGAGCACCTGGTCGACCTTGTCGGGGTCGGCCCACAGGTCGGGCAACGGCTGCTCGATGCGGAGCAGGAACCGGTCGGCGGGCAGGCCCGCGGCGACATACGCCTGGATGTGACGGCCGACGGCGGCCCCGATGTCGACGGGCTGGCGACGCAGCTCCAGGCGCCCGGAGTCGATGCGGGAGATGTCGAGCAGTTCGGCGATGAGACGGGTGACACGGTCGGCGTCGGCGTCGACGGTCTCCAGCATCAGCCGCTTCTGGTCGTCGGTGAACCGCTCCCACTTGGCGAGCAGCGTCGCCGTGAAGCCCTTGACGGAGGTGAGCGGGGAGCGCAGTTCGTGGGCGACGGTGGCTATCAGCTCGGCGTGGCTGCGCTCGGTGCGGCGGCGGGCCTCGGTGTCGCGCAGGGTGACGACGACGCGGTGGACGGGGCCGGTCGGTTCGGTGCGGACGTAACGCGCGGTGACGAGGACTTCGCGGCCGCCGGGCAGTAAGAGGTTCCGCTCGGGCTGGCGGGTGCGGATGGCGAGGCCGCCGTAGGGGTCGGTGAGCTGCCACCAGCGGCGGCTCTCCAGGTCCTCCAGCGGCAGGGCCTTCTCCAGTGGCCGGCCGAGGACGTCGGCGGCGCGGACGTCGGCGATGCGTTCGGCGGCGGTGTTGCAGCAGATCACCCGGCCGTTCTCGTCGGCGACGACGAGGCCGTCGGGCAGCTCGTCGGGGTCGATGCCGAGCCCGGCGGGATCACAGGGCCGGGGCGCGGGTGCGCGCCGCCGTGCCGCCCGGTTTCCCGGTGCGCTGCTCGTGCCGACGCTCATCCCCGTATCCCACCTCTCTCAAGCCACGGGAGGTGCCCCTGGGCTGGTCACCCTACTAGCTGTCGGTGACGGAGCGGCACCCTGCGGCGGCGCGCTGTGCACGTGCCGAGGCGTACAGACATACGGCGGCGGCGGTGGCGAGGTTCAGGCTTTCGGCGCGTCCGTGGATCGGGACGCGTACGACGGCGTCCGTGAGGGCCCGGGTCTCCTCGGGCAGACCCCAGGCCTCGTTGCCGAACAGCCAGGCGGTGGGGCCGCCCATGGTGCCCTTGTCGAGTTCCTCGTCGAGGTCCCGGTCGCCCGCCCCGTCGGCGGCGAGGACGCGCACTCCGGTGTCCCTGAGCCGTCCGACGGCCTCCTCCACGGGGACGCCGACGGCGACGGGCAGGTGGAAGTGGGAGCCGACGGAGGCGCGGACGGCCTTGGGGTTGTACAGGTCGACGGAGGCGTCGGTGAGGACGACGGCCTCGGCTCCGGCGGCGTCGGCGCAGCGCAGTACGGTTCCGGCGTTGCCCGGGTCGCGGACGTGGGCGAGGACGGCGACGAGGCGGGGGCGGGCCCTGAGGATGTCCTCGAAGGGCGTGTCGACGAACCGGCACACCCCGACGAGGCCCTGCGGGGTGACGGTGGTGGAGATGTCGGCGACGACCTGTTCGGCGGCGAGGTGCACGCGGGCGCCGGCGTCCCGCGCGTCCCCGACGATGTCGGCGTACCGGTCGGCGGCTTCCGGCGTCACGAACAGCTCGACCAGGGTGTCCCCGTGCCCGGCCGCTTCCCGCACGGCCTGCGGCCCCTCGGCCAGGAACAGCCGCTCCTTGCTCCGGAAGTTCCGCCTGGCCAGCCGCCTGGCAGCGGCGACACGGGGGGAACGGGGGGAGATCGGCTCGGGGGCGGCGGGACGCATGCGATTCTTCACTTCCACAAGTAACGGGACGCCGGGTGCGGACGTGCCCTGCAGGGGCGCGGGGGGCCGCGCGACCCGCCACGACGAACCCGCGGCCGGAACGAACAGGAGCGGGCGGCAACTGAAGGACCCGCAGGCTCGAAGCCTGCGGGTCCTTCAGTCACTCGGCTCGAAGCCGGCGCAGCGTCACGCGGCCTTCGGCGCGTTGACGTCGCTCGGCAGGGCCTTCTGCGCGACCTCGACGAGCGCGGCGAACGCGTTCGCGTCGTTCACGGCGAGCTCGGCGAGGATCTTGCGGTCGACCTCGACGTTGGCGGCCTTCAGACCCTGGATGAAGCGGTTGTAGGTCATGCCGTTGGCGCGGGCAGCGGCGTTGATGCGCTGGATCCACAGCTGACGGAAGTCACCCTTGCGCTTCTTACGGTCGTTGTAGTTGTAGACCAGCGAGTGGGTGACCTGCTCCTTGGCCTTGCGGTACAGGCGCGAGCGCTGACCGCGGTAGCCGGAGGCCTGCTCGAGGATCGCCCGGCGCTTCTTGTGAGCGTTGACTGCCCGCTTGACGCGTGCCACTTGTTAACTCCTTGTAGCGGGGCCGCGGTGGTCGTCACGCGGCCCGATATCGATTGGGTCCCGGTCCAGACGAACGGCGCCGTGGCGCCGCAGCGTCACTTGCCGAGAAGCTTCTTGATCTTCTTGGCGTCGCCCGGGGCCATCTCGGCGTTGCCGGTGAGGCGCCGCGTCAGACGGGACGACTTGTGCTCGAGCAGGTGGCGCTTGCCGGCGCGCTCGCGGAGCACCTTGCCGGAGCCGGTGACCTTGAAGCGCTTGCTGGCACCGCTGTGCGACTTGTTCTTCGGCATAGCGCCGTTCTCTCCTCGTCGGTGGCGCTCCGGTGCCCGGTCGTCGAACCGGGCACGGTGGAGCGTCGCTTGTGTCGGTTACTGCCCTGGGACTGGCGTCCCGGGGGTCACGCCTCGGCGTGCTCGTCGGCGGGCTCGTCGACCGGCTCGTCGACCAGCTCATCGATCAGTTCGTCTGCGTCCGCGGCGTTCTGCGAGCGGCCGGGGTTGGCCTTCGCTTCGGCCTTGCGGGCTTCCTGCGCCTGGCGGGCCTCGGCCATCGCCTCGGTCTTCTTCTTGTGCGGACCGAGAACCATGATCATGTTGCGGCCGTCCTGCTTCGGGTTCGACTCGACGAACCCGAGGTCGGCCACATCCTCCGCGAGGCGCTGCAGCAGCCGGTAGCCAAGCTCCGGCCGGGACTGCTCGCGACCACGGAACATGATCGTGATCTTGACCTTGTCGCCCTGCTTGAGGAACCGGACGACGTGACCCTTCTTGGTGTCGTAGTCGTGCGGGTCGATCTTCGGCCGGAGCTTCATCTCCTTGATGACCGTGTGCGCCTGGTTCTTGCGCGCCTCACGGGCCTTCATGGCCGACTCGTACTTGAACTTCCCGTAGTCCATGAGCTTGCACACGGGCGGACGGGCGTTCGCCGCGACCTCGACCAGGTCCAGGTCGTACTCCTGCGCAAGCTCCAGTGCCTTGGCCAGGGGGACGATGCCCACCTGCTCGCCACTGGGACCGACAAGTCGCACCTCGGGAACGCGAATCCGGTCGTTGATGCGGGGCTCGGCGCTGATGGATCCTCCTCGGTAGCACCAACGCGACGGTCTGGCGGACAGCCGCGTAACGTCTGTGTTTGACGGACCTAACCGCGTCGGCGCAACAAAAATGCCCCGGACGGTCACAGGCGGGGCTCCTCGAACTACCGGAGCGCCGCCGCGATGACCGCGGGGCACACTTTCGGGTCGACCGCCGCCACGGAGGGGCGGGGCCGCCTGACCGGTGACCCGCCGTCCCGGGGGACGGTCGGGTGGGAGTTCGAAAACCTCCACTTGTGGGCCGGGCCCGTCGCCGTGAGGCATACGCGTCCGACCGGTCGTTACACAAGGTTAGCAGCTTTGTCCCACCTCGTGCCAACCGAGGCCGGGTGGGGTGTCCGGCGGTCCCGCGGCCTATCGTGTGCGGCATGAGTGAGACCCCTCCTGAGACGCCCGACTTCGACGCCATGGCCCGTGACATCGCCGAGGTTCCGGCGGTCGAGGTGATCGTGACGGTCGCCGTCAACCTGATGAGCGCCGCCGCCGTGAAGCTCGGCCTGACCGAGGAGGGCGACACCCACAAGGACCTGGACGAGGCCCGGAAGCTGGTGCACGCGCTGGCCGGTCTGCTGGACGCGAGCACGACCGAGATCAGCTCCTTCCACGCGGCACCGCTGCGGGACGGTCTGAAGTCGCTGCAGCTGGCGTTCCGCGAGGCGTCATTCGTCCCGGACGAGCCGGGTCAGGGTCCGGGCGAGAAGTACACCGGTCCGGTCTACGGCTAGCCAGCTGGCTTGGCTAGCGGATCACCGTACGTACAAGGTCTCGCCCGGTGGCGTCGCCCCGGCCGGCAGGAGTGCCAGGTCGAGGCCGCGTACCAGGCGGGCCCGCAGTGTTTCGTCGGCGGCGAGACGCCGGGCTACGGCGCGGGCGGCCTCGGCGGGCCGCGCGGAGCCGTCCAGGACGAGGGCGAGGGTGCCGTCCGCCTGACCGGGGCCCAGATGGGCGCGCAGGACGGCGGGCTCCGCTGCCACGGCGCCGCGGACGGCTTCGACCACGGCCGGGTCGGCGAGCGGATCGGCGCTGGTGCGGCCCTCCGCGAGTGCCAGCAGCGCGGAGCCGGTCAGCTCGAACGGCACCGGACCGGCCAGGTCCAGGACGACCGTGTCCGCCTTCTCGTGCGCGGCGGCCCGCAGCGCCTGGAGCAGGGGTACGGCGACGGGGCGGGCCTGCGGGTCCCAGCGGGTGAGCGCGTCGGTAGAGGTGAAGGCGGGGAGGGCGGTGCGGCCGGCCGCCTTGAGGGTGGGGACGGCCATGTCGCTGGTCTTCTCGCGGCGCAGCCCCCTCTCGTCCTCCTCGATCTCCCCGAGGACGGCCACGACGGGGACGAGGAGCCGGGCACCCCTGAGGGCCTCCAGGACGGGGGCGACGGCGGTGCGGTCCTCGGCCCAGGCGGTGAGCGCCGCGCTCAGCCGGGGGTCGGCGGAGCCGTCGTCGTCGGAGAAGCCGGGGTCGGGGATGTTCTTGTCAGCCACGGTCACCGACCCTATCGGGGCGCCGGGCAACGCCGTACCGGGCTAGTGGCCGTCGGGCCGGCGGCCGGAGGGGGCGCGGCGGGCGCGCCACATCACCACCGCCATCACCAGCAGCACGCCGCCCGCGCTGCCCGCGAGCGGGGCCGCCCAGCCGGCGGTGTCGTCGTCGAGGGCGGCGGCGTCCGGGCCGGGCCCGAAGTACTCCTCGCCGTACGCCGCCGAGCGCAGTTCCTGCGGCTTCAGCCGGCCGGCGGCCGCGATGGCGGCGGCCGGGTCGACGAAGCCGAAGCCGCGTGAGTCGTCGCGGCCGTCGACGGGGGCGTTGCGCGCGGTGTCCTCAAGGAGGTCCTTGACCTGGGCCGGGGTCAGGTCCGGGTGGGCCGCCGTGACCAGGGCGGCGGCGCCGGAGACGAACGCGGCGGCGGCGCTGGTGCCCCAGCCCTCGTAGTACTTGCGGTCGGGGTCGGCGATGACGACGTCGACGCCGGGCGCGCTGACCGTGGCGTACCAGCGGCGGGTGGAGAAGGAGGCGCGGGTGCCGTAGCGGTCGACGGCGGTCACGGCGATCACGCCCGGGTAGGCGGCCGGGTAGGAGATGTGGTCGCCCTTCTCGCCGCCGTTGCCGGCGGAGGCGACGACGACCACGCCCTTTCTCAGGGCGTACTGGACGGCCTCGTCCTCGGCGGGTTCGGGGTGCGCGGAGGCGGAGTCGTCGCCGAGGGAGAGGTTGATGACGTCGGCACCGTGGTCGGCCGCCCAGCGGATGCCCTCGGCGAGGGCGTTGCCGCGGGTCTTGCGGGCCTTGGCCCGGGACGGGTCGCCGTCCTCCAGGATCACGCGGACGGGGAGGATCTTCGCCTCGGGTGCGACGCCCATGATGCCGGAGCCCGAACCACTGCCGTGTCCGTGACCGGCCACTATGCCGGCCATCGCGGTGCCGTGCCGGGCCCAGGGTCGGTCGCCGCGCTTCGCGCCGAAACCGACCATGTCCCTGCCGGTGAGGACGTTGCCCCTGAGGTCGGGGTGGTCGGAGTCGACGCCGGTGTCAAGGACGGCGACGGTGACGCCGGCCCCCTTGGTGGTCCGCCAGGCCTCCTGGGTGTGCATGGCGTCCAGGGCCCACTGCTGGGCACGGATGCCGTCGGCGTGGGCCGTGGTGGCCGGCAGGAGGACGAGGACGGCGGCCAGGAACGGGGCGAACAGTCCGCCGCGGCGGGACACCGGACGGGTGATCCGGTGGACGATCGGGTGGCTCATGACGGCTGCTCCGTGGCCCGGCCGACGGTCTTGCGCAGGCCTCGTTCGACGCGGTCGGCCAGGCCGCGCGCCTCGTGGCCGAGGCCGGCCTGCGCGACGGCCTCGGTGGTGCCGGTCCTCACGGCCTCCTCGGCGGGCAGCGGTTCGTCGACGCCGCGGCCGTCGGCCCAGCCGGAGACGGCGAAGACGACGACGGGGGCGTCGGTGAGGACGGAGATCTCCCAGGAGGCGCGCTGCTCGGCGCCGAAGCGCGCTGCGGGGGTGTCCTTCGGGGCGTACGGGCGGGGCATCAGGTCGGTGCGGCGGTCCAGGCCGTCCTTGCGGAAGCGGCCGGCGAGGGTGGTCATGGCAGCGGCGTCGGCGTCCGTGAACAGCATCCCGACGGTGGTGACGTGGCTCCGGGTGGCGTCCGTGTAGGTGGCGCGCAGCAGGCGCCGGCAGCCGACGGGGTCCAGGACCTTGCGGAGCAGCGGGTCGAAGGCGCCCTGGCAGCCGCTGTCGGGGGCGACGCCGATACGGGTCCAGGTGCGGTCGGCTCCGCCGGGTCCGGCTCCGCGGCCCTGCACGGTGGGCGGGAAGAGCTGGTCGACGGGGACGCTGTGCCACAGGCCGCCGGCCGCCTCGTAGGCCTCGCGCGCGCCGCCGTCGCCGGGCCCGCCGAGCCGGCTGCCGGTGACGGCTCCGCCGATGAGGCCGAGGCCGAGTACGAGGCACAGGGCGGCGGCAGCGGTGCGCGAGCGCCGTGGGGCACCCAGCGGCCGGGCCCGGTTGCGCTCGTCGTACCCCTCGGGTGTCCCGAACGACACGACGGGCCGCACACCGGTGGTCGCGCGGGTCGGTGCCGTGGGGGCGCTCCAGGAGAGGGAGGGGTCGGGCTGCGGGGCGGCCGCACCGGGGGAAGGCGTTCGGGACGCCGCGCTGCTCCGGCCGGGGCGGCCGGTGGACGGTGCCGTATCGCCCTGACCGTGCCGGGCGGCGCCCGTGCGGGCGGCGGGAGGTGCGGCGAAGGGTGCGGTGTGCGGTGTGCGGTCGTCGGGCGGGCCCACCGGACGGGGCACGCCCGCGGGAGGGGGCACCGGCCCGGGCGTCACCGGACGCAGCCGGGCGGTCGTCTCGGCCGGGGTCTCGGGTGCGGCGTGCGGCTGCGGGGGCACGGACGGGCGGCCGGTGGGTCGGGGCGGGACGGCGGGCCGCCCGGTCGCCCCGGAGGGGCGCGTCGCGGCGGCCGGGCGGTGCGGGGGCTCCGACGGGCGGCCGGTCGGGCGGGGTGGTACGGCGGACCGGCCCGTCTCCCGGGCGGGGGGCAGCGGAGCGCCCGGACGGTGCGTGGGGGCCGGTGGACGGCCGGTGGGGCGCGGTGGCAGGGCGGACCGGCCCGTCGCCCCCTCGGCGGGCGCCGTGGCGCTGTCGGGTACGGCGGTCCGGTCCGTGGGCGCGGCGGGGCGTTCCGGGGACGCCGGAGGGCGGGGCGGTGTGGTGGGGCGGGCGGGCGCCTGGGCTCCGGTGTTCCCGTCCGGGTCTGTGCCGACGGGCGGGGGCGTGTCGGGGAAGCGGGCGGAGGCCTTCGGCGGGGGCGGGGGGTGGCCCGTGGCCGGTGAACGGTAGCTCGAGGGGCGGGGGGTGTCGGCGTTGCCGGCCCCCGGGGCGGTGTTCGTGCGCGCGTCCCGAGCGGCCGCCGTACGCCCGTCCTGTGCGGCCGTGCGCGGCTCCTGCGGGGTTTCGCCGCGCGGCGGTGTCGGGTCGCGCGGGGCGGTGTTCTGCGGGCGGGGGGTGTCGCGGTCGGTCCGGCGGGGTTGTTCCGGTTCCCGGTCGCCGGGCGCCGAAGGGCTGGAGGCGCGTCGCGCTTCCGTACTCATCCGCCCCCCGTTTCCTCGTCCCCGGGTTCTGCCGTTCCCCGTCCCGGGGCCCTGTGCCCACGGGCACGCGCGTCCCGCTCCCGGGCGCTCGGGCCCGCGTGCCCGCGCGTGTGGCGGCATCCCGGCGCGGCTGCGGCGGGCGGCGTCCCCGTGCGTGCGCGTCACTCTACGGCGTGTCGGCGCCCGAGCGGGAACCAGTCCGCGCCACGGGGGCATCTGCCCGGGAACGTCCCACTACCCTGCGGTAATACCTTCTGGCAGGCTGCGCTCATGACCGCACGCCTCGCCGACCGGGCTCGGTACGACCGGGCCACCGCCCATCTCGACGCTCCCCTCGCGATCGTGGACCTGGACGCCTTCGACGCCAACGCGGCGGATCTGGTCCGCCGGGCGGGCGGGAAACCGGTCCGGGTCGCCAGCAAGTCCGTGCGCTGCCGTGCCCTGCTCGAGCGGGTCCTGGCCCGGGACGGCTTCGCGGGGATCATGTCGTTCACGCTGGCCGAGTCGCTGTGGCTGGCGCGCTCCGGTTTCGGCGACGTGCTGCTCGCCTACCCGTCCGCCGACCGCGCCGGTTTCGCGGAGCTGGCCGGTGATCCGGAGCTCGCCGCCGCCGTGACCGTGATGGTGGACGATCCGGCGCAGCTCGACCTGATCGACGCCTCGCGCGGCGGCGGACGCGCAGTGGTGCGGGTGTGCCTGGAGCTGGACACCTCCCTGCGGATGCTCGGCGGGCGGCTGCGGATCGGGGCGCTGCGCTCCCCCCTGCGCTCTCCGGCGCAGCTCGCCGGCCTGGCCCGGGCGGTGGCCCGGCGGCCGGGTTTCAAGGTCGTCGGGATCATGGCGTACGAGGGTCACGTCGCCGGGGTCGGGGACGCGGTGGCCGGGCGTCCGCTGCGGTCCCGGGGCATACGGCTGATGCAGGCCGCGGCCCGGCGGGAACTCTCCGAGCGGCGCGCGGCGGCGGTGCGGGCGGTGCGGGCCGTGGTGCCCGACCTGGAGTTCGTGAACGGTGGCGGGACGGGCAGTGTGCAGCACACGGTCGCCGAGGACGCGGTGACGGAGGTCGCCGCCGGGTCGGGGCTGTACGTGCCGCGGCTGTTCGACCACTACACGTCGTTCACGGGCCGGCCGGCCGCGCTGTTCGCGCTGCCGGTGGTGCGGCGGCCGGGTGTCGGCGTGGTGACGGTGCTGGGCGGCGGCTATCCCGCGTCCGGCGCGGCGGGCCCTGACCGGTCGCCGGTGCCGTATCTGCCGGAGGGCCTGCGGTACGACCCCCGGGAGGGCGCGGGCGAGGTGCAGACGCCGTTGACCGGCTCCGCCGCCGACGATCTCCTCGTCGGCGACAGGGTGTGGTTCCGGCACGCGAAGGCGGGCGAGCTGTGCGAGCGGTTCGACACGCTGCGTCTGGTGGAGGGGGACGCGGTGACCGGTGCGGTGCCGACGTACCGCGGCGAGGGGCGGACCTTCCTGTAGGCCCCGCACCCGGCGTCGTCCGCGCGGGCCGGGGCCCTCAGCCGGTGGGGCCGATGCTGCTGCCGACGCCTCCGCCGGTGGACGCGTCGCCGGCGGGCCGGATGCCCTTGGTCATGCGGTCCATGTCGGCGAGCGGCGGACCGTCCTCGCCCGCGTCGAAGACGTACCGGACGACGACGGGCGACTCGGTGCCGGCGGTTGACCGGAACACCAGCGACTGCACGTAGCCGCCTGGGCCCTCGGCGGTCTTCACGCGCCAGCGCACCAGGTATCCGGCGCGTCCCGCGACCGCGACGGGGCCCGCCTTCACCTCCCGGTGGGACTCGATGCCGCCGAAGGGCCGCCTGCCGACGAGGTCCTCTTCGTAGGCGTCGTCGGCGGCGTCCTCGATGTCCTCGCGGGCCAGTGCCTCGGGCGACGTCTCGTCGGTGGCGGTGACGGTGCGGGAGACGACCAGGCCGTGCCGGCAGAAGCCGTCGTCGCCGGGGCAGTCGTAGGTGCCGTCGGTGGTCATGAGGACGTCGTCCTGGGCGACGTGGTCCGGGCGGACCCAGCCGTCGAGGAGCGGCAGGGTGATGCCGTTCAGCTCGTCCGCCACGCGGTTCGGGTCCTCGGGGGGCCCGGAGGTGGACGGCGAGGGCGAGGGGGACCGGGTGTCGTCGGCCGGGACCGGGGGCGAGGAGGCCTCCGTGCCCGGTGAGGCCTTGGTGCCGGGGTCGTCGTCCTTGCCGAGCAGGACCACGCCGGTGACGACCGACGCGACCAGGACGAGGCCGGCGGTGGTCAGCGCGACGATCCCGGCCCGGTTGTCGCCCCGACCACCGCCGGCCCGTGGCGCCGGTGGCACGGCCGGGCCCGGCGCGGGTACCGGCGGGCCCGGCGGCGGTGCGGGTACGGCGGTGGCCTCCGGCGTACGCCGGTGGTCGGTCCAGGCCGTGCCGTCCCACCAGCGTTCCAGGTGCGGGCCCGACGGGTCGCGGTACCAGCCGGGCGGCGGCGTCATGCTCATCCCGGCACCTTAAGCCGCGCCCTACAGCGGTGTGACGTACGCCCCCGAGATTCCGCCGTCGACCAGGAAGTCGCTGGCGTTCACGAAGGACGAGTCGTCGCTGGCCAGGAAGGCGACGGCGGCGGCGATCTCCTCGGCCTCGGCGAACCGGCCGAGCGGGATGTGCACCAGGCGGCGGGCGGCGCGCTCCGGGTCCTTGGCGAAAAGCTCCCGCAGGAGCGGGGTGTTGACCGGGCCGGGGCACAGGGCGTTGACGCGGATGCCCTCACGGGCGAACTGCACGCCCAGTTCGCGCGACATGGCGAGGACGCCCCCCTTGGACGCCGTGTACGAGATCTGCGACGTGGCCGCGCCCATCCTGGCCACGAAGGACGCGGTGTTGATGATGGAGCCCCTGCCCTGGCGCCGCATGTAGGGGATGGCGGCCTTGCAGCACAGGTAGACGGAGGTGAGGTTGACCTCCTGGACGCGCTTCCAGGCCTCCAGGCCGGTCTCCAGGATGGAGTCGTCGTCGGGCGGGGAGATCCCGGCGTTGTTGAAGGCGACGTCGACGCTGCCGTAGGTGTCGTACGCCGTCTTGAACAGCGCCTCGACCTGCTCGGGGTCGGTGACGTCGACCTTGACGAAGATGCCGCCGGTCTGCTCGGCCGCCGCCTTGCCGCGGGTCTCGTCCACGTCGGCGCAGACGACGTGCGCGCCCTCGGAGGCGAGGCGGCGCGCGGTGGCGAGGCCGATGCCGCTGCCGGCTCCGGTGACGACGGCGGTACGGCCGACCAGCCGGCGGCAGACGATCTCGTCGGTCGGTGCGTCAGTCGATGCGGTCACTGTGCGGGGCCCTCCGTGCTGATGAAGACGTTCTTGGTCTCGGTGAAGGCGGTCAGGGCGTCCGGGCCCAGCTCGCGGCCGATGCCGGACTGCTTGTAGCCGCCGAACGGGGTCCAGTAGCGGACGCTGGAGTGGGAGTTGACGGACAGGTTGCCCGCGCGGACGGCCCCCGAGACGCGCAGCGCCCGGCCGACGTCGCGGGTCCAGACGGAGCCGGAGAGGCCGTAGTCGGTGGCGTTGGCCAGGGCGACCGCCTCCGCCTCGTCCTGGAAGGGGAGGACGACGGCGACGGGTCCGAAGACCTCCTCGACGGCCACGCGCGCGCGGGGGTCGACGCCGGTGAGGACGGTGGGCGGGAACCAGAAGCCGGGGCCCTCGGGTGCCGTGCCCCGGATGCCGGCGGCGTCCGGGGGGACGTAGGAGCGGACGCGGTCGAGTTGGGCGCGGGAGATCAGTGGGCCCATGTCGGTGGTCCCGTCCGACGGGTCGCCGACGCGCACCGCCTCGATCGCCGGGCCCAGCAGTTCGAGGAAGCGGTCGTACGCGGACCGCTGGACGAGCACGCGGGTGCGGGCGCAGCAGTCCTGGCCGGAGTTGTCGAGGAAGGACATGGGGGTGGCCCGGGCGGCGGCCTCCAGGTCCGCGTCGGCGAAGACGATGTTGGGGCTCTTGCCCCCGAGTTCGAGGGTGACCCGCTTGAGGAGGCCCGCCCCCTTGGCCATCACCTGTTTGCCCACGGCCGTGGACCCGGTGAAGACGATCTTGGCGACGCCCGGGTGTGCGACGAGCGCGTCGCCCGTGACGGGGCCGGGTCCGGGGAGCACCTGGAACAGGCCGTCCGGAAGGCCGGCCTCCAGGGCGAGCCCGGCCAGGCGCAGCGCGGTCAGCGGGGTCGTCTCGGCCGGCTTGAGCAGGACCGCGTTGCCGGCGGCCAGGGCGGGGGCGGTGGCCCAGGCCGCGATCGGCATGGGGAAGTTCCAGGGGGCGATGACGCCGACGACGCCGAGCGGTTCGAGGATCGTGATGTCCAGGCCGCCCGCGACGGGGATCTGCCGGCCGGTCAGCCGTTCCACTCCCCCGGCGGCGTAGTCGAGCAGGTCGCGGACGTTGCCGGCCTCCCAGCGCGCGTTGCCGATCAGGTGGCCGGCCTCGCGGACCTCCAGGCGCGCCAGTTCCTCCACGTGCTCGTCCACGGCGGTGGCGAAGCGGCGCAGCAGCCGGGCGCGGTCGCCCGGTGCCAGCGCGGCCCAGCCGGACTGCGCCCGTGCGGCGCGTACGACGGCGGCGTCCACGTCGGCGGCGGAGGCGGCCGGGACGGTGGCGACGACTTCCTCGGTCGCGGGGTTGAGGACCGTGAGCTCGAAGGGGGTGGGCGGTTCGGACAAGCGGGACCTCACATGCGTTCGAAGGAGCGGCGCAGTTCCCAGTCGGTGACCGCGGCGTCGAAGGCGTCCAGCTCGACGCGCGCCATGTTGCGGTAGTGGGCGACGACCTCGTCACCGAAGGCGGCCCTGGCCAGCGGGCTGTTCTCCCAGAGCTCGGCGGCCTCGCGCAGCGTGGTCGGGACGTGGGCGTAGTCGGCGGCGTAGGCGTTGCCCGCGCAGGGCTCGGGCAGTTCGAGCCGCTGCTCGATGCCGTGGAGCCCGGCGGCGACCAGGCCGGCGACGGCGAGGTACGGGTTGACGTCACCGCCGGGCAGCCGGTTCTCGAACCGCAGGGAGCGGCCGTGGCCGACCACCCGCAGCGCGCAGGTGCGGTTGTCCTGGCCCCAGGCGACGGCGGTCGGCGCGAAGGAGCCCGGCTGGAACCGCTTGTACGAGTTGATGTGGGGCGCGTAGAGGAGGGAGAAGTCGCGCAGCGCGGCGAGCTGACCGGCGAGGAAGTGCCGCATGACGTCGGACATCTCGCCGTCCGGGCCCGCCATGACGTTGCCGCCGCCGGCGTCGGCGAGCGAGAGGTGGATGTGGCAGGAGTTGCCCTCGCGCTCGTTGTACTTGGCCATGAAGGTGATCGACACGCCCTCCTGGGCGGCGATCTCCTTGGCGCCGGTCTTGTAGACGGCGTGCTGGTCGCAGGTGACGAGAGCCTCGTCGTAGCGGAAAACGATCTCGTGCTGGCCGGGGTTGCACTCGCCCTTGGCGGACTCGACGGTCAGACCGGCCGCGGCCATGTCGTTCCGGATGCGGCGCAGCAGGGGCTCGATGCGGCCGGTGCCGAGGACGGAGTAGTCGATGTTGTACTGGTTGGCCGGGGTCAGGCCCCGGTAGCCGGCGTCCCAGGCCTGCTCGTAGGTGTCCTTGAAGACAATGAACTCCAGCTCCGTGCCGACCCGCGCGCTCCAGCCGTGTTCGGCGAGGCGGTCGAGCTGGCGGCGCAGTATCTGGCGGGGCGCGGCGACGACCGGGGAGCCGTCGTGCCAGGCGAGGTCGGCGACGACCATGGCCGTGCCCTCGTTCCAGGGCACGCGGCGCAGGGTCGACATGTCGGCGTGCATGGCGAAGTCGCCGTAGCCGCGGTCCCAGGAGGACATCGCGTAGCCGTCGACGGTGTTCATGTCGGCGTCGACGGCGAGCAGGTAGTTGCAGCCCTCGGTGCCGTGGTGGAGGACCTCGTCGAGGAAGAAACGCGCGGCGAACCGCTTGCCCTGGAGCCGTCCCTGCATGTCCGGGAAGGCCAGCACGACCGTGTCGATGTCACCGCCCGCGACGAGGGCGTGCAGTTCCTCGATGCCGAGCGGGGGTGTGCGGTCTGCCACGGAAGAGCCTCCTTGGGACTGCTGCCTTTCCACCGTGCGCCATAAGGTATTGCCGGAAACCTTTGCTTGGGAAGGGGGCGCGGCCGTATGCGGGAGGTACCTGACGGGGTGGACCGTCTGACGCCGGTCCTGCGGCCGGTGCGGGCGGGCAACGGCTTCGAGGAGGCGCTGGAGCAGATCCTCCAGGTGGTGCGTCTCGGCCTGGTGCCCCGGGGCGGGCGGCTGCCGGCGGAGCGGGAGCTCGCGGGCCGTCTGGGGATCAGCCGGGTGACGCTGCGGGAGGTGCTGAAGGTGCTTCAGGAGCAGGGTCTGGTGGAGTCGCGGCGGGGGCGGTACGGCGGAACGTTCGTGCTGCCGCGCACCGCCGACACGGGCGGCGGCGGCAAGGACGCCGGGGACGCGCTGCGGCGGCGGGTCGCCGAGGTCGACCTCGAGGACGTACTGCGGTTTCGCGAGGTGCTGGAGGTGGGGGCGGCCGGGCTGTGCGCGGCGCACGGGCTGTCCGGGGCGGGGGCGGCGCGGCTGCGGGAGGCGCTGGACCGCACGCGTGACGCGCCTCTGGCGGAGTACCGCCGCCGGGACACGATGCTGCACCTCACGCTCGCCGAGTTGTGCGGGTCACCGGCCCTGGCGGCGCAGTACGCGGCGGTCCGGGCCACCCTGAACGACCTGCTGGACCGCATCCCGCTGCTGGTGCGCAACCTGGAACACTCCCAGCGGCAGCACACGGCGCTGGTCGAGGCGGTGCTCGACCGGGACGCGGACGGGGCGCGGGAGATGACGCGGGAACACTGCGCGGGGACGGCGGCACTGCTGCGGGGGTTCCTGACGTGAGGGTTGCCCGCCGCTCGATTGTCTAAGGTGTGGCGTCATACCTTTGCAGGAAGGTATGACGTCACACCTCCTACTGGGGAGGGGCACGGGGTGACCGCCACGACAGGGGGGTTCGAGGTGACCGGACGACGGCCGCTGATCGGCGTCAGTACGTATCTGGAGACCGGGGCACGCTGGGGCGTGTGGGAGCTGGAGGCCGCACTGCTGCCGGCCGGCTATCCCCGGCTGGTGCAGCGGGCGGGCGGCCTCGCCGTCATGCTCCCGCCGGACGTGCCGGAGCACGCCGCGGCGACGGTGGCGCGGCTCGACGCGGTGGTGATCGCGGGCGGCCCGGACGTGGACCCGGCGCGGTACGGCGCCCGACGGGACCCGCGTACGGGACCCGCGGCTGCGGAACGGGACACGTGGGAGCTCGCGCTGATCGACGCGGCCTTGACGGCCCGGGTGCCGCTGCTCGGCATCTGCCGGGGCATGCAGCTGCTGAACGTCGCGCTGGGCGGCACACTCGTCCAGCATCTCGACGGGCACGCGGAGATGGTGGGCGTGTTCGGCGAGCACGCGGTGTCCCCGGTGGCGGGCACGCGGTACGCGGAGCTGGTGCCGGAGGCGACGTCCGTACCGACGTATCACCACCAGGCCGTGGACCGGCTCGGCGAGGGCCTGATCGTGTCGGCGCGTGCCGCGGACGGGACGGCGGAGGCGCTGGAACTGCCGGCGGACGCCGGGTGGGTGCTGGGGGTGCAGTGGCATCCGGAGATGGGGACGGATGTGCGGGTGATGCGGGGGGTGGTGGAGGCGGCGGGCGGCTGACCCCGGGCGAGCCGGCCGCTCTCCGCGGCGTTTGAACCCCTGAGTCCTTCGCCCCCGGGTCCTTGGCCCTGACGGAGCCGCTACCTGCGCGTCAGCGACAGCAGGTCGCGGGCCGGGCCCGTCGGGCGGTGGCCCGTGGGCCAGACCGCGCGGAGGTCCCTGGCCAGGGTGACGCCCTCGACGGGGACGGGGACCAGCCGGCGCATCGACAGTTCCTCGCGCACGGCCAGTTCACTGAGGACGGCCGGGCCCGCGCCGCTGACCGCCGCCGCCTTCACGGCCGTCGTGGAGGACAGTTCGATCAGCGGGCGGGCCAGGCCGCCCAGGGCCGCGTCCAGGACCTGCCGGGTGCCGGAGCCCGTCTCCCGCAGGATCAGCGGGGTCGTCGCGAGTTCCCGCGCGGTCAGCGGCGTACGGCGGCGGGCCCAGGGATGGGCGGGGGCCGCGACGACGATCAGCCGGTCGTGGGCGATGACGGCGGAGTCCAGCCCGGCCGGGACCGACAGGCCCTCCACGAAGCCCAGGTCGGCCTCGTCGGACAGCAGCCGTTCGGCGACCGCCGCGGAGTTCCCGGCGAGCAGCGACACCGCCGTACCGGGGCGCTGGGCGCGCAGCGCGAGCAGCCAGCCCGGCAGCAGGTACTCGGCGATCGTCATGCTGGCCGCCACCCGCAGCCGGGAGTCGCGTCGGTCCCGCAGTGCCTGCGCCCCGGCGTCGAACGCCTCGGCGGCCTCCACGATCCTGCGCGCCCAGTCGGTGACGAGGGCTCCCGCGTCGGTGAGCCGGGAACCGCGCGGCGAGCGGTCCACCAGGGCCACGCCGAGCTGCCGTTCCATGGACCGGACGCGGCTGCTGGCGGCGGGCTGCGTGATGCCGAGCTCCCGGGCGGCGCCGCCGAGGCTGCCGACGCGGGCGACCGCCAGCAGCAGTTCCAGCGCGCCGAGGTCCGGTACGCGGTGCGCCAGTGACCCTCCGGTGCCCTGCCCGGCGGCGGGCCGGGATGTGCCGTGCTCGCCGGTCCTCGCGCTGTCACCGCTCCCGCTCATAAATGCAGCTTATGTTGCAGGGAACGGGTTGCTCCCCGGCGGCGGGCGGCCGGGGGGACGGTCACGGGCGGACGGTCAGGGGGCCGGAGGCGGGCGGCGCGCCGCCCGCAGGGCCCGCCCCAGCACCCGGGGCGCCTCGGCCAGCGAGGGTCCGTACCAGGTGAGGTGACGCCCGCTGACCAGCGCGCAGGGCAGTCCGGGGAAGGCATCGGGGCCGTCCCCGGCGGTGAAGCGGTACGGCTCGTCGGGGAGCACGACGACGTCCGGCGCCGCCGCGCGCAGCTCGTCCAGGGGGATGCGCGGATAGCGTTCGGCGTGGCCGGCGTACACGTGGTCGACTCCGAGGCGGGCCAGCACGTCACCGGCGAAGGTGTCCCGGCCGAGCACCATCCACGGGCGGCGCCACACGGGGACGACGGCCGTCCTGCGACGCTCCGGCGACGGCGGCGCCGACCAGGCCTCCTCGGCCTCGTCCAGCCACCGGGGGCGGCCGGCCGCTCCGCACGCCCGCAGCACACGCTCCAGTTCGCGGAAGGCACCCGGTACGTCCCGTACCTCCGTCACCAGCACGTCCACGCCGGCCGTCCGCAGGGCGTCGAGGTCGGCGGCGCGGTTCTCCTCCTCGTTGGCGATCACCAGGCCGGGAGCGAGGGAGAGGACGCGGTCGAGCTTCGGGTTCTTGGTTCCGCCGACGCGTACGGCGTCGAGATCCGCCGGGTGCGTGCACCAGTCCGTGACGCCGACGAGGGCGCCGGGCAGGGTCTCGGCCACCGCCTCCGTGAGGGACGGCACCAGCGAGACGACCCTCACTGCGGCGGCCTGTTCCGGACCGCCTCGATGTGTTCGGCGACCGCGACGATCAGCAGCCGCGTGTCGGAGACCGTGGCCCGCCAGCGGTGCCGCACCCCGCCGCTGAGGTAGAGCGTGTCGCCGCGGCCGAGGCGGTAGGCGCGGCCCTCGGCCTCGACTTCCACGGCGCCGTCGGCCACGTACATCAACTGGTCGTTGCGGTACTGCAGTTCGCGACCGGCGTCGTGGTCGCCGGTGAACTCCGTGGCGTACATCTGGTGGTGGCCGCGGACCAGGGACCGCATCCGGGGGTCGGGGCCCGCTTCACCCTGCTCGGCGCGGAGGACGTCCACGCTGCACGCCGGGTCGGCCGCGGCGAGGAGTTCGACCGCGGTGGTGCGCAGCGCGTCGGCGACCTTCTCCAGGGAACTGGTGCTGGGCCGCGCCCGCTCGTTCTCGATCTGGCTGAGGAACGGTACGGACAGGCCGCTGCGTTCGGCCACGACGGCGAGGGTGAGTTCCAGGGCGCGGCGCCGCCGCCGTACGGCCGCGCCCACCCGCAAGGGCTGTTCCTTGTGGTCGCCCATCGCTCCGGCTCCCTCCTTCGCGCGTCTCTCGCGTCCCGCACCCGCCGCCGGCGCGCCTCTCCTGCTGATGCTGTTGCTACTGCCGGGTTCACTGCACCCTACGCATGTTCGGCAAGGCGATTCATCCGCCCCTCGTACGGGTGTCACACCGGGTGCTGTCCGACCCTTTGGTTCGCGCCATTCGCGCCAATGGAACTCCGGGATGTTCCGTCCGGTCAATGCACGGTCGCTGATCCGTGTTCCCGTACTGCGGGGGATTTCCCGTCCGGACGGCCAAGTCGTCGCTGTGTGTGATTGGCCGGATTCCTACTGCGAACGGCGGCGGATGCACGGGCGTGAGAAGGGCGCCCGGTATGCCGAGAGGGGGCCCCGTTACGCAATCGCGCAAGGAGGCCCCCTCTCGTCCGGGACGCACCGGGCCCGTCAGGTCACCCGGCACGACCTGTTCTCACCCCGGTGCCGGGCCCGGCTCGCGTCCCCGGGCGGACGGGTCCCGGGGGCCCGGAGGCCCGTGGGAGTCCGGATCACTGCGGAGTCATCCGCTCCACCATGTCCGGGTGCTCCTCGAGCCAGGCGGCGACGGCCTCTTCCTCGTGGCCCTGACCGCGCTCGTTGATCTCGGCCTCCAGCGTGCCCAGCTCGTCCTCACTCATATGGAACCCCTTGATCCACTTGGTGAGCTGCGGGTACTGCTCCGGGAAGGCCCCGTTGGAGATCGTGCGGATCGTGTTGCCCTCGCCGAAGAGCTTCTTGTCGTCCTTCAGCTTGGTCAGCTCGTACTGGCTGTACGCCCAGTGCGGCGACCACAGCACCACGGCGACGGGCTCCTTCTTGGCGTAGGCGCGCTTGAGCTCGGCGAGCATCGCCGGGGTGGAGCCGTCGACGACCTTGTACTCCTTGTCGAGGCCGTAGCCCGGCAGGACGTCCTTCTTCAGCAGGTTCATCTCGCCGGTGCCCGGCTCGATGCCGATGATCCTCCCGCCGAAGCGGTCGGCCTTGCCCTTGAGGTCCGCGAGGGACGTGACGTCCTTCACGTACGACGGGACGGCCAGCTCCAGGGACGTCGGCTCGTACCAGGTGCCGAGGTCCTTGAGCCTGTCCTTGTGCTGGTCCCAGAAGTTCTGCTGCGCGTGCGGCAGCCAGGCGTCGAAGTTCAGGTCGAGATCGCCGGAGGCCAGGCCGGTGTAGACCGGGCCGACGTCCATCTGCTTCAGGTTCAGCTTGTAGCCGCGCCGTTCCAGGACGTTCTTCCACAGGTAGGTGACGGCGACGTCCTCGTCCCAGGGGAACCACGCCACGTCGACGGGCCGCTTCGCCTCGGCGGGCGTGCCGCCGGCGGCGCCCTCGACCGGGGCGAGCTCGTCGACCACGCCGCGGTTCTGCTTCAGCCAGGTCCTGACCGCCTGCTGCTGCTTGCCCTTGCCCGCCTTGTTGATCCCGGCCTCGAGGCTGGTGAGCTGCTTCTCGGTCATCTTGAAGTTCTTCAGCCACTTGGCGACGACCGGGTTGTCGGAGGCGAAGCCCTGGCGGGACAGCGTGTGCACGCCGTCGCCCTTGCCCCAGGTGCCCTTCGGGTCCTTGAGCTTCTTCAGGTCGTAGTCGCTGTAGGCCCAGTGCGGGGACCACAGGGTGACGGCGATCGGCTCCTTCTTGGCGTAGGCGCGCTTGAGCTGCGCCAGCATCGCCGGGGTGGAGCTGTCAACGACCTCGTACTCCTCGTCGAGGCCGTACTCCTTGAGGACCTTGCTCTTGAGCAGCGACATCATGCCGGCGCCGGGTTCGATGCCGGTGATCTTCCCGTCGAACGTCCCCGCCCTGCCCCTGAGGTCCTCGAGGGAGTCGACGTCCTTCATGTACGAGGGGACGGCCAGCTCCAGCGAGGTCTCGTCGTACCAGGAACCGAGATCGTCGAGCCGCTCGCCGTACTTCTTCCAGTACTGCTCGTGGGTGGTGGGCAGCCACGCGTCCGTCTGGAAGTCGACGTCGCCGCCGGCCAGCGAGGTGTAGAGCGGGCCCGCCTCGAGCTGCTTGGTCTCGACGTCGTAGCCGCGCTGCTCCAGGATCTCCTTCCACAGGAAGGTGGAGGCGACGCCCTCGTCCCAGGGGATGTAGCCGATGCTGACCTTCTTGCCGTGGCCGACGTCGCCGTCTGCGGAGCCGGCTGCGCCCTTGCCGGCGTCGCCGAAGACGCCCATGCCGCCCGCCACGAGCGCGAGCACCACGACGCCGATCACGGCGAAGGCCGGACGCGGCCGGTACGACCAGATCCTCAGGCCCTGCGCGGCGCGCACCCGGGCGGCGGCACGGCGGCCGAGCGGCGAGACCTGGGTGCCGAGGGCGCTGGTCATACGGTCGAGATAGATCGCGAGGATCACGATCGCGACACCGGACTCGGAGCCGAGACCGACGTTGAGCTGGCCGATGGCCTCGTTGACGTCGCCGCCGAGGCCGTCGGCGCCGACCATGCCGGCGATGGCGGCCATCGACAGGCCGAGCATGATGACCTGGTTGACGCCCGCCATCACGGTGGGCAGGGCGAGCGGCATCTGGACCCGCAGGAGGATGTTCCGCGGGCTGGTGCCGAACGCCTCCGCGGCCTCCACCAGCTCCTTGTCGACCTGCCGGATGCCCAGCTCGGTCATACGGACGCCGGGGGCCAGCGCGAAGATCAGAGTGGCGACGATGCCCGCGGGCGCGCCGCTGCCGAAGAACAGGATGGCCGGGATGAGGTAGATCATCGCGGGCAGCGTCTGCATGAAGTCCAGCACCGGCCTGACCACGCCGCTGACGCGGTCGGAGCGGGCGGCCCAGATACCGACGGGCACGGCGACGACGAGCGCGATGATCGTCGCGACGAGGACCAGGGAGAGCGTCATCATCGCGTTCTCCCACAGGCCGAGGGAGTCGATGAAGGCGAATCCCGCGAAGGAGAGCACACCGGCGACGGTGCCGCGCAGCCAGAACGCGATCACGGCGAAGATGCCGGCCAGCAGCAGCGGCTCGGGGGCCTGGAGGACCGCGTCGATGCCGTCGTAGGCGCCGAGGAAGACCGTCTTGAAGAAGTCGAACAGCCAGGCCACGTTGTCGAGCAGCCAGTCGACGGCGCTGTTGACCCAGTCGCCGAAGGGGATCCTAGGCATGGCTGATCACCTTCTCCCCGCCCTTGCCGTCCCTGCCGCCCTTGCCACGCGGGGAGCAGGGTTCGGGCGCCCGCTGTTCGTCGCCGAGGAAGCCGACCAGCCGCTGCCTGGGTACGACCCCGACGACCGCGCGGTCCTCGTCCAGCACGGCGACCGGGTGGTCCAGCCGGGCGCTGAGCGCGCACAGGTCGGTGAACGACGTGTCGGGCGCGGCGGTGTCGCAGCCGCAGACGGCCTCGTCGCCGCTGACGTCGCGGTCCATGACGGACTCTGCGGTCAGTACGCGGGAGCGGTCGACGTCCTGGGTGAAGGAGGCGACGTAGTCGTCGGCGGGCCGCAGCAGGATGTCCTCGGCGGTGCCGATCTGCACGATGCGGCCGTCGCGCATGACCGCGATCCGGTCGCCGAGGCGCATCGCCTCGTTGAGGTCGTGGGTGATGAAGACGATGGTCTTCTTCAGCGTGCGCTGCAGTTCCAGGAGCTGGTCCTGCATGTCGCGGCGGATCAGCGGGTCCAGGGCGCTGAACGACTCGTCCATCAGCAGCAGGTCGGCGTCGGTGGCCAGGGCGCGGGCGAGGCCGACGCGCTGCTGCATGCCGCCGGACAGCTCGTCGGGCCAGGACTTCTCCCAGCCGGCCAGGCCGCACAGGGCGAGCGCCTCGTCGGCACGCCGTGCGCGCTCGGCGCGGGGCACGCCCTGCACTTCCAGACCGTAGGCGGCGTTCTCGCGCACGCTGCGGTGCGGGAAGAGCGCGAAGTGCTGGAAGACCATGCTGATCTTCTTCGAGCGGACCTCGCGCAGCTCCCGGTCACCCAGCGCGGTCAGGTCCTCGCCGTCGAAACGGACGTGGCCCGCGGTCGGCTCGAGCAGACCGTTGAGCATGCGCAGCAGGGTGGACTTGCCGGAGCCGGACAGGCCCATGACGACGAAGATCTCACCCGGCTCGACCGTGAAGGAGGCGTCGACCACGGCGGCCGTGGTGCCGACCGCCCGCAGTTCCTCCCGGTCGGTCCCTTGCTGCAGCTTTTCGACCGCCTGGTCCGGTCGTCTTCCGAACACCTTGTAAAGATGCTCGGCCTCAAGCGTCGCTGACACGCGTACCTTCTCGGCTCGACGGCAATGGAAAGGGAGCGACGGGTCACGGACAGCGTGCACAGCGGGCGCCGTGACCGGCCGCGGGCCGCCGGCCGTGAAGAGCCGTGACGGCGGGCAACGGGGACAGCGGACGCCTTGCACAGGTGAACGCGCAACCTGGATCGCTCCGAGGCGGCGCCTGCCCCCGCCCTTCGCACACAAACGCACATGTGCCCGGCTTCACAGAGCGTTCACTGTTGCCCGCTGTGCGCTGCGAACCGGTCACGGGGCGTGATTGTCAGTGGTGTGCGGCATGATGCGGGATGTGACCGGACGACTGATGCTCCTCGACACCGCCTCGCTCTACTTCCGCGCCTACTTCGGCGTCCCGGAGTCGGTCCGGGCCCCGGACGGCACACCGGTGAACGCGGTGCGCGGGCTGCTCGAGTTCATCGACCGCCTCGTCAGGGACCACCACCCGGACCAATTGGTGGCTTGCATGGACGCCGACTGGCGACCGCAGTGGCGCGTCGAGCTCATCCCGTCGTACAAGGCGCACCGGGTCGCCGAGGAGCACGCGGCCGGGCCGGACGAGGAAGAGGTCCCGGACACCCTGTCCCCCCAGGTGCCCGTCATCGAGGCGGTGCTCGACGCTCTGGGCATCGCCCGCGTGGGCGTCGAGGGGTACGAGGCGGACGACGTGATCGGCACGTTCACGGCCCGTGCGACGGGCCCGGTCGACATCGTGACCGGCGACCGCGATCTGTACCAGCTGGTGGACGACGGGCGCGGCATCCGCGTGCTGTACCCGCTCAAGGGCGTGGGCACGCTGCAGCTGACCGACGAGTCCTGGCTCCGGGAGAAGTACGGAGTGGACGGACGGGGGTACGCGGACCTGGCGACGTTGCGCGGCGACCCGAGCGACGGCCTGCCGGGTGTGCCGGGCGTCGGCGAGAAGACGGCCGCGAAGCTGCTGGCCGAGTTCGGCGACCTCGCCGGGGTCCTGGCCGCGGTCGACGACCCGCGGGCGAGGCTGACCCCGACGCAGCGCAAGCGGCTGACGGAGGCGCGGCCGTATCTGGCGGTCGCGCCGAAGGTGGTGCGGGTCGCGGACGACGTCCCGCTGCCCGAGGTCGACACGGCCGTGCCGGCCGGGCCGCGCGACCCGGCGGCCCTGGAGTCGCTGGCGGCCCGCTGGGGCCTGGGCGGCTCCCTGCAGCGGCTGCTGGCGACACTGGGCGTCTGACGAGCGGGGCCGGAGGCCACGCCCCCGCTCACCAGCTCGGCACGGAGAGGTGTTCACCGGAGGCCAGTGCTAACTTAGGTTTACCTAAGTGCGACGTCAGGGAGTTCCCTCATGGCAGACCGACCGGACCGCAAGTCCCGTACCACGTACGCCGCGCGGGTCGTCCGCACCGAGCGGCTGACCGCCCACATGCAGCGTGTGGTGCTCGGCGGCGACGGTCTCGCCGGGTTCGCGGCGGACACGTGCACCGACCATTACGTGAAGCTGCTGTTCCCGGCCGGGGGCGCGACCTACCCGGAACCGTTCGACCTGGAGCGCATACGCGAGGAGTTCCCGCGCGAGCAGTGGCCGGTCACCCGGACCTACACCGTGCGTCACTGGGACCCCGGGCACCGTGAGCTGACGCTCGACTTCGTCATCCACGGCGACGAGGGACTCGCCGGCCCGTGGGCGATGCGTGCCCGGCCGGGCGAAACCGTCCGTTTCCTGGGCCCGGGCGGCGCCTACGCCCCCGACCCGGCCGCCGACTGGCACCTGCTCGTCGGTGACGAGAGCGCGTTGCCCGCGATGGCCCGCGCCCTGGAGTCGCTGCCGCACGGCGCGCGCGCCCACGCCTTCGTCGAGGTCGCCGACGCCGGTGAAGAGCAGAAGATCGACTCAGACGTGGACGTGGTCTGGCTGCACCGCGGCGACCGGCCGATCGGCGAGGCGCTGGTGGAGGCCGTGCGGGGGCTGGACTTCCCGGCGGGCCGGGTGCACGCGTTCGTGCACGGCGAGGCCCACTTCGTGAAACAGCTGCGCCGCCTGCTGCGGGTCGAACGCGGCATCCCGCGCGAGAGCCTGTCGATCTCCGGCTACTGGCGACTGGGCCACGACGAGAGCGGCTGGCAGGCTTCCAAGCGCGAGTGGAACGCCCGCATAGAGGCGGAGCAGGAGAAGACGGGACCGACGGCTTGAGGCACCGGCCGAGCACGACGGCACGGGCGGGGCAGCGTAAGACACCAGGCCGATCACTACGGCACAGGCCAGGCAAAGTGAGGCACCGGCCGAGCACGGCGGCACGGGCCACGGAGCGTAGACACCGGGCCGAGCACGACGGCACAGGCCACGCAGCGTAAGACCGGGCCGAGCCGGAAGGTGCTGGCTCCTGCCGCATACCCTGAGCCCTGATGAGACGCCGCCGACAGACTCCGCCCGCACCTCTCCCCCAGCGCGACGGGGTGGACCCGGTGCGGGTACGGCTGCCTGTCGCAGGGCCGTGGGCCACGGTCCGGGAGCACCTGGCCGAGCGGCTCACGGCGGCGGGCACCGGCGCTGTCGACGGCATGTTCGCGGCGGGGCGGATCGTCGGCGCGGACGGCAGCCCCGTGGCTCCCGACGCCCCGTACGCGCCGGGGACGTACGTGTGGTTCCACCGGGAGCTGCCGTGCGAGACCCCGGTGCCGTTCCCGCTGCACGTGGTGTACCGCGACGAGCACGTCGTCGTCGCCGACAAGCCGCACTTTCTCGCCACCACCCCGCGCGGCGGCCACGTCGCCCAGACCGCGCTCGCGCGGCTGCGCCGGGAGCTGGGCATCCCGACGCTGACCGCCGCGCACCGCCTGGACCGGCTCACGGCCGGCCTCGTCCTGTTCACCGTGCGGCCGGAGGAACGCGGCGCCTACCAGAACCTGTTCCGCGACCGGCTGGTGCGCAAGGAGTACGAGGCCGTCGCACCGTACGATCCCGGGCTCGTCCTGCCCCGGACCGTACGCGGCCGGATCGTGAAGGAGCGCGGCGAGCTCACCTCCCGCGAGGTCGAGGGCGAGCCGAACGCCATCAGCCGCGTCGAGATCCTCGGACACCGGACGGCGGACGCGTTCTCGCCGGGCGGCGTCACACGCGACGGCACAGCACCCGGGCTGGGCCGGTACCGGCTCCTGCCGAGCACCGGCCAGACCCACCAGCTACGGGTGCACATGACCGCGCTGGGCGTGCCCATCCTCGGCGACCCGCTGTATCCCGTGGTGACCGCCGCCGTGCCGGCCGGTGACTTCCGCCGCCCGCTGCAACTGCTGGCGCGGGCCCTGGAGTTCACCGACCCGGTCACCGGCACCGCGCACCGGTTCCGCAGTACGCGGGTGCTCGCGGCCTGGGCGTCGTACGACGACTGGGCCGGTGGTCAGTAGCCGCGCCACCAGCGCACGACACGCTGCCAGGCACCCGGGCGACGGGCCGGGGCGGGGTCCGGTTGCGGCTGCGGCTGGAGGGGCGGCTGAGGCTGTGGTGCCGGTGCCGCCGGCACGGAGGCAGACGGTTGCGGTTGCGCCTCGGGCCGGGTCCGGCGCCGCTCAGCGCGCGGCAGTTCGGGGCGTGGCACCTCCGCACGCGGCGGCTCGGTTCCGATGGACCACTCGGCCCGGGGCGGCGGGATCGGCAGACCCGGCTTCTCCGTGACCTCCTGCTGCGCCTTGGGCTCGAAGCGCACCGGGAGCTCCACCAGATGACGCGACGCGATCGACGACCGCCACGTCAACTCGTCCTCGTCGCAGTCCAGTTGTACGTCGGGGAGCCGCAGCAGCAGCGCGTCGACGCCGGTGTCGGCGATGGCTCGGCCGATGTCCTGACCGGGGCACTCGTGCGGTCCGCCGCCGAAGGCCAGGTGGGACCGGTTGCCCTGCATGTGGGCCTCCAGGTCGGGCCGCACCCGGGGGTCGACGTTGCCGGGCGCGATGCCGAACAGCAGCCCGTCGCCGGCCCGGATGCGCTGTCCGCCCAGTTCCACGTCCTGCTTGGCGAAGTACGCGAGGACGGTGCTGAACGGCGGCTCGTCCCACAGGGACTGTTCGACCGCCTCGGGCACGGTCATCTGACCGCCGCTGAGCTGGGCCCGGAATCCGGGGTCGGTGAGCACCACGCGCAGCACGTTGCCGATGAGGTTGGTGGTCGCCTCGTAGGCGGCGAGGAGGACCACCCGCAGGTGCTCGGAGACCTCCTCGTCGGTGAGCCGGGCCGGGTGGTTGACGAGGTACCCGGCGAAGTCGTCGTCGGGCTGGAGGCGGCGGCGCGCGGTGAGCCGGCCGACGGCCTCCATGACGTAGGCGTTGCTGGCCAGGGAGGTCTCGGTGCCCTTGAGGGTGTCGCGGGCGGCCTCCACCATCCGGTCGTTGAACTCCTCGGGCATGCCGAGGACCTCGCACAGCACGCCCATCGGCAGGTACTCGGCGAACTGCCCGACGAGATCGGCGCGGCCCCGCTCGCAGAACCGGTTGACGAGCGTCTGGGTGTGGCGGTTGATGTGCCGCCGCAGACTGCGGTAGTCGATGGTCGACATGGCGGCGGTGACCGCGCCCCGCAGCCGCTTGTGCTCGTCGCCCTCGGCGTGCGAGCAGATCGGCTGCCAGGCGATGTGCGGCATGAGGGGGTGGTCGGGCTTGACCTTGCCCTCCTTCAGCGGGGTCCAGATGCGGCTGTCCCGGCAGAACTGGGAAGGGCTGCGCACCATGTGGAGGTTCTCGGCGTGGCCGAGGACCACCCACATGGGGACGTCGTCGTGGAGCAGCACGGGCGCCACGGGGCCGTGTTCGGCACGGAGCTTCTCGTACAGCTCCTCCAGGTCCTCCGTCTGGTGCAGCCGTTGCAGCCCGCCGGGTCCGAGACCGTGCGCGGGGCAGCCGGGGGGCGGTTCGAGCCGGGCGTCGCCCGTTCCGGCCGGGGAGTGGGATTCAGGCGTCACGGTGTTGCTCCGAAGCAGAAAGGACGTTGCTGATGGGACATGGGCAAGGTGAGGGGTACGGGAGTCAGGTGAGGGAGCCCGTCACGGCGAGCGAGTGCAGGAAGCGCATCAGGGTCACCAGGACGTCCCGGCTGGATGCCCGGCGGCGCACGTCGCACTCGACGATGGGGATGTCCTCGGAGAGGTCGAGCGCGGCCCGCAGGTCCGGCAGCGGGTACCGGGGCCCGTCGGGGAAGGTGTTGACGGCGACCACGAACGGCACGCCGCGCTCCTCCAGACGCCCCATGACGTCGAAGCTGACCTCGAGGCGGCGGCTGTCGACGAGGACGACGGCGCCGAGCGCGCCTTCGAACAGGCCGTTCCACAGGAACCAGAAGCGCTCCTGGCCGGGCGTGCCGAACAGGTACAGGACGAGTTGTTCGGTGATCCGGATGCGGCCGAAGTCCATCGCCACGGTGGTGGCCGTCTTGGTCTCCGAGCCGAAGTTGTCGTCGACGCCGATGCCGGCCTGGGTCATCGTCTCCTCGGTGGTCAGCGGCCTGATCTCGCTGACCGAACCCACCATGGTGGTCTTGCCGACCCCGAAGCCGCCCACGATCACGATTTTCACCGCGGCGTCCGTCGTGTGCGGCAGCCGGTCCTCGGTGCGTGGGCCGGGGAGGGTGTCAGAGCCGTTGAAGTCCATGCATCACCGCTTCGAGGATGGATCGGTCGGGGAGTGCCTGGCGGACGACGGGGGCGCGCGCCTGCACCAGTTCGGTCGTCAGCAGGTCCGTTACCAGCACGGTCACCACGCTGAACGGCAGGTTCAGATAGGCCGAGAGTTCGGCGACGGACAGGGGGGCGGCGCACAACCGCAGCAGGGCGGCCTGTTCCGGGGTGGCGGACGGTGAGGGCTCGGCGCGCGCCACGATCAGCGTGACCAGGTCGAGTTCGGCGCGTTCGCCGTCCGGTCCGGCAACGACGTAGAGCCGCTCGGGGTTGCGGCCCCCGCCCTCCTTCTTGCCGGGAGCGGGGGGTTCCTGCCTGGGGTTGCGCCTCTGGCGTTGCGGAGCCGTCATACGGGCTGCCCGTTCCGCCGGGGCGGGCTGGTCAGGTGGGCTCCGATGCGGCCGACGAGGTCGCGCATGCGGTTGCTCATCAGACCGGGTTCGGCGACCACGTCGGAGAGCACGGCGAGATAGGCGTTGGCCCCGGCGGCCATCAGGTAGAAGTAGCCGCCGTCGATCTCGATGATGACCAGCTTCATACGGCCGTTGCTGTCGGGGATCTCGGAGGCGACGGCGCTCGCCAGGCTCTGCAGTCCGGCGCAGGCCGCCGCGACCCGGTCGGCGGCGTCGGGGTCGCCGCCGTGGCGGGCGATGCGCAGGCCGTCGGCGGACAGGACGACGATCATCTCGATACCCGGTACGCCGTCGGCGAGGTCCTTGAGCATCCAGTCGAAGTTGGCTCGCTGCTGGATCACTTGACGTCCCCTTCGTCGTCGGCCTCGGCACGGGCCGGCTCGGTGGTCTGCTGGTTGTTCTGGTGGCTGGTCGGCCGGGTGGCCGAGGTGGAATCGGGGTCGCCCTTGAGCCCCTCCCAGAACGCCTCCACCCACATGCCGGGCGGGGGTTCTTCCTTGGCCGCCTTCTTGGGTTCGGGCGCGGGCTTCGCCCACGGGGAATCGTTCGCGATGCCGGACCGCTCGGCCTCGCGTGCGGCGCGCTCGGCGGCGTACTGCTCGGCGTAGCGCTGGGTGAGCGAGGTCTTCACGCGGCTGCGGCGCTGCGGCAGACCGTTCGCGGCCCACTCGGTGACGACGGGGACGTCGTCCTCCATGCTGACGGCTGCGGGGATGCGCGGGCTGGTGGGACGGCGCTTCTTGGGCGTGCGCTTGGGGCCCTCCAGCGCGCCGGGGCCCTGCTTGGGCACGGAGGTGGCGCCGATGCCGTGGGCGAGTCCCACGCCGGGTTCGTCGGTCATCATGTTGCTCGGCACGACGAGGACGGCGCGGACGCCGCCGTATGCGGAGGCCCGCAGCGACACCTGCATGTTGTGCGCCTTGCAGAGCCGGCCGACGACGGACAGGCCGAGCCGCGGGTGCTCGCCGAGGTCCTGCAGGTCGAGGCCCGCCTTGGCGCGCTCCAGCATGCCCTCGATGCGGTCGCGGGCCTCTTCGCTGAGGTTGACGCCCGCGTCCTCGATCTCGATGGCGACGCCGGTCTGTACCTCGACGGCGGTGACGTGCACCTTGGTGTGCGGGGGCGAGTAGCGGGTGGCGTTGTCGAGGAGCTCCGCGGCGGCGTGGATGACGGGCTCGACGCAGACGCCCTTGATGTTGACCTTGGCGATGGAGTGCAGCTCGATGCGGCGGTACTCCAGGATCCGCGACATGGCGCCGCGCAGCACGCTGTACAGGGCGACGGGCTCGGGCCACTGGCGGCCGGGCCTGCCGCCGCCGAGGACGGCGACGGAGTCGGCGAGGCGGCCGATGAGCGCGGTGCCGTGGTCGATGCGCAGGAGGTCGTCGAAGACCTCGGGGTTGCGCCCGTGGTCCTCCTCCATCTCCCGCAGCTCCTTGGCCTGCTGGTGGACGATCGCCTGGACGCGCCGCGCGATGCTGACGAAGGAGCGCTGCGAGGCGTCGCGCAAGGACTCCTCGGTGTCGAGAATCTTCAGAACGGTCTTGATCACCGTCACCTGCGAGTCCCGCAGCTCACCGTAGGCGGGGTCGAGGTCGGGGAGGCGCAGCAGCACCTCGCGGGGGGAGAGTCCGCCGTGCAGGAGGTGTACCGCGGCGGGCACGATCTCCTCGGCGAGGCGGTCCATCTCCCACTCGCAGACGGTGAGCCGTCGTTCCAGTTCCGTGGTGTGACGGGCATGTTCGGCGCGCAGGTCGCGCAGGGCCCGGCCTCGGCGTACGGCCACGGCGGCCGTCGCCACGACCAGCAGCGTCGCGACCGCGCCGCACCAGCCGACGGCGGTCCGTGCCGGCTGCGCCACCCAGGCGACGGCGGCCCCGGTCACCGCGGCCATGAGGACGGCCGGCGGCAACAGGACGCGCGCGTAGGGAAGTTCGCGGCGACCGGGAGGGGAATCAACACGCACCATGTAGGCCCTTTGAGACAAATCGGCTGAGGGGAAGGAAAGCTTGCCGGGGATGTGCGACGGAAACCGCGAGCAAGCCAGGGGGCGAGCGGGATCTTCCGCGCATGATGGAACAAACGCGCGAATTCAGATTAACTCTGCGCGCTACGGGCGAGTTTAACCCGACGGGATCAACCGCGTGGCATATTCGGCAAGCACCTGAAAACGTCCCATGACAGGTGTATTCTCGCCCCATTTACACGCTCGGATATTAATCGAACACGATGCGTTATGGCGTACAGACGTACGAAAACACCGGTCGCCACCGGCGGATCGGCCATCCCTGCGGCGCTTAAGGGCGGACGATCGTGGAAGGAGCACCCGGGCGGGCGGCCACGAGGTCAGGCGGCCGCGAGGCCCGGGCTCCCGAACCCACGAACAGACGACTACCCGGGCCACGACCGGGTGATGCGAAAGAGGGCAGGACCGCTTAGATGTTCGACACGCTGCTCGTCGCCGACCGGGGCGAGACCGCCGTCCGCGTCATCCGTACGGCTCGCGAACTCGGCCTGCGCACGGTGACCGCGCACGTCGACGCCGACGGGTCGGCCCCGCACGTGCGGCTCGCCGACGCGTCGGTGCGGCTCGGCCCGGCGTCCGAGAACAACCCGAACCTGACCGCCGACTGCTTGCTGCGGGCGGCCGAGGACACCGGCGCGGGCGCGATCCTTCCCGGCGGGGCACTGTCGGCGGACCCCGCCCTCGCGCGGCGCTGCGAGGAGGCCGGGATGGTCTTCGTGGGCCCGACGTCCGAGCAGCTGGAATTGTTCGGCGCGCGGCACACGGCCCGCACGGCGGCCGACGCCGCGGGGCTTCCGCTCGCCCCCGGCACGGAAGTACTGGCAGGCCGGGACGAGGCACTGCGGGAGGCCGAGCGCATCGGCTACCCGGTGCTGCTCAAGTCGACGACGGGCGGACACGGCGGCCTCGACATGTCGACATGTCACTCTGCCGCCGAACTGACCCACGCCTGGGAGCGCGCACACCGCACGGAATGCGCGTCCGGGGGCGTCTACCTGGAGCGCTTCGTCGAGCACGCCCGGCACGTGGAAGTGCCGGTCTTCGGCGACGGGGAAGGCCTGGTCGTCACCTTCGGCGACCGCGACTGCTCCCTGAGGCTCCGGGACCGGAGAGTGCTGGAGGAGGCCCCGGCACCCAATCTCCCCGACCGGGTGCGCGCCCAACTGGCCGCCTCCGCCCGCGACTTGTGCGCCTGGGTGGACTACCGCTCGGCGGGCACGGTCGAGTTCCTGTACGACGCCGCCCGCGAGCAGGCGTACTTTCTGGAGGTCAACGCCCGCTTCCCGACGGAACATCCGGTCACCGAGGAGGTCCACGGCGTCGATCTGCTGACGTGGACGCTGCGCCTGGCACGCGGCGAACGGGGCGTGGTCCGGGCCCCCGGCGCGCCCCACGGCCACGCGATCGAGGTACGCCTCCACGCGCAGGGCCCGACGCACGACGACCGGCGCGGCTCGGGCGACGCGACGCACGACCACCCGTCCGGCCCGGGCAGCCCGCTCGGCAACGGCAAGGGCGCCGGCGCGCCGACATCGTCGTACAACCCCGTGCTCACCCCCGTGCGCAGCAACGTGATCGCCCACGGCTCCGATCGCGACGAAGCGCTACGACGGCTCGACGGGGCACTGGCCGGAATCGGACCGTACGACGGCATCGAAACCCACCTCGAGCTGGTGCGGGCGGCCCTCACGGACCCCGCGTTCCGCGAAGCCACCCACTCCACAGCGACCCTCGCGTCCCTGGCCGACCCGACGCCGTACGAATACGACCGTTAGACCGCGCCGTCCGGCGAGGGCGGGCCGGCCTCCCGGCCGGTCCGCGGGCGGCGACACCCCCGGCCCTGAGTCCCGGGGCCGGTCACCCCACCGACGAGTACGCGACAACCCCCCGCAGCAGCCCCTCGACGGCCTTGCGCGCGTTCTTGGCCACCGTGGACCCCTCGACGGCGGGCGCGGCGGCGGAGATCTGTCCCAGCACGTCGATCACCTGCTTGCACCACCGTACGAAGTCACCGGCCGGCATCTCCGCCTCCCGCAGGACTTCGTCGAGGCCGGAGCCCGAGGCCCACTGGTGCGCGGCCCAGGCGAACCCGAGGTCCGGCTCCCGCTGTCCGACGCCCTCCGTCTGGGTGATCCGGAAGTCCTCCTCCAGCGCGTCGAGCCGCCCCCAGATCCGCACCATCTCACCCAGCGCGGCCTTGGCCTTCCCGGACGGCACCTTGGGCGCCGTCGCGTCGTCGGCGGCCCGCGCCTCGTACACCAACGCCGAGACGCACGCGGCGAGTTCGGCGGGACCGAGCCCTTCCCAGACGCCCTCGCGCAGGCACTCGCTGGCGAGCAGGTCGAGCTCGCCGTACAGCCGGGCGAGCCGCTTGCCGTGCTCGGTGACCTCGTCGGCCCTGAGATAGTCCAGCTCGGTCAGCAGCGCCACGATCCGGTCGAAGGTCCGCGCGATCGTGTTGGTACGGCCCTCGATACGGCGCTCCAGCTGCGAGGTGTCCCGCAACAGCCGGTAATACCGCTCGGCCCAGCGGGCGTGGTCCTCGCGGTCGTTGCAGCCGTGGCAGGGGTGGGCGCGCAGCGCGGTGCGCAGCCGGGCGATCTCCCGGTCGTCGGCCGCCTGCGAGCGCCTCTTGCGGTGCCGGTCGGGAGAGATGTGCCCGGCCTTGGTACGCAGCGCCGACGCGAGGTCGCGGCGGGACTGCGGCGAGCGCGCGTTGAAGGACTTGGGAATCCGCATCCGCTCCAGCGGCTCGACGGGCACCGGGAAGTCGATGGACGCGAGCCGCTTGACCTGCCGCTCGGCGGTGAGGACCAGCGGGCGGGGCCCGTCGTGGTACTCGACGCCGCGGTGTCCGCCCGCGCGCCCGGCGGGCAGGCCGGGGTCCAGCACCAGGGCCAGCCCGGCGTACTTGCCCGTCGGTACGTGGATGACGTCGCCCGGCTTCAGCTTCTCCAGGGCGACGGCGGCCTCGGCGCGACGCTGGACGGCGCCCTGCCGGGCCAGCTCGGTCTCGCGGTCCTTCAGCTCGCGGCGCAGCCGCGCGTACTCCTCGAAGTCACCGAGATGGCAGGTCATGGAGGCCTTGTAGCCCTCCAGCCCTTCCTCGTTGCGCTGCACCTGCCGCGAAATGCCGACGACCGACTTGTCGGCCTGGAACTGCGCGAAGGACGTCTCCAGCAGCTCCCGCGAGCGGTGCCGGCCGAACTGCTCGACCAGGTTGACGGCCATGTTGTACGACGGCTTGAAGCTGGAGCGCAGCGGGTACGTGCGCGTGCCCGCGAGTCCCGCGAGGTGCTCGGGGTTCATGGCGCGCTGCCACAGCACCACGGCGTGGCCCTCGACGTCGATGCCGCGACGGCCGGCCCGGCCGGTGAGCTGGGTGAACTCGCCGGGGGTGATGTCGGCGTGCTGCTCCCCGTTCCACTTGACGAGCTTCTCCAGGACCACCGAGCGCGCCGGCATGTTGATGCCGAGGGCGAGGGTCTCGGTCGCGAACACGGCCTTCACCAGGCCGCGCACGAACAGCTCCTCCACGACCTCCTTGAAGGTCGGCAGCATGCCCGCGTGGTGGGCCGCGATGCCGCGCTCCAGGCCCTCCAGCCATTCGTAGTAGCCCAGGACGTGCAGGTCCTCGGGCGGGATGGAGGCGGTGCGCTCCTCGACCAGGGCGCGGACCTTCTCGCGCGCCTCCTCGTCGTTGAGCCTGAGGCCCGCGTACAGGCACTGCTGGACGGCGGCCTCGCAGGCGGCACGGCTGAAGATGAACGTGATCGCGGGCAGCAGGCCCGCGGCGTCCAGCCGCTCGATGACCTCGGGACGGCTCGGCGTCCAGATCCGGGACCGCTGTCTGCGCTCGCGCTCCCGGTCGGCCTCCCGCATGTGCCGACCGCGCCGCCGGTCCTGGTACGACGGCCGGCTGGCCTCCATACGGGCCATGCGCGTGAGGTCGGGGTTGACGGCCTTCTTGTGGCCCTCGCCCTCCTCGAACAGGTCGTACATCCGGCGCCCGGCCAGTACGTGCTGGAACAGCGGCACGGGGCGGTGCTCGGAGACGATCACCTGGGTGTCGCCGCGTACGGTGTCGAGCCAGTCACCGAACTCCTCGGCGTTCGACACGGTCGCCGACAGTGACACCAGTGTCACGGACTCGGGGAGGTGGATGATCACTTCCTCCCAGACGGCGCCGCGGAACCGGTCGGAGAGGTAGTGCACCTCGTCCATCACCACGTGTCCCAGGCCGCGCAGGGTCTGGGAGCCCGCGTACAGCATGTTCCGCAGCACCTCGGTGGTCATCACGACCACCGGGGCGTCGGAGTTCACGCTGTTGTCGCCGGTGAGCAGGCCCACCCGCTCCGATCCGTAGCGGCGGCAGAGGTCGGCGTACTTCTGGTTCGACAGCGCCTTGATCGGCGTCGTGTAGAAGCACTTCCTGCCCTGCTGGAGGGCGAGGTGGACGGCGAACTCGCCGACGATCGTCTTGCCCGAGCCGGTGGGCGCGGCCACCAGCACGCCCTTGCCGGCCTCCAGGGCCTGGCAGGCCTCGATCTGGAAGGGGTCGAGGCCGAAGTCGTACATCTCGCGGAAGGAGGCGAGAGCGGTGGCCTGCTCGACAGCGCGCCTGCGGGCTGCCGCATACCGCTCGGCCGGTGAGAGATCGTCTGTCATCGTGCTTTCGAGCGTACCGGGCCGCACTGACAACAGGACGATCATTATCCGGATCGGGCGCCGTACGGGACACCCTGCGCGAGGGCGTGCCTGACGGGGTCCGCCCGGCTCACGGCCCCACGACGCGCACGGCGCCGGGCACGCAGCGCGCGGTCAGCGGCAGCGGCCCGAGGGGTTCGCCGTCCGCGTACCCGGTGATCCCGTCCGCGGCCAGCTCCACCTCGGCCGCCCGCATGACGGTGACCTTGGGATGGTCGACGTGCGTGCCCCGGTAGACCCTCGGGAACACCTTCAGCAGCGTCGCGCGGGAGCAGTCCCCGACCACGGTGATGTCGAACAGCCCGTCGGTGAGGTCGGCGCCGGGACAGATCCGCATGCCCCCGCCGTACGACGACCCGTTGCCGACGGCGACGAGCGTCGCCTCGACCTCCCGGACCTGCCCGTCGTCGAGCCGGATGCGGTAGGGCAACGGCCGGAACGCGGCGAGTTCGGCGAGCATGGCGAGGTCGTACTTGGCGCGCCCGGTGGGCCACCGCATGCGGTTGCCGCGGTCGTTCACCCGGGAGTCGAAGCCGGAGGCGAGGACGGTCCCGAACCACCGGTCCCCGGCCCGCCCGAGGTCGATGTCCCGCAGCCGCCCGCCCTTGAGGGCGTCGGCGACCAGACGGCCCGCGGCGGCCGGGTCCCGCACCGGCAGGCCGAGCGCGCGGGCGAAGTCGTTGCCGGTACCGACGGCGACCAGGCCGAGCGGGGTGCTCGTACCGGCGACGGCCTGCAGCGCGAGGCTCGCCATGCCGTCGCCCCCGACCGCGATCAGGGCGTCGGTGCCGTCCGCGACGGCGGCACGCGCGCGGGAGAGGGCGTCCCGGGCGTTCTCGCCGAGGACCGTGCGGACGGAGAATCCGGCCGCCCGCAACGCGGAAGCGGCCGGCTGCGCCGCGCGGGCGCCCCGGCCGCGGCCCGCGGTGGGATTGACGAAGAGGGTGAGCTCGCAGGTCACGGGGTGACCTTACGAGGTGCCGGCCCGTCTTCAGGTCACGTCGTCATAACCGTTCACACGGTCCGCACCTGCCTGCTCGGGCAGGGCACCCCGCGCGGTCACCGGCTCGACCTCGCCGACGTCCTCGGGCGTGAGGTCCAGCTCGGAGGCTTCGTCGTCGGCGGGCGCGAGGGCCTCCAGGCGGAGCCGTCGGCGGTCGTTGAGGAGAGCCACACCGGTCGCCACGAAGTACAGCACCCAGATCGGGCCGGCCAGCGCCAGCATCGAGATCGGGTCCGTGCTGGGGGTGGCGACGGCGGCGAAGACGGTGATGCCGATGAGCATCCCGCGCCACCAGCCCGCGATCTTCTTCCCGGCCAGCACACCCCCGAAGTTGAGCATCACCAGCAGCAGCGGCAGCTCGAAGGAGAGCCCGAAGACCAGGACCATGCGCATGACCAGTTGCAGCAGGTCGTCCAGCGGCAGCTGGTTGTCGCTCCCGATGATCGCGAACTCCAGCATCACCGCGGCCATCTTGGGCAGCGACCAGTAGGCGAAGTAGCCGCCCATGGCGAACAGCGGGAAGCCCGCGGCGACGAAGCCGATCGCGTACTTCTTCTCGTTGCGGTGCAGGCCGGGCGCGACGAAGGCCCAGAGCTGGTAGAGCCACACGGGGGCGGCCAGGGCGACACCCGCGTACAGCGAGACGCTGAGAGCCAGCGTGAAGGGGCTCAGCAGACCGTTCTGCACGATCCGCGCGCACTGCTGCTGGTCGGCGGTCTTGGCCAGCTCGGCGAAGCTGTACTCGCAGCCGACCGCGCTCAGGATCGGATCCGTGAAGAACTCAATGATGTCTTTGTAGAAGAAGGCCGCGACGACGGTCGCCACAACGATCGCGAGCAGGCTCTTCACCAGCCGGTTGCGAAGCTCACGCAGGTGCTCCCCGAGGGGCATCCGCCCCTCGGGATCCTTCTCCTTCTTGCGGGCAGACTTCAGCAACCCACGTTCCCATCTCGTGCGGCGGGCCGGTGGGCACCGGCCCTGCGGCGTCAGCGCTTGGTCGTGTCCGTCGGCTCGTTGACCGGGCGGGAGGTGGACACGTCACCGGGGGCTGCCTGGATCACACGCTGGGACGGGGACTGCTCGTCGTCGTTCGGCGGGTCGGCCGGGGTGGAGGACTTGTCCTCCTTCATCGCCTTGGCCTCGCTCTTGAGGATGCGCGCGGACTTGCCGAGCGAACGGGCCATGTCCGGGAGCTTCTTCGCGCCGAACAGGAGGATGATGACCACGAGGATAAGAATGATCTCGGTAGGTCCGAGCCTTCCCATAAGTCTTTACCTTCTTACCGAGGCTGCTGCGGGTGGGGGTGCTGTCCGACCACTCGGACAGGTGTCCGTCTGGCCGTGCCGACAGCGATCGTAACGCTCAGGGGTGAACGCGGGGCAATCCCCGTACCTCCCCTGTGCATACTCCCGTCCGCGGTCCGGGCCTCGTTCTCCGGCCGCGACACGTAGCCTACCTGCCGCCCCCGGCGGGCCGACAGGGCGAAGCACCCCGACAGCGGAGACGGGACCGTGCGGCTGCCTCACAGCGCGTCGACGGAGCGGGCCGTGCTCTGGGCCGCCCGCTCCAGGTCCTCGGCCGCCCGGTTGATACGGCGCGCGGAGTCGGTGACCTGCCTGCCGAGACGCTCCGCCTCCACGAAGACACGCACGGCGAACACCGCGAGGACCAGCAGTCCGAGGAAACCCACAGCGATCGCGAACATCGGCCAGAACATGGCGTCGAGCCTAGACCGTCCCGGACCGCCACCGCGCGACCGGGACGGCGAGGGGGTGGCACCGCGGCGGGCTACACCGTCGGGTGCAGTCGCAGGGCGCGTACGCCGCCGCTGATGAGGAGCTCGACGATCCGCTCCCCCGCCGGCTTGCGGACTGCGGCGCCGCAGTCCGGGCAGGTGAAGGAGTAGAACGTGGTCCGGCTGCTGGCGCCGATCGCCAGCCGGAGGTCGCCCGCGGTGAGCTCGAAGCGTCCGCGGCAGTCCGGGCAGCCCGCCCGGAACACCACGGGGGTCACGCTGGTCATCCCCGCGAACGCGGACTCCACCGTCATGCCCTGCACACCGGACATCGTCGACTCGTTCACAGCACCCGCTCCTGTCTGCCGTCGCGCCCGTCCCGTCCTGCGGGCACCGCCCCCGGCTCCGCCTCTCCGATCGCGTCGTACGCCCCGAGCGCCTCGCGGGCCGCCTGCCGGGCGCTCTCGGCCAGCTCGGGCGGCGACACGATCCGGCCGTCGCGGCCGAGCCGCAGCGCCAGGCGCCGCAGCGAGGCCGGGTCGGGCGTGCGCAGGCTGATGTGCAGTCCGCCGTCCGGGAGCTCGTCCGCGCTGTCGTGCGGGTAGTACTCCGCGACCCAGCGGCCTCCCGGGCCGACCTCGACGACGACCTCCGGGTCCTCGGCGGCGGGCTGCACCAGCCCCTCCGACAGGTCCCGCAGCTCCACCTCGGGCGGCGCGGACGGCTCGTCGAGGATCTTGATCTCGGCGACCCGGTCGAGCCGGAAGGTACGGCGCGCCTCGGAGCGCCGGCACCAGGCCTCGACGTAGGTGTGGCCGACGCTGACCAGGCGGACGGGGTCGATCTCCCGCTCGGTGACCTCGTCGCGCGCGGGCGAGTAGTAGCGGATCCACAGGCGGCGGCGCTCGGCGATGGCCCGGTCGACGTCGGCGAAGACGCCGCCCTCGGACTCGAAGGTGACCGACAGCCGGGAACTGGCACCGGCCGCCTCGCCCGCCGCGGCCTCCACCTTGGCCGTGGCGCGCAGCAGCGCCTGCCGGTCGCTCTCCCGCAGGCCGGGCAGCGTCGCCACGGCGCGGGCGGCGACGAGCAGCGCGGTGGCCTCGTCCGCGGCGAGTCTGAGCGGCTCGGCGGCGTCCGCCCCGAGCGCGGCGGGATTGTGCCACCAGATGCGCTCGCCGTCGGTGTCGATGTCGAGCAGGTCGCCGCCGCGGAAGCTGGTGCCGCACATGGGCAGCACGTCGAGGTCGGAGACCAGCTCGTCCTCGGTGATGCCGAAGGCACGCGCGACGTCCTCGATCCGGGCGCCGGGACGCTCGCGCAGATAGGTCACCAGGGAGAGCATCCGCCGCGTCTGGTCGATGGCGCTCGTGGGCCTGACCGGTTTGCCTGCCACTGTGTTGTCCGCTCCCCCTCAGCCGTTGGCCACGGCGCGCAGCCGGTCCACCACGTCGGCCCGCAGCTCGGCGGGCTCCAGGACCACCACGTCCGGCCCGAACTCCACCAGCCAGGCGTCCAGCCCGTGCCCGTACGGAATCTCCAACTCGTCCCAGCCGTCGCCGAGTTCCCGTACCGCCGTGGCCTTCGCACGAAGGGGGTAGCCGGCGTCGCCGCGCAGCCGGATGCGCGCGGAGCGGTCCGCCGTCTCGCCGGCCCAGCTCGCGACGGTCTCACGGACCGTGACGACGTCGGGGACCGGGACGGTGAACCGGCCGCCGCGCGAGCGCACCTTGCCGGTGATCCGCGACAGCCGGAAGACCCGCTCGGCCTCCCGGTCGCGGTCCCAGCCCGCCAGGTACCAGTGACCGCGCCAGCATTCCAGCGCCCACGGTTCGACGTGCCGCTGCCCCGGGCGGGCGGCGGTGGCCTTGCGGTAGTCGAAGACGACCGTACGGCGGTCGCGGCAGGCCAGCATCAGCGGTTCGAAGGCGGCCTCGTGCACGGGGATGCGGGGTTCCAGCGCGCTGTGCGCGCCGTAGGGGTCGACGTCCTCGGGGAGCCCGGCCGCGCGCAGCTTCTGCAGGGCGCCGCTGGCGGCGCCGGCGAGCCGGGCCTGCTGCCACACCTTGGCGGCGAGCCCGAGGGCGGCCGCTTCCTCGGCGTCGAGAGTGATGGGCGGCAGGCGGTTGCTGTCGCGGCGGGCCAGGTAACCGACCTCGCCCTCGATGTTCTCCACGGTCTCGATGACCAGGCCGAGTTCGCGCAGATCGTCCTTGTCGCGCTCGAACATCCGGTTGAAGGAGTCGTCGCTGCCCGCCGCGCCGTTCCCCGGCCCGAAGGCCTCGACGTACGCCTCGATGGAGTCGCGCAGCTCGCGCTTGCTGAGCGGCCGTCGCGTCCCGAGCAGACACAGCGCCAGGTTCATCAGCCGCTCGGCCTTGGCAATGGCCATCGACGCGCTTCGCCTCCCTGTGGTTCTTACGAGCGTTGACCGTACCGTCCCGCGCTGTCCGGGCAAAAGCCGAGGGCCCATGCCACGGACAGGCATGGGCCCCAGGTCACCGGGTTCTGACGTACTGACGTACGACCGTCACACCCCGAGCAGGTCGACCACGAAGATCAGGGTCTCCCCCGGCTTGATCGCCGGAGTGGGGCTCTGGTCGCCGTAGGCGAGGTGGGCCGGGACGGTCAGCTGGCGGCGACCGCCGACCTTCATGCCCTGCACGCCCTGGTCCCAGCCCTTGATGACGCGGCCGGCACCCAGCGGGAAGCGGAACGGGGCGCCACGGTTCCAGCTGGCGTCGAACTCCTCGCCCGTGCTGAAGGCCACGCCCACGTAGTGGACCGTGACGGTCTGGCCGGCCTGCGCGACCTCGCCGTCGCCCTCCCAGATGTCCTTGATCTCAAGGTCGGCCGGGGGCTCGCCGCCCGGGAAGTCGATCTCGGGCTTGTCGATGCTCACTTCATCTCTCCTTGTTGCGTGACCTGCGTCGCGAACAGTCTCACAGACTTCCCGGTCAGACGGTGCCGAGGATGTCGACCACGAAGACCAGCGTGTTCTTCGCCAGCTCGCTGTCGGGGCTTGAGCCGTAGCCCAGGGAGGGCGGGATCACCAGCAGCACCCGGTCGCCCACGCGCTTGCCGACGAGGCCCTCGTCCCAGCCCTTCACGACGGCGCCGGTGCCGATCTGGAAGGCGGTGGCGCCCCCGTGGTCCCAGGAGGAGTCGAACTTCTTGCCGTCCTCCCACTTGACCCCGGTGTACTGGGCGACGAGACCCTGGCCGGCCTCGACCTTCTTGCCCTTGCCCTTGATCAGCACCTGCTGCTTCAGGTCCTTGGGAGCCTTGACGCCCTTGGGGACGGTGATGACCGCCGCCTTCTGCGACGGGGCCTTCACCGTGGGCAGACCCGCCTCGACGGGCGCCTGCGCGCCCTCGGCCTCGGCCTTGGCGTCCACGGCGGCGGCTCCGACCGGGTCGACCACCCAGATCAGCACGTCCTTGGCGGTGATGCCGGAGGACGGGTTGAGGTTCTGGCCGATCAGGTCACCCGCTGTGCCCTGCACGAGGATGCGGCTGCCCGCCTTCTCGCCCTTCACCGCGTCGAGGACCTTGGCCGGCAGCTGCTGGCTCTGCTTGCCGACCTGCTCGACGGACTGCTGCTTGGGCGTCTTGGTGCCGGTCTGCGGCGCGGCCCAGGTACCGCCCAGGTCCTGGTCGCCGCCCCACTTCTTCACCGTCCAGTCCAGCCGGACGAAGTCGGAGGCCCTGACCGCGGCTCCGCTGCCCTCGGAGACCGTCCTGGTCACCGTCTTCTTGGACGGCTTGCCGTCCTTGGGCACGGAGATCTCGGGCTTCTCCCCGGTCTTCCCCTTGACCTCGGCGACACCCGCCGCCGAGTCGCCGTTGCTGGAGTCGTCCGAACCGCACGCGGCGGTGAACAACAGTGCGGGAACGGCGAGCAGCGCCGCGACGCGTCGTTTCATGGTGGAGTTCATCAGTCCAACTGGGGTTCGGAGGTGGCGGGCAATGGCCGCCACTCTACGACCTGAGCGCTCCGCACACGGAACAGCCCGGGACACGCCGCCACGTACGGCACATCACGGGCACTGAGGGGCACATTCCGGACACGTCCACAGACGCGTGAACGCCCGGTGCCAGGAGGCGGTCAGCGCCTCCCTGCACCGGGCGTCCCCGACGGGCCGCGGCCCTTCACACACCGGTCCGCACGCCGGCTCATGCGCCGGCACCCGTGCCTGCTCACATTCCGGCGATGAGCTTCTCCACCCGGTCGTCCACGGAACGGAACGGGTCCTTGCACAACACCGTGCGCTGCGCCTGATCGTTCAGCTTCAGGTGCACCCAGTCGACCGTGAAGTCACGGCGCTGCTCCTGGGCCCGCCGGATGAAGTCGCCGCGCAGCCGGGCCCGGGTCGTCTGCGGCGGGACGGACTTGCCCTCGAAGATCTTCAGGTCGTTGCAGATCCGGGCCGCCTGGCCCTTCCTCTCCAGCAGGTAGTACAGCCCACGACGCCGGTGGATGTCGTGGTACGCGAGGTCTATCTGCGCGACCCGCGGGTGCGACATGGTCATGTTGTGCTTGGCCCGGTACCGCTCCAGGAGCTTGTACTTCATGACCCAGTCGATCTCGGTGCCGATGCGGTCGAGGTCCTCGGACTCGATCGCGTCCAGCGTGCGGCCCCACAGCTCCAGGACCTGCTCGGTGGTGCCAGTGCGGATGCCGCGCCGCTCGCAGAAGTCCACGGCCTTCTCGTAGTACTCCCGCTGCACCTCCAGGGCGGAGGCCTCGCGGCCGCTGGCCAGGCGGACCTTGCGGCGGCCGGTGATGTCGTGGCTGACCTCGCGGATCGCCCGGATCGGGTTCTCCAGGGTCAGGTCCCGCATCACGGTGCCCGCCTCGATCATGCGGAGCACCAGGTCGGTGGCGCCCACCTTGAGGAGCATGGTCGTCTCGGACATGTTCGAGTCGCCCACGATGACGTGCAGGCGCCGGTAGCGCTCGGCGTCCGCGTGCGGCTCGTCGCGCGTGTTGATGATCGGCCGGGAGCGGGTCGTCGCCGAGGAGACGCCCTCCCAGATGTGCTCGGCCCGCTGGCTGACGCAGTACACGGCCCCGCGCGGGGTCTGCAGCACCTTGCCGGCACCGCACAGAAGCTGTCTGGTCACCAGGAACGGAATGAGGATGTCGGCGAGCCGGGAGAACTCCCCGTGCCGGGCCACGAGGTAATTCTCGTGACACCCGTAGGAGTTGCCCGCCGAGTCGGTGTTGTTCTTGAAGAGGTAGACGTCGCCCGCGATTCCCTCCTCGTGCAGGCGTCGTTCCGCGTCCACCAGGAGTCCTTCGAGAATGCGCTCGCCGGCCTTGTCGTGGGTGACCAGTTCGGTCACGTTGTCACATTCGGGTGTGGCGTATTCCGGATGCGAACCCACATCGAGATAGAGCCGGGCGCCGTTGCGCAGAAACACATTGCTGCTGCGGCCCCATGACACGACACGGCGGAAGAGGTACCGCGCCACCTCGTCAGGCGACAGGCGGCGCTGTCCCCTGAACGTGCACGTGACGCCGTACTCGTTCTCCAGCCCGAAAATGCGGCGGTCCATGACTGAACATTACGCCCGATCCCCTGAGCTGAAACGGGGTTCGACGGCACGGTTCGGATCATTTTCCGAACCGGCGGCAACAACCGCACCTCGCGCGGGAGCTGCGAGTACCCGTCCGGTAAGCGTCAGAACCACCAGCGACACACCCCCGGCGACGGCCGGTACGGCAAAGCCCCACCGGGCTCCGCCCGCCTCTACGACCGGTCCCGTCAGGCCCGTTCCGACGGAGGCGCCCACGGTGAACGTCGTCACGAGCCAGGAGAACGCCTCCGTGACCGTGCCGCGCGGAGCGTGCCGGTCCACCAGCACGAACGCGCACGCGATGGCCGGAGCGAGGAAGACACCGGCGAGCACGGTCAGCAGAGTCATGGCGACCGGGCCCGGCAACAGCGTCAGCGGCAGGTAACACACCGCCAGGAGCGCCACCAGGACCCGCAGGCGCCGCGCGGGCTCACCCGCCCACTGCCGGGCCCCGTACACGGCACCCCCGACGAGCGCGCCCAGACCGATCGCCGCCATCAGCCAGCCGTACACGGTGTCGCCGCCGTGGTCGTCCGCGTACGACACGGCGGCCACCGTGATGGACCCCAGCGCCACGCCGACGAACAGGAACGCCGCGAGCAGCGCCACCAGCCCGGCCGAGCGCAGCGCGCCCAGCCAGTGCGCCTCGCGCGGCGCGGACCGCCACGCGCGGGACGGCTGCGAGACCACCACGGAGAGCGCGCCGAGCACCCCGACGGCGTTCAGGACGAGCAGCCCGGCCTGCGCGGACCACAGGGCGGTGCACACGGTCACCAGCAGCGGCCCCACGGTGAACATCACCTCCTGCGCCACGGCGTCCATCGCGTACGCCGTGTGCACCTGGTCCTCCTCGGGCAGCACGCTGGGCCACAGCGCCCGCAGCCCGCCCTCCAGGGGCGGCGTGAGGAGCCCGGCGGCGGCCACGGCGAACCAGGCCACGTAGGCCGGACCGGTCCCGGCGACGGCGAACGCGGACATGGCCAGTGCCGAGGCGACCGCGGCGGGCAGCTGCACGCGCGGCTGCCCGAACAGATCCACGAGCCGCCCGAGCAGCGGCTGCCCCACGGCGTTGGCGACGCCGTACACGGCCGCGAGGACGCCCGCGAGGCTGTACGTGCCGCCCTCCGCCCGGACGAACAGCACGATCGCGATGGCCGCCGTCGCGTTGGGCAGCCGGCCCACGAGGGTGCCGACCAGCAGCCGGGTGGCGTGTCGCGCCCGGAGGATCTCCAGATATCCCGTGGTCATGTCCGCCCTCCGTCCGCCCGTGACGTTTTCGGCCACCGACCCGAGTTTTACGTATAACTTCTTCGGTCATACGTACCATGTGCCCAGTTCACGAGTCCAGACGAAGGAGCGGGCCGACGGTGGCACGAGGCAGTACACGCCCCACGAGCCGGGACGTCGCCCAGGCCGCCGGTGTCTCCCAGGCGACGGTATCCCTCGTCCTGGGCGACAAGTGGCGTGGTCGTGTCTCCGCGGCCACCGCTCAGCGCGTACGCGACGCCGCACGCGACCTCGGCTACCGTCCCAACCTCGCGGCCCGCAACCTGCGCCTCGGACACACCCGCACCGTCCTGCTGGTCGTCCCCGTGCTCACCACCGAGTTCTTCGCCGGCGTCTACACCGGCGCCGCGCGGGTGGCCGCCGAGCACGGCTTCGGCGTCGTGCTCTACCCCTCCCCCGAGGGCATCGGCCCGGCCCGCGACCCCTTCGCGTCCTCCCAGGCGGCCCTGGACGGCGTCATCGCCTCCTCCATGGCCGCGGACGCCCTCACCGCGATCCGCGGCGACCAGTTGCCGCTGGTGATGCTCGACAGCGACCCGGACGGCAGCCTCGGCGCGGCCACGGTCAACCTCGACATCGCGGACGGCGTGCGCCAGGTCGCCGAGCACCTGCTCGCCCTGGGACACCGCAGATTCCTGCACCTGGCGGCGGACGTGCCCTCCTGGACCTTCGAGGTGCGCGCCCGGGAAATCGCCGCACGGCTCGGCCGGGTGAGCGGCGCCGAGATCCGCACGGCCCGCGCCCCCATCGCCATCGACGAAGCGCAGCACGCCACCGAGGCCGCCCTGACCGCCCCGGGCCCCCGCCCCACGGCGGTCGTCTGCGACGACGACAAGCTCGCGGCCGGTGCCTACAAGGCGATCCGCCGCCTGGGACTCGCCGTCCCCGCCGACATCTCCGTCACCGGCCTGGACGACCTCGCCCTGGCCACCGCCATCGACCCGGAACTGACGACGGTCCGCCTGGACGCGGAACTGTTCGGCGAGCGGGGCATGCGCGCCCTGATGGCGGTCCTGGAGGGCCGCACACCCGAAGCGGGTGACATCCCCGTCGAACTGGTCGTACGCGGCTCCACAGCCCCGCCCGCCCACCGCTGACACACGGTACGGAACACGCCACGCGCCCCGGTCCTGAAAAGGCCGGGGCGCAGGGTGACGCGAGGTGGTGCCGGTGCCGCTAATCCTCCGAGTCGTCCGCGTCGCCCGCGTCCGAGGACTCCGCGACCGGCCCGCCGTTGCCCTCCGCGAGCAGCCGCGACAGCCGCGAGGCCGTGATCCGCCGGAACTTCCGCTTCTGCGGCCTCGTACGGTCCAGCACCGCCACCTCGAGCCGCTCTGCGGGAATCTCCCGCTCACTGCCGTTGGTGTCCCGCGACAGCGCCTGTACGGCCAGCCGCAGCGCTTCGGCCAGGGTCATGCCGTCCTGATGACGCTGGTCCAGATAGGTGCTGATCTGCTCCGCGTTGCCGCCCACCGCCACCGAGCCGTGCTCGTCGACGATCGACCCGTCGTGCGGCAGCCGGTAGATCTGGTCGGCCTCGGGCGTCTCGCCCACCTCGGCGACGACCAGCTCCACCTCGTACGGCTTCTCGCCGACGCTGGAGAAGATCGTGCCCAGCGTCTGCGCGTACACGTTGGCCAGACCGCGGGCGGTGACGTCGCCCCGGTCATAGGTGTAACCGCGCAGGTCGGCGTAGCGCACACCGCCGATCCGGAGGTTCTCGTACTCGTTGTACTTGCCGGCGGCCGCGAAACCGATCCGGTCGTAGATCTCGCTGAACTTGTGCAGCGCACGGGACGGGTTCTCACCGACGAACACGATGCCGTCGGCGTACTGCAGCACAACCAGGCTGCGGCCACGGGCGATGCCCTTGCGGGCGTACTCCGCCCGGTCGGCCATGGCCTGCTGGGGTGAGACATAGAACGGCGTCGACACCGGTTATCCGTCCCTTTCTGTGGAAGTCACTGGATCACCTGATCAAGAAGCTTCTCGCGCGGGCGCTCAGAGCAGCGCCGCACGCGGACCGTCGGGCTGCTCGAGACGCCGCTGCAGGATCGAGCGGGCGATCTCCGAGGACTCGTCCTCGGTGAGCCGGCGGAAGCCGTCGTCGGTGATCACGGTGACGATCGGGTAGATCCGGCGGGCGACATCGGGACCACCGGTCGCCGAGTCGTCGTCTGCCGCGTCGTAGAGAGCCTGCACCACGAGCGTCGTGGCCTCCGACTCGTCCAGGTCGTCCCGGTAGAGCTTCTTCATGGCGCCCCGCGCGAAGATCGAACCGGAGCCCGTGGCCGCGTACCCGTGCTCCTCGGAACGACCGCCTGTGACGTCGTAGGAGAAAACGCGGCCCTTGCCGCGGTCCACGTCGTACCCCGCGAACAGCGGCACCACGGCCAGGCCCTGCATGGCCATGCCGAGGTTGGAACGGATCATGGTCGACAGCCGGTTCGCCTTGCCCTCCAGCGACAGCTGCGCGCCCTCGACCTTCTCGAAGTGCTCCAGCTCCAGCTGGAACAGCTTCACCATCTCCACGGCCAGACCAGCCGTACCGGCGATGCCCACCGCCGAGTACTCGTCCGCCGGGAAGACCTTCTCGATGTCCCGCTGCGCGATGACGTTGCCCATGGTGGCCCGCCGGTCACCGGCGAGCACGACGCCGCCGGGGAACGTGACGGCCACGATCGTGGTGCCGTGCGGCGCCTCGATCGCGCCCTGGACGGGCGGCAACTTCCTGTTGCCCGGGAGCATTTCGGGCTGGTGCTCGGAGAGGAAGTCCACGAACGACGAAGATCCCGGCGTCAGGAAGGCAGCTGGTAGACGCCCGGTGCTACGAGTGTTGGCTTCCACGCGTTTCCTTCCACGTATGCGGCAGCCCGCCCTGTGACGTCGGGCCGATCCTGGAAAACTTCCCGGCGCGGTGTCCCGCCCGGGGCCTGGTATGCCTCGGACCCTACCCGCCCGACGGCGGTGATCCACATGCCCGGCGGAACCAAAGCAACACGCCCCGCTCCGGGTCCCGAACGCACGCTGCGCACGGCACGGCCTCGACCGCACCGCACGCAGCACTCACGCCCGCTCGTCAGGCCGACGGGGCCTACTGGCCGCCCTTCTGCACGAAGGACCTCACGAAATCCTCTGCGTTCTCTTCGAGCACGTCGTCGATCTCGTCCAGCACCGAGTCCACGTCGTCGCTCAGCTTCTCCTGGCGCTCCTTGAGGTCCTCCGAAGCCTGCGCGTCCTGCGCCTGCTCCTCGACCTCCTCGGTGGAGCGCGTCGCCTTCTGCTGTCCGCCGCCGGTGTCCTTGGTCGCCATAACCCTCACCCCGCTCGGTTCGACGTTCTTGATCAGACCCTACAAGCAGGGTCCGACATCGGCCCCGCAGTTCTTCCAACGTACGAGGCTCACCTCCTTGATTCCCTGGGACGGGGTTTTCCACCCTGTGCCGGAAGGTGCGCCCGGGCTTTCTATCAGGTGCCCGACAGGACCCTGACCAGGTCTTCCGCCGTACGGCAGCGGTCCAGGAGCGCCTTGACGTGATTACGCGTTCCGCGAAGCGGTTCCAGGGTTGGAACCCGCTGCAGCGAGTCCCGGCCCGGAAGATCGAAGATCACGGAGTCCCAGGAGGCCGCCGCGACGTCGTCCGCGTACTGCTCGAGGCAGCGTCCGCGGAAGTACGCGCGGGTGTCCTCCGGCGGCGCCGTACGGGCCCGCTCCACGTCGCTCTCGTCCAGCAGGCGCTTGATGCGTCCGCGGGCCGCGAGCCGGTTGTACAGGCCCTTGTCGGACCGTACGTCGGCGTACTGGAGGTCGACCAGGTGCAGCCGGGCGGCGTCCCAGTCGAGGTCGTCGCGGCGGCGGTAGCCTTCCATGAGCTCCCGCTTGGCGACCCAGTCCAGCTCGCCCGCCAGGCTCATCGGGTCGTTCTCGAGCCGGTTGAGCGTGTCCTCCCAGCGGCCCAGGACGTCCTTGGTCTGGTCGTCCGCGTCGGCGCCGTAACGTTCCTCGACGTACTTCCGCGCCAGTTCGTAGTACTCCATCTGGAGCTGGACCGCGGTGAGTGTCCGGCCGCTGCGGAGGGTGACGAGCCGCTTGAGGCCCGGGTCGTGCGAGACCTGGTGGAGCGTGCGTACGGGCTGGTCGACGGCGAGATCGACCGCGATGAAGCCGTCCTCGATCATGGACAGCACGAGGGCCGTGGTGCCCAGCTTGAGGTAGGTCGAGATCTCCGACAGGTTGGCGTCGCCGATGATCACGTGGAGCCGGCGGTATTTCTCCGCGTCCGCGTGCGGCTCGTCGCGGGTGTTGATGATCGGCCGTTTGAGTGTGGTCTCGAGGCCGACCTCGACCTCGAAGTAGTCCGCGCGCTGGCTGAGCTGGAAGCCGTGCTCGTGCCCGTCCTGGCCGATGCCGACGCGGCCGGCTCCGGCGAAGACCTGACGGGAGACGAAGAAGGGCGTCAGGTGGCGCACGATGTCCGAGAACGGGGTCTCCCGTTTCATCAGGTAGTTCTCGTGCGTGCCGTAGGAGGCGCCCTTGTTGTCGGTGTTGTTCTTGTAGAGGTGGATCGGCTGGGCGCCGGGCAGCTGGGCGGCCCGTTCGGCGGCCTCCGCCATGATGCGCTCGCCGGCCTTGTCCCACAGGACGGCGTCCCGGGGGTTGGTGACCTCGGGCGAGCTGTACTCCGGATGGGCGTGGTCGACGTAGAGCCGGGCGCCGTTCGTGAGGATCACGTTGGCCAGGCCGATGTCCTCGTCGGTGAGCTGGCTGGAGTCTGCGGCCTCGCGGGCGAGGTCGAAGCCCCGCGCGTCGCGCAGCGGATTCTCCTCCTCGAAGTCCCAGCGGGCCCGCCGGGCCCGGTGCATCGCCGCCGCGTAGGCGTTGACGATCTGGGACGAGGTGAGCATGGCATTGGCGTTCGGGTGGCCGGGGACGGAAATTCCGTATTCCGTCTCGATGCCCATTACTCGCCGTACGGTCATGCGGCCCTCCTTGCCCGGCGGCGGCCTCGGTCGTGGACGCCGCTCAAGTACCGCCGGCGCTCGGTTACGTGTGCGGTGCCCGTCCCCGCACTGCGCGACATGGCGGTATGGAAGAGCCTAGAACGCCTTTGCGCTGGTGGGGAGATCATTTGCGTCATTGCCTTGCGCGCTCTCGTTTGCGGCGGTGGCCGGAAAAACAGTCGGCTGCGGGTACCCCGGTGAGGGCACCCGCAGCCACCCTGTTTTTACAGGTACTGCCCGGTGTTCGCCACCGTGTCGATGGAGCGCCCGGTGTCCGCGCCCTGCTTTCCGGTGATGAGGGTGCGGATATACACGATCCGCTCGCCCTTCTTTCCGGAGATGCGGGCCCAGTCGTCCGGGTTCGTGGTGTTGGGCAGGTCCTCGTTTTCCTTGAACTCGTCCACACAGGCCTGGAGCAGGTGGGAGACCCGCAGGCCCTTCTGTTCGTGCTCGAGGAAGTCCTTGATTGCCATTTTCTTGGCGCGGCCCACGATGTTCTCGATCATGGCGCCGGAATTGAAGTCCTTGAAGTAGAGAACTTCCTTGTCGCCATTGGCGTAGGTGACCTCCAGGAAGCGGTTTTCATCCGATTCGGCGTACATGTGTTCCACGGCCGTCTGGATCATGGCCTGGACGCACGCGCTCTTGGCGCCGCCGTGCTCGCGCAGGTCCTCCGCGTGGAGGGGGAGGCGCTCGGTGAGGTACTTCTGGAAGATGTCCTTGGCCGCTTCGGCGTCCGGACGCTCGATCTTGATCTTCACGTCGAGCCGGCCGGGGCGCAGGATGGCCGGGTCGATCATGTCCTCGCGGTTGGAGGCACCGATTACGACCACGTTCTGCAGGCCCTCGACACCGTCGATCTCGGCGAGCAGCTGCGGGACGATGGTGTTCTCCACGTCCGAGCTTACGCCGGAGCCCCGGGTGCGGAAGAGGGACTCCATCTCGTCGAAGAAGACGATGACGGGGGTGCCCTCGCTGGCCTTTTCCCGGGCCCGCTGGAAGACCAGGCGGATCTGCCGCTCGGTCTCACCGACGTACTTGTTCAGCAGCTCCGGGCCCTTGATGTTGAGGAAGAAACTCTTGCCGGCCGCCTTGCCGGTCACCTCGGCGACCTTCTTGGCCAGCGAGTTGGCCACCGCCTTGGCGATCAGGGTCTTTCCACAGCCGGGCGGGCCGTAGAGGAGGACGCCCTTCGGCGGGCGCAGTTCGTGCTCCTTGAACAGGTCCGGGTACAGGTACGGAAGCTCGACGGCGTCACGGATGGCCTCGATCTGCCCGCCAAGGCCGCCGATCTGCTCGTAACCGATGTCGGGGACTTCTTCGAGGACGAGTTCCTCGACCTCGCTCTTGGGCACGACCTCGTAGACGTAGCCCGAGCGGGGTTCCATGAGGAGGGCGTCGCCGGGGCGGATGGTGACGTCCAGCAGCGGCTCGGCGAGCCGCACCACCCGCTCCTCGTCGGTGTGGCCGAGCACCAGGGCGCGCTCGCCGTCCTCGAGGATCTCCTTGAGGGTGACGATGTCACCCACGCGCTCGTACTCCATGGCGTCGACCACGTTGAGCGCTTCGTTGAGCATGACTTCCTGGCCGCGCCTGAGCTCCTCGAGCTCGACGCTCGGGCTGACGTTCACCCGGAGCTTGCGGCCGCCTGTGAAAATGTCGGCGGTGCCGTCCTCGTTCGACTGCAGGAAGACACCGAAGCCGGCCGGTGGCTGCGCGAGCCGGTCGACTTCCTCCTTGAGGGCCACGATCTGGTCGCGGGCCTCGCGGAGAGTGCCGGCGAGCCGCTCGTTCTGAGCGGACACGCCTGCCAGATTTGTCTGCAGCTCGACGATCCGCTCTTCGAGAATTCTCGTGTGCCGCGGAGAGTCGGCGAGCTTGCGTCGCAGGACGGCGATCTCCTGCTCAAGGTAGGCGATCTGCCCGGCCGGGTCGTCGGACCCGCGTCCCGAGCGGATGCCGCGGTTCGTGTCGTCGTCGTGGGCTGCCACGGTCCTCACCTCCTCCAAGGGGAGCTGGACGCTTCCAGACCCTACCTGGGCGGGTGTCGATTGAAACCCCTAGATCACAAAGACTGTCGGGGTGTGTCCGATCTTCACCCTTGCGCTCTCCCTCACGGAGGGGGGATACCCACCGAACGCGAAGAGAAAGCAGCCGGGGGTAGGGTCGGGACGGTCAACACCCTTCGGGACTGGCCGGATTCCCGTCCCATTCGGCGCTGAAACGGCAGGAGAGATGAGCGTGCAGCAGGAGGCCGGAGTCGACGGCGAGGAGCTGGAGGTCTGGATCGATCAGGATCTCTGTACCGGCGACGGCATCTGCGCGCAGTACGCGCCCGAGGTGTTCGAGCTGGACATTGACGGTCTGGCCTACGTGAAGAGCTCCGACGACGAGCTGTTGCAGGCCAAGGGCGCGACAACGCCGGTGCCGCTGCCACTCCTCACGGACGTCGTGGAGTCGGCGAAGGACTGTCCCGGCGACTGCATCCATGTGCGTCGAGTTTCGGACAAGGTCGAGATCTTCGGGCCGGACGCGGCGTGACCCATGCGGCACGTGCCGTCACACCTGTCCAGTTCTTCACACAACGGCCGGGACGCATGGGTCAGACGGTGTGACTTCCCGCGGGCGTGGAGCGGACGAACGTGCCGTTCTTCCACTGCCACTTCACCGCGTCCTTCAGGTCGGGGCAGCAACTGGGCACGTCGAGGGACGAGTAGCCGAGGAGTGTGGCCTGCACGGCGCTGTCGCGCACGGTGAGGCCGGTCACTGTCCGGCGGTCCTTGGGGTCGACGAGGGTGGCCACGACGCGTGGTTCGGCGGTGGTGGTGCCACGGGTGAGGACGTAGAGGCCGTCGGGCGGTGTGCCCATGGGGGCGTCGCAGTGGACGGCGGCTATCGTCTCCGGTCTGCCGTCGCCATCGAGGTCGCCGGATGACTTGTGTGCCACTTTCACCTTGACCGTTCCGCAGTCGAGCGGGAACGCGATGCCCGCCGGGTCGGGCGCGGGGGCGTTCGCCGGGGCGTTCTTCGACTCCGTGGTGGCGGCCTGGGCGGCGGTCGCGGGTCCGGGCTGCAGCACGGAGGACAGCGCCACCACGCCCGCGACGGCCGTGGCGGTGGCGAGCCAGTGCATGGGGCTGGTGTGGGTGTGGGCGAGCTCCGGGACGGCGGATTGCTGCACTAGGAGTGTCTCCTGTGAGGGCTGTGCCGGTGGGGGTGGCCTGCATGGTGCCACACGTCACATCGCGTGGGAACGGTGGGGTACGCGCTGGGCCGGCGCAAACCTGCCCGGGGCGTTCCTCCGGTGTGCCGTATCGGCTGCCGGGCCAACGAAACGGCGCCGTGGCCGAGTTCCGGAGGTCTTCGGGAACTCGGCCACGGCGCTGCGTCGTTGTGCGGATACGGATTGTCGACCCGGCCCTCGTGGTGACGGCCTAGCGGCCGGAGCCCCCGTCGGCGTTGGGACCGGTGTAGTCCTCGCCGTAGGCGCCCTTGGCGGGGCGGCGGCGGCGCATGGGCGGTTCGACGCCGTCGGCGAGGCGCCGGGCGGTGAGGAGGAAACCGGTGTGGCCGATCATGCGGTGGTCCGGGCGGACGGCCAGGCCCTCGACGTGCCAGTTGCGGATCATCGATTCCCAGGAGGTGGGCTCGTTGAAGCACCCGATCTCGCGGATCGACTCGACGGTCCGGGCGAGCTGGGTGGTGGTGGCGACGTAGCAGCAGAGGATGCCGCCGGGCACGAGCGCCTTGGAGACGGCCTCCAGACACTCCCAGGGGGCGAGCATGTCGAGGATGACGCGGTCGACGTCGGCGTCGGACAGGTTGTCCTGGAGGTCGCCGACGGTGAGCTGCCAGGCGGGGTGCGGGCCGCCGAAGTAGCGCTCGACGTTCTGCCGGGCGATGTCGGCGAAGTCGTCGCGGCGCTCGTAGCTGTGCAGCATGCCCTGGTCGCCGATGGCACGCAGCAGGAAGCTGCTCAGGGAGCCGGAACCCACACCGGCCTCGACGACGCGGGCGCCGGGGAAGATGTCGGCGAAGGCCAGGATCTGCCCCGCGTCCTTCGGGTAGACGACGGCTGCCCCGCGGGGCATGGACAGGACGTAGTCGGGGAGCAGGGGGCGCAGCGCGAGGTAGGCGACGTTCCCGGTGGTGCGGACGACGCTGCCCTCGGGAGCACCGATCAGTTCGTCGTGGGGGAAGGAACCCTTGTGGGTGTGGAAGTTCTTCCCGGCCTCGAGCGTGAACGTGTAGTGGCGGCCCTTGGGGTCGGTCAGCTGAACCTGGTCCCCGACCTTGAAGGGCCCGCGCCTGCGGGCGGCACCGGTCGGTTCGGACATGTGACCAGCCTACCGGCAGTGCGGAGGGCGGCCGACCACGCCCGGGTTCAGCTGGGCCGGGCCATGGCCTTCACGAAGGCACGCTCGACGTCGGCGGCGGAGAGCACGCCGTAGATCTCACCGGTGTCCTCCACGACGAGGTATTCGGTGGCGGGTGTGGCGCGCAGGGCGTCCAGGAGCTGTTCGCCTGCCAGCTCGGCGGAGACGCGCATGCCGTCGGTGAGGTCCTGGGCGAGTCCGCTGACGGCGACCCAGGGGCGGCGGTGTTCGGGTACGCCGACGATGGCGGCCTCGCGGACCAGGGAGAGGGGGTCGCCGTCGTTGTCGACGACGACGAGGGCGCGGGCTCCGGCCGCGTTGGCCCGGCGCAGCGCTTCGGAGAGGGGGGTGTCGGTCTCGACGGGGACGGCGCGGCGGGTGAGGGCGCGGGCGCGCAGCTCGGGGAGGTGTTCGCGCAGGCGCGCCATGCGCAGGCTGTTGCCGGCGCCGGTCCAGATGATCGCGGCGAGGATCGCGGCGAGCAGGGCGTCCATGACCGTGTCCATGCCGACGCTGTCCTCGGCGGCGGAGCCGAGCGCGCCGGCCTGGGTGAACAGGGGGAGCCCGATGAGGACGGCGACGGCGAGGGCCCGGCCGACCCAGGCGGCGGCGACGGTGCCGGCCATGGGCCTGCCGCTGATCTTCCAGACGACGGCGCGGAGCATGCGGCCGCCGTCCAGGGGGAGGCCGGGGAGCAGGTTGAAGGCGGCCACGATGAGGTTGGAGATCATCAGGCCGGCGAGCAGGACACCGGGGACGGTGCCGGGTTCGACGGGTTGCATGGCGAGGTAGAAGACGCCGGCCAGGACGAGGGAGAGCAGGGGTCCGACGAAGGCGAGGACGAACTCGCGGCCGGGGGTCTCGGCCTCCTTCTCGATCTCCGAGACGCCGCCGAAGAACTGGAGCTGGATGCGGCGGACCGGGAGTTTGAAGCGGAGCGCGGCGACCGTGTGGGCGAGTTCGTGGACGAGTACGGACGCGTAGAAGGCGACCGCGAAGAAGAGGGAGACGAGGTAGCGGGCGGCGCCGAGCTCGGGCAGGATCCGGTCGAGCTGGCCGCCGAAGACCCAGGTGATCAGTGCGGCGACGAGGAACCAGCTGGGCGCGACGTACACGGGCACGCCGAAGGGGCGGCCCATGAGGAGTCCGCCGCCGGGTCCGGGGCGCTTCCCGGGGCGGCCCCGGCCGGAGCGCCCGAGAGGGCGTCGCGGGTCGTGGTCGTCACCCTCGGGCGCTCCGGCCGGGGCGCCGTAGCTTCCGGGGGGTGTGGTCTTCGCGGCCTCGGAGCCCTGTTCAGGCGCCTCGTGCCGTTCGGCGGTGTCCGGCGTGTGCTCGGGCTCGGGGTTGTAGTGGAGGGGGGCGGGACGCCCTGCGGGGGACGCGTCCTCGGGGTCCGCCTTCGCCCTCCTGTCCGTGTCCGCCGAGGTCTCCGTGTCCTGCGGGCTCTCCGCGTTCGTCGCAGGTTCCGCGGGCCGGTCGGAGACCGGGGTCCGAGTGGCGTGGTCGTCCGCCGGGGGGCGGGTGTCGGCGGGGTCGGGGGCGGTCGGTTCGGGACGCGTGGCCGGGGCCGTGGACTCCGCGTGCTCCTCGGCCGGCCGGTCGTTGCCGGGCCGCGGCTGTCCGCTCCCGCCGCTCTCGTCCACCGGTTTCCCCTCGTTCGAAGCGTCTCCCGGGCCTTCCGGCCGGGCGGTCTGAAGTCGATGGTATGCGGCCGTGGCGACGCGTTCCGCCCGGCACCCCCTGTTGTTTTCCACAGCTTCCGGGGCATCCGGGCCGCGGCTGGGGCGTTGTCGGTGCCGGGCCGTAAGGTCTGTCGTCATGGAGACGAGCACCGAGGGCGCGGCAGTGCCCCACAGCAGCCCTGCCCCGGCGGTGGATCCGCCGGATCCGGCCGGGCCGACGGCGACAGTCGTGGAGCCCGGCGCGACCGGACCCGCCGCGATACCGCCGCGTTCGCTGTCGCCCTCGCGTGCGAGTGACTTCATGCAGTGCCCGCTGCTGTACCGGTTCCGGGTGATCGACCGGCTGCCGGAGAAGCCCAGTGAGGCCGCGACGCGGGGCACGCTGGTGCACGCGGTGCTGGAGCGGCTGTTCGACGCCCCGGCGGCCGAGCGTACGGCGCCCCGCGCGAAGTCGCTGGTGCCGGGCCAGTGGGACCGGCTGCGGGAGAGCCGCCCGGAGGTCGTCGAGCTGTTCGCGGACGACCCCGGGGGTGAACGGCTGGCGCGCTGGCTCGGGGAGGCGGAGCGGCTGGTCGAGCGGTGGTTCACGCTGGAGGACCCGGCGCGGCTGGAGCCCGCCGAGCGGGAGCTGTTCGTGGAGACCGAGCTGGAGTCGGGTCTAAGGCTGCGCGGCATCATCGACCGGGTGGACGTGGCGCCCACCGGCGAGGTGCGCATCGTCGACTACAAGACGGGCAAGGCGCCCCGGCCGGAGTATGCCGAGGGCGCGCTGTTCCAGATGAAGTTCTACGCGCTGGTGGTGTGGCGGCTGAAGCAGGTCGTGCCGCGGCGGCTGCAGCTGGTGTACCTCGGCAGCGGTGACGTTCTGACGTACGACCCGGTGCTCGCCGATCTGGAGCGGGTCGAGCGCAAGCTGCTGGCGCTGTGGGACGCGATCCGGCAGGCCACGGAGACGGGTGAGTGGCGGCCGCGCCCGACCAGGCTGTGCGGCTGGTGCGACCACCAGGCGCACTGTCCGGAGTTCGGCGGCACTCCCCCGCCCTATCCGCTGCCGGTGAGGGCGCCCGCGTCGGAGGGTGATCCACAGGGCAGAATGGGGCCGGACTAGCGAAGGAGACTTACGTGGCCATCCGCGTCCTACTGGTCGATGACCAGCCCCTGCTGCGTACCGGCTTCCGGATGATTCTGGAGGCCGAGCAGGACATCGCGGTCGTCGGCGAGGCCGGAGACGGCCTCCAGGCACTGGACCAGGTGCGGGCGCTGCAGCCCGATGTGGTGCTGATGGACATCCGCATGCCGCGGATGGACGGGGTGGAGGCGACCCGGCAGATCACCGGCCTGGGACGGGACGGTCCGGCGAAGGTGCTGGTGCTGACGACCTTCGATCTCGACGAGTACGTGGTGGAGGCGCTGAAGGCGGGGGCCAGCGGCTTCCTGCTGAAGGACGCCCCGGCCGATGAGCTGGTGCAGGCGATCCGGGTGGTGGCCGCCGGGGAGGCGATGCTCGCGCCGAGCATCACGCGGCGGCTGCTCGACAAGTACGCGACGCACCTGCCGTCCGGCGAGGAGCCGGTCCCGGACACGCTGCACACGCTGACGGACCGCGAGGTGGAGGTGCTGAAGCTGGTGGCGCGCGGGCTGTCCAACGCGGAGATCGCGGCCGACCTGTTCGTCAGCGAGACCACCGTCAAGACGCACGTGGGGCACGTCCTGACCAAGCTGGGGCTGCGGGACCGCGTGCAGGCCGCGGTGTACGCGTACGAGAGCGGGCTGGTGCGCCCCGGCGCCCAGTAGGCCGGCCCGCACGTTCCGGCCGCGCCGCGTGGACGGATAGTGCGTGCCGTGTCGTGCATGTGAGAGGGCGCCCTCCGCGCCGGGATCCGGCGGGGAGGGCGCCCTCTCGCACGACCGCGCGACTGCGCGACTGCGCGACTGCGCGACTGCGGGACCGTGTGATGGCGGGACCGTGTGATTGCGGGACCGTGTGATTGCGCGGCAGCAGCGTCGCGGCCTCGGCCCTGTTCGGACTTCTCAGTTCTTGCTGAGCTCCCAGAAGCGGAACACCGTCGAGGCGTCGAGGCAGTACTCCAGGCCGTAGACGCCGTCGCGGACGACGGCGTACTGCTTGCCCTGCCAGACGGGGAGCAGGGGCACGTCCTCGGCGACGATGTCCTGGAGGCGGTCGTAGTCCTTGTCGGTCGCGGAGCGGTTGCTCTCGGCGGCGGTGCTCGCAATCAGCGTGCCGGTGATGGTGCGGTTCGCGTAGTTGTTGTCGAGGACGTTGCCCTTGCCGAAGAACGGGGCGGTGAAGTTGTCGGCGTCCGGGTAGTCGGGCACCCAGCCCTTCACGTACACGCCGTACTTGCCGGCGGCGATGTCCTTCTCGTACTGCTCGAAGGGCACGGACTTCATCCGGGCGTCGAACAGTCCGCTGGCGTTGAGCTGCCCGGCGATGGCCTGCAACTCGTCGTCGGTCGCGGGGCCGTAGCGGGACGGGGTCGACCACAGGGTCAGCTTCACCTTGCCGGTGATGCCCTCGTCCCGCAGCGCGGCCCGTGCCTTGGCGGTGGAGGGGCGGGGACCGTAGGTGTCGAAGAAGGCCGTGTTGTGTCCCGCGATACCGGCCGGGATGAGCGAGTACAGCGGGATGGCGGTGCCCTGGTGGACGTCCCTGATGAGCGCCTCGCGGTCGATCAGGTGGGCGACGGCTCTGCGCACGCCGAGCTTCCCGGCCACCGGGTCGTTCATGTTGAAGACCAGGTGCTGGACCTCGGCGCTGCTGCCCTCGACGACGTCGATACCCGACGCCGTGCCGTCCTCTTCGATGTCGGCGACGTCATCGGCGGTGAGGCCGCGGTAGGCGATGTCGACCGTGCCGTCCTTGACGGCCTTCTTCAACGCGGCCTGGTCGCCGTGGAAGAACTTGAGGGTGACGCCGCCGTTGTGGATCTCGGCGGTGCCCTTGTAGTGGTCGTTGCTGGAGAAGACGGCCTGGTTGTCGTTGATCGTGTCCAGCTTGTACGGGCCGGAGCCGACGGCCAGGCCGTCTCCGCGCAGCTCTTTGCCGTCGTACTGCTGGTGGTTGACGATGGAGCCGGCGCCGGAGGCGATCTTGCTGGGGAAGGTGGCGTCCGGTGTGTTCAGCCGGAAGACGACCGTCTTCTCGTCGGGTGTCTCGACCTTGTCGAGCATGGGGAACATGATCGCGGGGCCCGCGTCGTCGTTGATCCCCAGCATGCGGTCGAAGGAGAACTTGACGTCCTTCGACGTGAGCGGCTCGCCGTTGCTGAACTTCAGGCCGTCCTTCAGCGTGCACCGGTAGACCTTGGTCTGCGTGCCGGTGAAGTGGCACTCCTTGGCGGCCTCGGGCTGCGGTTCGGTACCTCCGTTGGGGAAGCTGAGCAGCGACTGGAAGACGTTGTTGAACAACAGCCAGGAGCCGGGGTCGTATCCCGAGGCGGGGTCCGTGGCGAGGATGTCGTCGGACATCCCGAGCACCACGTCGGAGCCGCTGCCCCCGGACCCGCCGCCCTCCGTTCCGCATCCCGTCAACAGGCCGGACGCCAGACCCACCACGAGGGGCAGTATCGGCCACTGGTTGCGTATCTTCACGTGCAGGTGCCTTGTCGTCGTGTCGTCGTCCCGGGGCCGCGGTCACGTGCCCCGGTGTCACGGGCCGCGGTCGGCGGCCCGGTGCGGAGCTTTCAGCCGTTCGCGCCGCGGCCGAGCTCCCAGAGCTGCAGCGTCGAAGACGAGTTGAGGGTGTAAGCGGTGCCCGTGACGTCACCCCGCACGGCGACGTACTCCTTGCCCTGCCACAGCGGCAGCACGGGCACGTCCTCGGCGACGACGTCCTGGATGTCCTGGAGGCTCTTGGCGGCGGACAGCCGGTCCGCCTCGCGGCGGGACTTCGGGATGAGGTCGTCGCGGACCCGGCGGTTGGTGTACGGGGAGGCGAGGAAGTTGTCCTTGTCGAGGAACGGCGCGAGAAAGTTGTCGGCGTCGGGGAAGTCCGGGAACCAGCCCATGCCGTAGACCTCGTACTGGCCCTTCAGGCCGGCCGGACGGAACTTCGACCACGGGGTGCCCTTGACGGTCACGTCGAAGAGGCCACTGGCGTTGAGCTGCTTGCGCAGGACCGCGAACTCGTTCTTGGTGGCCGGGCCGTAGTGGTCGGTCGTGTAGTTCAGCGTCAGCTTCACCGGGGTGGTGATGCCGGCCTCTTGCAGCAGCGCCCCGGCCTTGCCGGTGTCCGGCTCGCCGTACTTGTTGAAGAACGAGTTGGAGTGGCCGGTGATGCTGGCCGGGACGAGCGAGTACAGGGGCTCGGCCTGGGACCCGTAGACCTTGGAGATGAGTTCGCTGCGGTTGACGAGTTGGGCCATGGCCTGGCGGACGGCCTTGGACTTCACGGCGGGGTCCGAGGTGTCGAAGGCGAGGTAGCGGATGCCGAGGCCGGACGTCTCGATCAGGTCGATGTCGTTGCCGGAGTTGCCGGACAGCTTGCGGATCTGCTCCGGTGACATCGTGCGGGTCATCAGGTCGATGTCCCCCGCCTCCATCGCCTTGCCCATGGCGTCGGCGTTCTCGTAGGAGACCAGTTCGACCTGGTCGTTCTTGACGTCCAGGGCGCCCTTGTACCTGGTGTTCCTGGCGAAGACCGCCTTGACCAGCTCGCCGCCCTCGATCTGCGGCCTGAAGGTGTACGGGCCGGAGCCGTCGAGCTCGAAGCCGTCCCGCAGCCGGTCCTTGGGGTAGTCGTCGGAATTGACGATGCCGGCGACCGGGGTGGACAGCTTGAAGGGGAACGTGGCGTCGGCCGTCTTGAGGTGGAAGACGACGTCGCGGTCGCCCTGCGTCTCGATGGTGTCGATGTTCGACAGCAGGGCGAAGACACCGCTGTCGGCCTTCAGGGAGAGCGCCCGCTCCATGGAGTACTTGACGTCGGCCGCGGTCACCGCGTCACCGTCGGCGAACGTCAGGCCCTCGCGCAGGGTGCACTCGTAGCGCTCGTTGCCGGTGTCGGTGAATCCGCACTCCTCGGCGGCCTCCGGCACGGGGTCGCCCTCGCCGTGCGGCTGGACCATCAGGGTCTGCACGGTCTGCCGCAGGATGTTCCAGGGGCCGACGTCGTAGGCGTAGGCGGGGTCGAGCGGGGCGGGAGCGTCCTTCGAGACGGTGAACCGGTCCGTGGTGCCGACGGCTATGCCGTCGTCTCCGGCGGCGCCACCGGTCCCGCCGCAGGCGGCGAGGACGGGCACGAGCAGACCGAGAACGGTCGGCAGCACCAGAGTTTTGCGGTTCATACTCGGGTTTCTCCACAGCTGTCGAATCCGTGTACCCGGCACATAGGGGTGTCGCGGCGGGGGCACGGGGAGGCGTGAGGTCCTCGGGACGAGATTAGTCCGCACCCGTCGGCCGAATCGCCGCGCCCGGCATGAGCCACCGTCACGCAGCGGAACCGGCCGTGGACGCACCGAAAACCTGAGGGCTGAAGTATTGGTACAGGATCTCGCCAAATAGGACACAAGGGTCTGTCGCCGATGTCCGAAAAGAGTGACCGGCACGGGTCGAACACGCCGCCGATCCGGCCGGGCGTGGTGAACGTCACACACCCCGGCGAGGGTCCCCCGGCCCGGTAATTCGACCAGGTGAACGTACTTTATTCATTCAATTAGTTCGTCCATCAGCCCGGGAATTCTCTGTGAAACGGCGCCGTGCGCCGGGTGCACACCCGGCGCCTTTCCGTCACGCCGCGGTGATCAGTCCCCGGAGGAACGCGAGATCGACCTCTTCCAGGGAGGTCACGACCGTACGCCGGGCGGCCGGGGCGATGGGTGCCACGGACGGCACCGCCACGACGTGGCAGCCCGCGGCCTCCGCCGCCGCGATGCCGGTCGCGGTGTCCTCCACCACCGCGCATCTCGTCGGGTCCGCGCCCAGACCCGCGGCGGCCACCAGGTAGGGATCGGGGTGCGGCTTGGTGCGCGCCACCTCGTCACCGGCGACCGACAGGGCGAAGTACTGCGGGCCGAGACAGGCCATCACACGGTCGATGATGCGCCGGTGCGAGGCGGAGACCAGGGCCGTCGGAATGTTCTGCTCGGACAGTTCGGCGAGCAGGCGGGCCGCGCCCGGCATCAGCGGCAGCGCCTGGTCGATGCGCTCCTCGAAGCCCTTGTTCAGCAGCACGGTCAGCTCGGCGAGGGTGATGTCGGCGCCCGTGGCCTCGATGAGGAACCCGGCGCTGCGCGTCATGGGGCCACCGACCACGACGTGGCGCCAGGACTCGTCGAGGGCGTGGCCGAGGGCGGCGAAGACCTCCGCCTCCACGTCCCACCAGAAGCCCTCGGTGTCCACCAGGGTGCCGTCCATGTCCAGGAGCACGGCCTGCAGGGCCGAGCCTTCGGCGGTACGAACTCCGAGCGCGGGGACCGTACTGGTCATCCGGGCGCACCTCCTTGAGGGACGATCAGGCCGGTTCCCACGGGGAACCGGCCTGCAGTGGACCGACCAGTCTACGTCGTCCGGGAAAGTTTCGCCTCGTTTATCCCGCGTGTCCTGGGGCACACGGCTGTCCCACGTGTCCCGGGCACGCGGTGCTCCGCGTGCCCCCGGCCCGCCGGTGTGCCGTGTGCCCCCGGTGCCCCGGCTCAGCGGGCGTTGAAGTACTTCGCCTCCGGGTGGTGGATGACGATGGCGTCCGTGGACTGCTCCGGGTGGAGCTGGAACTCCTCGGACAGCCGCACGCCGATGCGCTCCGGCTCCAGCAGGTCCGCGATCTTCGCGCGGTCCTCCAGGTCGGGGCAGGCGCCGTAGCCGAGGGAGAAGCGGGCGCCGCGGTACTTCAGCGCGAACATGTCCTCCATCACGGCCGGGTCCTCGCCGGCGAAGCCGAGTTCGGAACGCACCCGCGCGTGCCAGTACTCGGCGAGCGCCTCGGCCAACTGCACGGACAGGCCGTGCAGTTCGAGGTAGTCCCGGTAGGCGTTGGCCTCGAACAGGCGGGCCGTCTCCTCGCCGATGCGGGAGCCGACGGTGACGACCTGGAAGCCGACGACGTCGGTCTCGCCGGACTCCTCCGGGCGGAAGAAGTCCGCCAGGCACAGCCGCCGGCCGCGGCGCTGGCGCGGGAAGGTGAAGCGGGTCCGCTCGTTGCCCTGCTCGTCCAGGACGATCAGGTCGTCGTCCTTGGAGACGCACGGGAAGTAGCCGTGGACGACGGCCGCCTCCAGCAGACTGTCCGTCTGGAGCCGGTCGAGCAGGCCGCGCAGCCGGGGCCGGCCCTCGGTCTCGACCAGTTCCTCGTAGGTCGGTCCGTCGCCGGTACGGGCCTGCTTCAGGCCCCACTGACCCTTGAACAGCGCGCCCTCGTCCAGCCAGGTCGCGTACTCCTTGAGCTGGATGCCCTTGGCGACGCGGGTGCCCCAGAAGGGCGGCTCGGGGACCGGGTTGTCGGTGGCGACGTCGGAGCGGACCGCGCCCTCGGCGGCGCGCTCCTCGACAGCGGCGGTGGCGGCCTTGACCCTTCGCTGCCTCAGTTCGGGCAGCTGCGCGCCGGGGACGCCGCGCTTGATGCCGATGAGGGCGTCCATCAGGCGCAGGCCCTCGAAGGCGTCGCGGGCGTAGCGGACCTCGCCGTCGTAGATGTCGTGCAGGTCCTGTTCGACGTAGGCCCGGGTGAGGGCGGCGCCGCCGAGGATGACCGGGTACGTCGCGGCGAGTTCGCGGGCGTTCAGCTCCTCCAGGTTCTCCTTCATGATCACCGTGGACTTCACCAGGAGCCCCGACATGCCGATGACGTCCGCCCGGTGCTCCTCGGCGGCCTCGAGGATCGCGGAGACCGGCTGCTTGATGCCGAGGTTGACGACGTTGTAGCCGTTGTTGGACAGGATGATGTCCACGAGGTTCTTGCCGATGTCGTGGACGTCGCCGCGGACGGTCGCGAGGACGATGGTGCCCTTGCCCGACTCGTCGCCCTCGACTTTCTCCATGTGGGGTTCGAGGTGGGCGACGGCCGTCTTCATGACCTCGGCGGACTGCAGGACGAACGGCAGCTGCATCTGGCCGGAGCCGAACAGCTCGCCGACGACCTTCATGCCGTCCAGCAGGGTCTCGTTGACGATGTCGAGCGCCGGGCGGGTGCGGAGGGCCTCGTCCAGGTCGGCTTCCAGGCCGTTGCGTTCGCCGTCGATGATGCGGCGCTTGAGGCGCTCGTCCAGGGGCAGCGCGGCCAGTTCCTCGGCCCTGCCGGCCTTGAGGGACTTGGCGGTGGCGCCCTCGAACAGGGCCATCAGCTTCTGCAGCGGGTCGTAGCCCTCGCCGCGGCGGTCGTGGATGAGGTCGAGGGCTGTCCGGACCTCTTCCTCGCTGAAGCGCGCGATGGGCAGGATCTTCGAGGCGTGCACGATCGCCGAGTCCAGGCCGGCCTTGACGCACTCGTCGAGGAAGACGGAGTTCAGCAGGATGCGTGCGGCCGGGTTCAGTCCGAAGGAGATGTTCGACAGGCCCAGCGTGGTCTGTACGTTCGGGTGGCGCCGCTTGAGTTCGCGGATGCCCTCGATGGTGGCGGCGCCGTCCTTGCGGGACTCCTCCTGGCCGGTGCAGATCGTGAAGGTGAGGCAGTCGACGAGGATGTCCTCCTCGTGGATGCCCCAGTTGCCGGTCAGGTCGGCGATCAGGCGTTCGGCGATCTCGACCTTCTTCTCGGCGGTGCGGGCCTGGCCCTCCTCGTCGATGGTCAGCGCGATCAGCGCGGCGCCGTGCTCCCTGGCCAGCGCGGTGACCCTGGCGAAGCGGGACTCGGGGCCGTCACCGTCCTCGTAGTTCACCGAGTTGATCACCGCTCGGCCGCCCAGCTTCTCCAGGCCGGCGCGGATCACGTCGACCTCGGTGGAGTCCAGCACGATCGGCAGGGTGGAGGCGGTGGCGAAGCGGCCGGCCAGTTCCGCCATGTCGGCGACGCCGTCGCGGCCGACGTAGTCCACGCACAGGTCGAGCATGTGCGCGCCCTCGCGGATCTGCTCGCGCGCGATCTCCACGCAGTCGTCCCAGCGGGCCTCCAGCATGGCCTCGCGGAACTTCTTCGAACCGTTGGCGTTGGTGCGCTCGCCGATCGCCAGGTACGAGGTGTCCTGACGGAAGGGCACGGTCTGGTAGAGGGAGGCGGCGCCGGGCTCGGGCTGGGGGGCGCGCTCGGCGGGAGTGAGCGCGCGGACCCGTTCGACGACCTGGCGAAGGTGCTCGGGGGTGGTGCCGCAGCAGCCGCCGACCAGGGACAGGCCGTAGTCGCGGACGAAGTTCTCCTGCGCCTGGGCCAGCTCGGGGGCGGTGAGCGGGTAGTGCGCGCCGTCCGAGGTGAGGACGGGCAGTCCGGCGTTGGGCATGCAGGACAGCGGCACGCGGGCGTGGCGGGCGAGATAGCGCAGGTGCTCGCTCATCTCGGTGGGGCCGGTCGCGCAGTTCAGGCCGATCATGTCGATGCCGAGCGGCTCCAGCGCGGTGAGCGCGGCGCCGATCTCGGAGCCGAGCAGCATGGTGCCGGTGGTCTCGACGGTGACCGACACGATGAGCGGCACGTCGTGGCCGGTGGCCTCCATGGCGCGCCGGGCGGCGACCACGGACGCCTTGGTCTGCAGCAGGTCCTGCGTGGTCTCCACGAGCAGCGCGTCGGCGCCGCCGGCGAGCAGGCCCTCGGCGTTCTGCTGGTAGGCGTCGCGGATCGCGGCGTACGTGGTGTGGCCGAGGGTGGGCAGCTTGGTGCCGGGGCCCATGGAGCCGAGCACCCAGCGCTGCTGTCCGGTGCTCCGCGTGAACTCGTCGGCGACCTCGCGGGCGATGCGGGCGCCGGACTCGGACAGCTCGACGATCCGGTCGGCGATGTCGTACTCGCCGAGGGCGGCGAGGTTGGCGCCGAAGGTGTTGGTCTCCACGCAGTCCACGCCGGCGGCGTAGTACTCGGTGTGGACGGAGCGGACGATGTCCGGCCTCGTGATGTTCAGGATCTCGTTGCAGCCCTCGAGGTTCTCGAAGTCCTCGAGGGTCGGGTCCTGCGCCTGGAGCATCGTGCCCATCGCTCCGTCGGCGACCACCACCCGGGTGGCGAGTGCCTCGCGGAGGGCGGACGCGCGGGTCCGGCTGTCGGCGGTAGGGGTCGGTGGCGACGAGGCCATGTAAGGGCTCCCTTGGCTGCGACGGCTGTCGGCTTTGCGCCGGCCCGAAGAGAGCTCACCTGGAGCTCTCGGGCGATGACGCACGTCGCCAGGGTAGCCGGGACCGGGGGCCGGTGGTCAGAGGGTCCACAGGCCGGACGAGGATGGCGGCGGCACGGCGCGTCGCCGCGAGGTGCCGGGGCGGGGCGGCCCGGCCGCGCCCTCCGGGCGGGACGGGCCGCCCCGCCGGGCGGGGTGGTCCGCACGCAGCGTGGGGCACCTCGCACCGTTCGGTCGGCCGACGCTGGACCGTGAATCGGCCAACTGTTAGCGACGGGTCGGCATCGACCGGTAGTGTTCGGCATTGCCGAACAGCGGCAGCGACGTCGCGGGTCGACGGTCGAAGGGGACGGGAGGCAGGACGGCGATGGCACGGAACATCCAGTCGCTCGAACGGGCGGCCGCGATGCTGCGGCTGCTCGCGGGCGGCGAGCGGCGGCTGGGCCTGTCGGACATCGCCTCGTCCCTGGGCCTGGCCAAGGGCACGGCCCACGGCATCCTGCGCACCCTCCAGCAGGAGGGTTTCGTCGAGCAGGACGAGGCCTCCGGGCGCTACCAGCTGGGCGCCGAGCTGCTGCGCCTCGGCACGACGTACCTCGACGTGCACGAACTGCGGGCGCGGGCCCTGGTATGGACGGACGACCTGGCCAGGTCCAGCGGCGAGAGCGTGCACCTGGGCGTTCTGCACCAGCAGGGCGTCCTCATCGTGCACCACGTCTTCCGGCCCGACGACAGCCGCCAGGTGCTGGAGATCGGGGCCATGCAGCCGCTGCACTCCACGGCGCTCGGCAAGGTCCTGTCGGCGTACGACCCGGTGGCGCACAGCGAGGCCATGGAAGCCGGCCGCAAGGCGTTCACGGACCGGACCGTCTGCGATCCGGACGCTTTCGAGCAGATCCTCGACATGACCCGCGCGCGCGGGTACGCGGCGGACGTCGAGGAGACCTGGGAGGGCGTCGCGTCGGTCGCCGCCCCCATCCACGACCGGCGCCGCATGCCGGTCGGCTCGGTCGGCATCACGGGCGCCGTGGAGCGGCTGTGCCGGGACGGGGAGCCGCGCCCCGAGCTGGTCGCCGCGGTGCGCGACTGTGCCCGTTCGGTGTCCCGGGACCTGGGCGCCGGGCGGTTCTGAGGCGCCCGGCGCGCGGGGCCGCCCTGAGATGCGTGGTTCTGGGGCGTCTGTGCCCGGACGGCCTTCAGACGCCTCGGTCCGGGCGGTTCCGAAGCGCCCCGCACGGGGCAGAGTGAGACCGGAGCGCCGTACGGCGTTCGGTCGGCGTCGCGTCCGGACACCGGCCGGGGGCGGGCCCGACGGGGCGCGGCCCCGGGCCACGCGTCCGTACGCCGCGGGGCCTCGGGAACCGGCAGCGGACGACGATCAATAACGATCGCGCTTTCGGCAACAGAGCCCTTGACGCATGAGGGACACCGGGCAAGACTTCCCGTCCATCGGTCGGCATTGTCGAACACCTACCGGCAATACGCGTTAGGGTGTGGCAACGCCAAGGGCCAACATCGCTCTCATCACCTTGAGGGCACCCAAACTCCCGGAGGCATTCGGGGGTTCGGTTTCCCCTGGACGAAGGACAAAGGAGTCGCGGGTGTCCAGCTCCGACATCTTCATCGGCGAGACCATCGGTACCGCCGTTCTCATCCTGCTCGGCGGCGGCGTCTGTGCCGCCGTCACGCTGAAGGCCTCCAAGGCCCGCAACGCCGGCTGGCTCGCCATCGCCTTCGGGTGGGGCTTCGCCGTCATGACGGCGGTGTACATCGCCGGACCGCTCTCGGGCGCCCATCTCAACCCGGCGGTGACGGTCGCGCTCGCCATCAAGGACGGCGAGTGGGGCGACGTACCGACCTACTTCGCCGGCGAGTTCCTCGGCGCCATGATCGGCGCGGCGCTGGTCTGGGTGGCGTACTACGGCCAGTTCCTCGCGCACCTCACCGACCGGGAGATCGTCGGCGAGCCCGCTGCGCAGGACGCCGCCAAGTCCGTCGAGGCACGGGAGAAGGGCGCGGGCCCGGTCCTGGGCATATTCTCCACCGGTCCCGAGGTCCGCAACCCGGTGCAGAACCTCCTCACGGAGATCATCGGCACGGTGGTCCTGCTCCTCGCGGTCCTGACGCAGGGCCTGAACAACGAGGGCACCGGTCTGGGCATCCTGGGCGGCCTGGTCACCGCGCTCGTGGTGGTGTCGATCGGCCTGTCCCTCGGCGGCCCCACCGGGTACGCGATCAACCCGGCCCGTGACCTCGGCCCGCGCATCGTGCACGCCCTGCTCCCGCTGCCCAACAAGGGCGGCTCCGACTGGAGCTACGCCTGGGTCCCGGTCGTCGGTCCGCTGATCGGCGGTGCCATAGCCGCGGGTATCTACAACGTCGCCTTCGCGTGATCCCCCTGCACGGGAGCCGTCCGGCTCCCGTGCAGGCACCGCGACCCGCCGCTGACACCGCCGCCCACCACGCAACTCCCAGGAGCACACAGTGACCGACGCGCACACCGCCGGCCCCTTCATCGCCGCCATCGACCAGGGCACCACGTCGAGCCGCTGCATCGTCTTCGACCGCGACGGACGCATCGTCGCGGTCGACCAGAAGGAGCACGAGCAGATCTTCCCGAAGCCGGGCTGGGTCGAGCACGACGCCACCGAGATCTGGACGAACGTCGAGGAGGTCGTCGCCGGCGCCATCGCCAAGGCCGGCATCACCCGCGACGACATCAAGGCCATCGGCATCACCAACCAGCGCGAGACGACCGTGCTGTGGGACAAGAACACCGGTGAGCCCGTCCACAACGCCATCGTCTGGCAGGACACCCGCACCGACACCCTGTGCAAGGAACTCGGCCGCAACGTCGGCCAGGACCGCTTCCGCCGCGAGACCGGCCTGCCGCTGGCCTCCTACTTCGCCGGGCCCAAGGCCCGCTGGCTGCTCGACAACGTCGAGGGCCTCAAGGAGCGCGCCGAGGCGGGCGACATCCTCTTCGGCACCATGGACACCTGGGTCATCTGGAACCTGACCGGCGGTGTCGACGGCGGCAAGCACGTCACCGACGTCACCAACGCCTCCCGCACCATGCTGATGAACCTCCACACCATGGAGTGGGACGACAGGATCTGCGAGTCCATCGGCGTTCCGAAGCAGCTCCTCCCCGAGATCCGCTCCTCCGCCGAGGTCTACGGCGAGATCACCGGCGGCCGGCTGGGCGACCTGCTCGGCGGCATCCCGGTGGCCTCCGCGCTGGGCGACCAGCAGGCGGCGCTGTTCGGCCAGACGTGTTTCGCCGAGGGCGAGACCAAGTCGACGTACGGCACCGGCACCTTCATGGTGATGAACACCGGCGACAAGATCATCAACTCGTACAGCGGGCTGCTCACCACCGTCGGCTACAAGATCGGCGACCAGAAGACGGTCTACGCCCTGGAGGGCTCGATCGCCGTCACCGGTTCGCTGGTGCAATGGATGCGCGACCAGATGGGCCTGATCTCCACCGCCGCCGAGATCGAGACGCTCGCGCTGTCCGTCGAGGACAACGGCGGCGCCTACTTCGTGCCGGCCTTCTCCGGCCTGTTCGCCCCGTACTGGCGCTCCGACGCGCGCGGTGTGATCGCCGGCCTCACCCGGTACGTCACCAAGGCGCACCTCGCGCGCGCCGTACTGGAGGCCACCGCCTGGCAGACGCGGGAGATCGCCGACGCCATGACGAAGGACTCCGGCGTCGAGCTGACCGCGCTCAAGGTCGACGGCGGCATGACCTCCAACAACCTGCTGATGCAGACGCTCGCCGACTTCGTGGACGCCCCGGTGGTGCGCCCGATGGTCGCGGAGACCACCTGCCTCGGCGCCGCCTACGCCGCCGGCCTCGCCGTCGGCTTCTGGAACAACACCGAGGACCTGCGCGCCAACTGGCGCCGGGCCGCGGAGTGGACCCCACGCATGGACGCGGAGAAGCGCGACCGTGAGTACAAGAGCTGGCTCAAGGCCGTCGAGCGGACCATGGGCTGGCTCGAGGACGAGGAGTAAGAACCCGACATGACCATTGAGTCCACCCTGCAGTCCGTGCCTGCCCTGGGCACGCACCCGGCCGGCGGCTCGAACCCGAGCCGCGCCCAGACCCGGGAGCAGCTCGCCAAGGCGTCGTACGACCTTCTCGTGATCGGCGGCGGCATCCTGGGCATCTCCACCGCCTGGCACGCCGCGCAGGCCGGCCTCAGGGTGGCTCTGGTCGACGCCGGCGACTTCGCCGGTGCCACCTCCTCCGCGTCCTCCAAACTGCTCCACGGGGGGTTGCGCTACCTGCAGACCGGCGCGGTGAAGCTGGTGGCGGAGAATCACTTCGAGCGCCGCGCGGTGTCCCGTCAGGTGGCCCCGCACCTGGCGAACCCGCTCACGTTCTACCTCCCCGTGTACAAGGGCGGGCCGCACGGCGCGGCGAAGCTGGGGGCCGGTGTCTTCGCGTACTCGATGCTGTCGGCCTTCGGTGACGGCGTCGGGCACCTGCTGTCCCCCGCCAAGGCCGCGCAGGACGTGCCCGAGCTGCGCACCGACGACCTCAAGGCCGTGGCCGTGTACGGCGACGACCAGATGAACGACGCGCGCATGGCGCTGATGACGGTCCGCGCGGCCGCCGGGTCGGGCGCGGTCGTGCTGAACCACGCCGAGGTGACGGGCCTGCGCTTCACCCGGGGCCGGGTGACCGGCGCGGAGCTGCGCGACCGGCAGTCCGGCGACGAGTTCGGCGTGAACGCCCGCCTGGTGCTGAACGCGACCGGGCCGTGGGTCGACCACCTGCGCCGGATGGAGGACCCGAACGCCGCGCCGTCGATCCGCCTGTCGAAGGGCGCGCACCTGGTGCTGAAGCGCACCTCGCCGTGGAAGGCGGCGCTGGCGACCCCGATCGACAAGTACCGCATCACCTTCGCCCTCCCCTGGGAGGACATGCTGCTGCTGGGCACGACCGACGAGCCGTTCGAGGGCGACCCGGCGGACGTCGCCGTCAACGACGGGGACATCACCCAGATACTCGACGAGGCCGCGTTCTCCATCCGCGACCAGCAGCTCGACCGTGACCTGATCACGTACGCGTTCGCCGGTCTGCGGGTGCTGCCGGGCGGCCCCGGCGACACCGCGAAGGCCAAGCGCGAGACGGTGGTGACCGAGGGCAGGGGCGGCATGCTGTCCGTGGCGGGCGGCAAGTGGACGACGTTCCGCCACATCGGCCGCACGGTGATGCGCAAGCTCCAGGCACTGCCGGGCCATCCGCTGGGCGACGACTACGAGCCGGTCTCCGCGCTGCCGAAGAAGCTGCCGCTGCCGGGGGTCGCCAACCCGCGCGCGGTCGCCCACCGGCTGCTCGTGGACCATCCGGCGCCGGGCCCGCGCATGGCCGCCGACACCGCCCGGCACCTGGCCACCCACTACGGCTCGCTGGCCTTCGACATCGCCCGCATCGCCAACGAGAGCCCGGCGCTCGCCGAACGCGTCCATCCGGACGCCCCGGAGATCTGGGCGCAGGTCGTCTACGCCCGGGACAGCGAGTGGGCCGAGACGGCGGACGACGTCCTGCGCCGCCGTACGACACTGACGATCCGCGGTCTGGCCACCGACGAGGTCCGGGCGAAGGTCCAGGGCCTGCTGGACGAGAAGTAGCCGGCTTCCGGACGACGGTGGACCGGTCCGTCGCCCGGCCCGGTGCGAGGGAGGGCTGCGAGGCACGGCTCCGCGACGGCGGGAGCGGCCCGTTCCCGTCCGCGCGTCCGCCGCCGATCTCTCCCCGGGCGAACGCGCCACGGGTGTTCCGGGGCTCCGGCCGGGGCAGTGATGGGGGCACTGCACCCGTGCAAGGGGGATGCGGGTGACCGCGCGCCACGCCGTAAGGTTGGGGCGTACGTGAGGGGCACGTCGGAAGGAGGCACTGGGTGATCGAGCTCGAGGGGGTTCCCGAGCTGATCGACCCGGTCATGGTGGCCGCGTTCGAGGGCTGGAACGATGCCGGCGACGCCGCCTCCACCGCGGTCGCGCATCTGGAACGGGAATGGAAGGGCGAGGTGTTCGCGGCACTGGACGCCGAGGACTACTACGACTTCCAGGTCAACCGCCCCACGGTGTGGATGGACGCCGGCGTCCGGAAGATCACCTGGCCGACGACCCGGCTGTCCGTGGTGCGGGTCGGCGGTGACAAGCCGCGCGACCTCGTCCTGGTCCGGGGCATCGAACCGTCCATGCGCTGGCGCTCGTTCTGCAACGAGCTGCTCGGCTTCGCCCATGAGCTGGGTGTCGAGCTGGTGGTCGTGCTGGGCGCCTTGCTGGGCGACACTCCGCACACCCGTCCGGTCCCCATCAGCGGGACGACGTCGGACCCGGACCTGGCGCGCCGGATGGATCTGGAGGAGACCAAGTACGAGGGGCCCACGGGCATCGTCGGCGTCCTGCAGGAGGCGTGCACGCACGCCGGTGTGCCGGCCGTGTCGCTGTGGGCGGCCGTCCCGCACTACGTGTCGCAGCCGCCGAACCCGAAGGCGACGCTGGCCCTCCTGAACCGCCTGGAGGACCTGATCGACGTGCGTATCCCGCTGGGCGAGCTGCCCGAGGACGCGCGTGCGTGGCAGGTGGGCGTGGACCAGCTGGCCGCCGAGGACAGCGAGGTCGCCGAGTACGTGCAGACGCTGGAGGAGGCCCGGGACACCGCGGAGCTGCCGGAGGCGTCGGGCGAGGCCATCGCCCGCGAGTTCGAGCGGTATCTGCGGCGCCGGGACGGTTCGGGACCGACAGGACCGACCGGGCACGCCACCGCGGACGGCGGCGACGGTCCGCCGGGGACGCCGTACCTGCGGGACAATCCGAGCGGTCGTACGCGCCCCCCGAAGCCGCCGAAGGCGGGCGGCACGGACGACGAGGAGTCGTCGGAGGACTGAGCGGGACAGGGTCGGACCAGGCAGGGCGAAGGGGCGGTGCGCCGGATAGCGCACCGCCCCTTCGCCGTACCTGCTGTCCTGCTGTCCCGCCTACAGGGCTACGCCGAGCAGCGCGTCCACCGCACGGGAGACCACGCCCGGCGCGCCCTCGTCCGTACCGCCGGTGGCCCGCTGGAGTTCCGCCCAGCGGTCGACCGCGGTGAGTGCGGCCGGGGCGTCCAGGTCGTGCGCGAGGGCCGCGCGGATCTCGTCCACCAGGGCCTCGGCGGGCGGTCCGTCGGGCCGGGAGACGGCGGCGCGCCAGCGGCCGAGGCGCGCGACGGCGTCCCGCAGCACCTGGTCGGTCCACTCCCAGTCGGCCCGGTAGTGGTGGGCGAGCAGGGAGAGGCGGACGGCGGCGGGGTCGACGCCGTCGCGGCGCAGCTGCGACACGAAGACGAGGTTGCCCTTGGACTTGGACATCTTCTCGCCGTCCAGGGCGACCATGCCGGCGTGGACGTACGCCTTGGCCATGGGGAACTCGTTGGTGAGGACCTGGGCGTGCGAGGCGCCCATCTCGTGGTGCGGGAAGACCAGGTCGGAGCCGCCGCCCTGGACGTCGAAGCCCATGCCGAGGTGGTCGAGGGCGATGGCGACGCACTCGATGTGCCAGCCGGGCCGGCCGCGGCCGAGCGTGGCGCCGTCCCAGCTGGGCTCGCCCTCTCGGGCCGCCATCCAGAGCATCGGGTCGAGCGGGTTCTTCTTGCCGGGCCGGTCGGGGTCGCCGCCGCGCTCGGCGGACAGCAGCCGCATCGCGGCGGCGTCGAGGTGGGAGACCTGGCCGAAGTGCGGGTCGGACTCGACGGAGAAGTAGATGTCCCCCTCCAGCTCGTAGGCGGCGCCGGCGTCGCGCAGCCGCTCGACGAGCGGGACGATCCCGGGTATCGCCTCGACAGCGCCGATGTAAGCCTGCGGGGGCAGCATCCGCAGCGCCGTCATGTCCTCACGGAACAGGGCGGTTTCCTGCTCGGCGAGTCCGGTCCAGTCCACGCCGTCCCGCTGGGCGCGCTCCAGCAGCGGGTCGTCGACGTCGGTGACGTTCTGGACGTAGTGAACCTGCCGCTTGGTGTCGAGCCACACGCGCTGTACGAGATCGAACGCGTTGTAGGTCGCCGCGTGACCGATGTGGGTCGCGTCGTACGGGGTGATGCCGCAGACGTAGATACGGGCGACAGGACCGGGGTCGAGGGTGACGAGGCCGCCGGTCGCGGTGTCGTGGATCCTCAGGTCGCGGCCCTGACCAGGCAGGGCGGGGACCTCGGAAGCGGGCCAGGCATGCATGCCGTGAAGCCTAACCGGACGGATGTTCCGTACACGAACCGGTTGGGCGCCGGATGGCCGGTAAGGCGTCCTTGCGCGGTACCGCCCGTCGGCAACGGCCCCGGTCCGGCGGCCCCCGCCCGCACCGGTGCTATACGGGCGGCCAGGGAATGGCCGGCCAGTCGCCGCTCGGCTCCGGGTGGGTGCCGGTGGCGAGCAGCGCGGCGACCCGCGCGCGGGTGGCGTCGAGTTCGGCGGCGGTGATCAGCGGGGCGAGCCGCGCGGCGAGCGTCCCGCCCTCCGCGAGGCCGCCTGCGAGACCCGTGAGGACGGCGGACGCCTCGGGGGTCAGCGGCTCCCCGGCCCAGCCCCACAGCAGCGTGCGCAGCTTGTTCTCGGCGTGGAAGGTGACGCCGTGGTCGATGGCGTACAGATGCCCGTCGCCGGTGGGCAGCAGGTGGCCGCCCTTGCGGTCGGCGTTGTTGATCACGGCGTCCAGCACGGCGAGGCGCCGCAGCCGCTCGTCGTCGGCGTGCACGAGCAGCGCGGTGCGTCCTTCGCCGACCTCGGCGAAACCGACGGCCTTCCAGCCCGGGCCGGGTTCCTCGCCCTCGACCAGCGCGAGCAGTTCGGCGTCGGGAGCCGCCTCGATCCACAGCTGGCACATGCCCTCGCCGTACGGCCCGTCACGCAGCACCGTCGGCGGCACCAGGTCCCAGCCGGACGCCCGGGACACCTCGTACGCGGCGACCTCACGCCGGGCGAGTGTGCCGTCGGGGAAGTCCCACAGCGGGCGTTCCCCGGCGACCGGCTTGTAGACGCAGGCCGCCTCCCGGCCGTCCAGGGCGACCGTGCAGTACAGCGCCGCGTTGGACGCCTCGCGAATGCGTCCGCGGACCGTCAGCTCACCCGCGGCGAGCAGTTCGGCGGCGGACGCGCCGGTGCTGGTCACGCTCCGCGGCGGTATCCGTTCTGGCGCGGACACACGTGTCCTTCCGGGTCGAGCGGGAGGCTGCACAGCGGGCACGGCGGCCTTCCGGCGTTGACGACGTCGAGGGCGCGCTTGGCGAAGGCGCGGGCCTGCGGGCCGGTCAGTCTGACCCGCAGCATCGGGGGCCCGTTCTCCTCGTCCTGCAGCAGCCGCTCCTCGGCCTCGGCGAGGTCCTCCTCGGAGTCGGCGTCCAGTTCCACGAGGGCCTGCGCCTCGACGATCATGCACTGGTCCTCGCCGTCCCAGGCGAGCGCCATGGTGCCGACCCGGAACTCCTCCTCGAGAGGGGTCTCGAGCGGCGCGGTGTCGGCGTTCTCCGTGGGGGCGACGGCGGGGACGGCCGCGTTGCCGCCGCTACGCCGTACGACCTCGTCGAGGAGTTCTTCCATGCGCTCGGCGAGCGCCGCGACCTGGGTCTTCTCCAGGGCCACGCTGGTCACCCGGGAGCCGGCGGAGGCCTGGAGGAAGAACGTACGGCGCCCTGGCAGTCCGACCGTACCGGCCACGAAACGGTCCGGTTGGTCGTAGAGGAACACCTGACGGGACACGTCCTGTCTCCATGGGGATCGGGGGCATCGAGGGGATCGGGCCGGTGGGAGGCGCGGCTTGCGGGGGAATCGTCGGTATGGCGGTTACGGCAACGGTCGACCGCTTCACCCTACTGCGGCCGACGATCACGGTGCGCCCGCACCGCCTCCCACCGGGGCGTCGTCGGCCGGCGGCTGCTCGCGCGGCATCAGGGACGCGAAGTCGCCGGTGTCGCCGAGCCGGAGGAGGAAGGGGCGCATGCGGGTGTAACGGATCGCGGTGATGGAACACGGTTCGACGGTGATCCGCTGGAAGAGGTCGAGATGGAGTCCGAGCGCGTCCGCGACGAGGGACTTGATGATGTCGCCGTGCGAGCACATGAGGAACACGGCGTCGGGGCCGTGATCGCGCTCGACGCGGGCGTTCCACTCGCGCACCGCCTCGGCGGCCCGGTGCTGCATGGCGCGCATGGACTCGCCGCCGGGGAACTGCACGGCCGACGGGTGGGTCTGGACGACCTCCATCGTCGGCTCGTCCATGAGGTCGGCGAGTTTGCGGCCGGTCCAGTCGCCGTAGTGGCACTCGCCAATGCGTTCGTCGGTGTGGACGGTGAGGCCGGGGCGGGCCTCCAGCAGCGGCCGGACGGTCTCCTGGCAGCGCTGCAGGGGGCTGCTGACGATCTCGGAGAGGGCGATCCCGGCGAGCCGGCCGGGCAGTGCGGCGGCCTGTGCGGCGCCGCGTTCGTCGAGGGCGACGCCGGGCGTCCAGCCGGCGAGCAGCCCTTCGGTGTTGGCGGTGGAACGTCCGTGCCGGACCAGGATCAGCGTGGGCATGCCGCCCAGGGTAGGCGCACGCCGGAGTGTGAGGACGTACGAGCGACAGGAGAATGCCCACAGTGATCGTCGACTGCGCCATCTACCGCGACGGGCAGCGGGCCGAGGGCCACGAGGACCTCTCCGACGCCCTGGCCGACGCACGCGCCGCGGGCGGCTTCGTGTGGATCGGGCTGCACAGGCCGTCGGAGGCCGAGTTCGACCGGGTGGCCCAGGAGTTCGGGCTTCATCCGCTGGCCGTCGAGGACGCCCTGAAAGCCCACCAGCGGCCCAAACTGGAGACGTACGAGGACTCCCTGTTCCTCGTCCTGAAACCGGTCGTGTACGAGCCGCGCAGCGACACCGTCTCCTCCGGCGAGGTGATGATCTTCCTCGGGGACTCGTTCGTGGTGACCGTCCGGCACGGCGAGGGCGCCCCGCTGCAGGCCGTACGGCACCGCCTGGAGCGGGAACCGGACCTGCTCGCCGAGGGTCCCACCGCGGTGCTGTACGCGATCGCCGACGCGACCGTCGACCACTACCTGGAGGTGGCGGCGGAGCTGCAGAACGACCTGGAGGAGCTGGAGACGGAGGTGTTCCTGCCGGAGGGCGGCGGTTCCCGGCACACCGCGTCGCGGATCTACGCCTACAAGCGGCAGGTCCTGGAGTTCCGCCGGGCGACGGGCCCGCTGACGCTGCCGCTGAACCGCCTCGCGGACCCGGGCCCGTTCGGGACGGTGCCGTTCGTCGACGACAAGGCCCGCCCGTTCTTCCGCGACGTGCACGACCACGTCACGCGCGTGAACGAGTCGGTGGAGGCGCTGGACCGCCTGGTGTCGGACATCCTGTCGGCGCATCTGGCGCAGATGACCGTCCGGCAGAACGACGACATGCGCAAGATCTCCGGGTGGGCCGCCATGGCCGCCGTCCCCACCATGATCACGGGGATCTACGGCATGAACTTCGCGCACATGCCGGAGCTCCACTGGGAGTGGTCGTATCCGGCCCTGATCGTCCTCATGGCCGTCCTGGAGGTGCTGTTGTACCGGCTGTTCAAGCGGCGCGGCTGGCTGTAGGTCCGCTGCCCGGCGCGACCGGCGGGCCCCACCGGTCGCGCCGGCCCGCCCGGGCGCGCTCAGGCCGGCTCCGGGGCCGGGCGCGCGGGTCCGCCCAGGGCGTTGCGCCGCTCCGGCATCCGCAGCCGCTCCATGCGGCGCCGCCCGACGAGCCGCTCGTACGCGTACGCGGCGTGGATGCCGACGGCGAGAAGGGCCGCCCTGGGCCGCGACCAGCCGAGGATGCGCCCCATGCGGGTCATGACGGCGAGGCTGACGTCGCGGTGGACGCGGATCTCGGCGAGCGCGCACGCGCGCAGCGCCCGCTGGATGGCCCGGCCGTGCCCGGCGCGTGCGAGACGCAGCAACTCCTCGTGGCAGTAGGCGAGGTGGTTGTCCTCGTCGTGGGCGATCTGCTGGACGGCACGGCCGATGTCGGGGTGGTCGGCGAACAGCCCGCGGAGCAGCCGCATCTGTTCGGAGGCGCGCTGTTCGGTGACGCGGCTGTGCGCGAGGTAGGTGACGATGTCGTGGACGGTGAGCGGTTCGTCGCGCCGGAGCCTGTCGTGCGCGAGGCCGATGCCGTTCTTCTCGAGCAGCATGGTGTAGTCGGTCTCGGGCGGGACCGGTACGGGGTCGAGGCCGCGTCTTTTCAGCAGGGCGTGGAAGATGCGCCCGTGCTTGTCCTCGTCGGCGCCGTGCCGGGCGATCTTGGGGACGAGGTCGCGCTCGCTGTCCGGGGCGAGCGCGGCGATGCGGGCGTTCTCCCAGCCGCCCTGGGTTTCGCCGCCGGCGGCGATGGAGCAGAACAGGGCGAAGGACTCGTCGTGGTCGAGGATCTCCTGGAACAGACGCTTGGCCGAAAGCATCGGGGACATCGGGACACCTCTCTGCGGAACCGCTCTCTGCGTGATCCACGGAGAATGAGTCAAATGCGCGGTCCGAGGCCGTGCAACCGATACGGCGGGCCCGATCCGCCGAACGATGGAGCGCCGGGTCCGGGGCGGGCGCGTAACCGGGCGGGGGTCACTCGCGTTGTCCGGGTGCCGGCCGTGGCGGGGAAGCCCCCCGAGCCCCCACCACGGCCGCCGACGTCTCAGGCCAGGCCCGCGCGTTCCAGGGCCTCGGTGCCGGCGCGGAGCGCGGTGAGCCGTTCGTCGAGCGTGAAGCCCGCCGGAGCCAGTGTCAGGGTCGTGACTCCGGCCGCCGCGTAGGCCTTCATCCGGTCGGCGATGCGGTCGACGGAACCGAGCAGCGTCGTGGAGTCGATCAGGTCGTGCGGTACGGCCGCGGCGGCGCCCTGCTTGTCGCCGGACAGGTACCTGTCCTGGATCTCGGCGGCCTCCCTCTCGTACCCCATGCGCCCGGCGAGCCGGTTGTAGAAGTTCTGCCTGCGGCTGCCCATGCCGCCGACGTACAGGGCGGTGTAGGGCCGGAAGGTGTCGGCGAGCGCCGGCACGTCCTTGTCGTCGCCGACGGCGAGCGGCAGCGTCGGGCAGACGTCGAAGCCGTCGAGGGTCTTGCCGGCCTTCTCGCGCCCGGCGCGCAGGTGCCTGATCGCGGTGTCCTCGAGGTGGTCGGCCGACGGGAAGATGAGCAGGGCGCCGTCGGCGATCTCGCCGGTCTGCTCCAGGTTCTTGGGGCCGATCGCGGCGATGTAGAGCGGGATGTGCTCGCGCTGCGGGTGCACGGTGAGCTTGATCGGCTTACCGGGTCCGTCGGGCAGCGGCAGCGTCCAGTGCGCGCCGTCGTGGGTGAGGCGTTCACGGCTCATGGCCTTGCGGACGATCTCCACGTACTCGCGGGTGCGGGAGAGCGGCTTGTCGAACCTGACGCCGTACCAGCCCTCGGAGACCTGGGGCCCGGACACGCCGAGGCCGAGGCGGAAACGGCCGCCGGAGAGCGAGTCGAGGGTGGCGGCGGTCATCGCGGTCATCGCGGGCTGCCGGGCCGGGATCTGGAAGATGGCCGAGCCCACGTCGATGCGCTCGGTCTGGGCGGCGACCCAGCTGAGCACGGTCGCCGCGTCGGAGCCGTAGGCCTCGGCGGCCCAGCAGACGGCGTAGCCGAGCCGGTCGGCCTCCTGGGCGACGGCGAGGTTGTCCCCGTCCATTCCGGCGCCCCAGTAGCCGAGGTTGATCCCGAGCTGCATGACCGATCCCCTTACCCGTCAGTAACGCCACGTTGGGGAGACCATAGCGCGGCCCCGGCACGGGCGGGGAGCGCCGCAGCACGCGGGGGGAATCCGGTTGTCCACAGGCCCCCACCGGGCGGGGTGCGGCCAGTAATCTCGGCGTTCATGGAGCAGAGGCATCTCGGTCGCACCGGCCTGCGCGTGTCCCGCATCGGTCTCGGCACCCTCACCTGGGGCCGGGACACCGACGAGCACGACGCCGCTGACCTCTTGAAAACGTTCTGGGAGGCGGGCGGAAGCCTCGTCGACACGGCCGACGTGTACGGCGACGGGGAGGCCGAGTACCTCCTCGGGAAACTGATCGACGGGCTGGTGCCCCGCCGTGACCTGGTGATCTCCACGAAGGCCGGCAGCGTCCCCGACCCGGACCGCCGCTTCGACGGCTCACGGGGCCATCTGCTCTCGGCGCTGGACGCCTCGCTCTCCCGGCTCGGCACGGACCACGTGGACGTGTGGCACGTGCACGCGTACGACCCGTACACGCCGTTGGAGGAGACCCTCCAGGCCCTCGACCTGGCCGTCAGCAGCGGGCGGGCCCGCTATGCCGGGGTGTCCAACTTCTGCGGCTGGCAGCTCGCCAAGGCGGCGACCTGGCAGCTGGCCGCGTCGGGGGTGCACACCCGGCTGGCCAGCACGCAGATGGAGTACTCGCTGCTGCAGCGGGGCGTGGAGCGGGAGGTGCTGCCGGCCGCGCTGGACCTCGGGGTCGGGCTGCTGCCCTCCTCCCCGCTGGGGCGCGGGGTGCTGACGGGGAAGTACCGCACGGCCACACCGGCCGATTCGCGGGGCGCCTCCGACCATCTGGCGCCGTTCGTCGCGCCCTACCTCGACGACACGGCGAGCCGCATCGTGGAGGCCGTGTCCACGGCCGCCGACGGGCTCGCGGTGACGCCGCTCCAGGTGGCCCTCGCCTGGGTCCGCGACCGCCCCGGCGTGGTCGCGCCGATCGTGGGCCCGCGCAACGCGCAGCAGCTCACGGCCGCTTTGTCAGTGGAGGCGCTTAGTCTTCCTGAGGAGATCTGCCGGGCGCTCGACGACGTGTCGGCGCCGGTGCACCGCTATCCCGATCACGACTGGAGCACGCTGTGAGCACGGAGCCCGAGACCACGGAGCAAACCGAGCCGGGGACGCCGGGAGCCGGGGCACCCTCCGGGGCCGACGCCACGACCGGCGGCTCGGGCCGACCGGGCGCCGAGGGCGGGGACCCGGGCAGCGCGGCGGAACCGGTCGCCTCCGAGGACGCCGCGTCGTCGCGGGCCTCCGCGGAGGCACCGCAGGCCGACGGCGAGGACAGCGCGGCCGGCGGCGCGGGAGAGCAGACCACCGGGGACGCCGGACCGGTCACCGACACCCCGCCGCAGGCCGCCGCGGAAGCGCCGCGGGCCGACGGCGAGGACGGCGGGCCCGATGATGAGCCGGCCCCCGGGGAGGCAGCGGGCGTGGCGGGCGGGGACCGCCCGGCCGGCGAGGGCCCGTCAGCCGCCGAGGGGGCTGCCGGGGGCGCCGCCCAGTTGTCCGAGGCCGAGGCCGAGCTGCGGGCCCAGCAGTTGGAGCGGGAGCGCATCGAGCGGCGGAAGGCCGAGAAGAAGGCGCCGATCGAGGCCGGCACCAGGCTCAGCGGGAAGGCCGCCGACCTGCTCGCCGCCGTACGGGCCGTGGAGAGCGGCGACAGGCCGGCGACCACCGCCTTCGCCGAGCCCGAGCCCGGGTCGGAGCCCGCCCCACGCCGTGCCGCTCCCGAGCCGGTCCGCAGGCCGCAGCCGGTCGCGGCGGAGGCGGCGCCCTTCGCGCCCGCGCCGGAGACCGTCGAAGAGGTACGGGCCGTACTGACCCGGGGCGGCGCGCCGGAGGCACTGGCACCGCTGGTCGCGGCCGTGCTGGGCGAGGGCGCACAGGAGCAACTGACCGACGACCCCTGGCAGTTGCTGCGGGTGAGCGGGGTGCGGCCGGAGCAGGCGGACAGATTCGCGCGGGCGCTGCTCGGCGCGGAGTGCGGTCCGGACGACGAGCGCCGGGGCCGGGCGGTCACGGCGTGGCTTCTGGAGCAGGCGGCGCTCGCCGGGCACACGGCGCTGGAGATGCCCACGCTGAGTGCCGCGCTGGCCAAGCAGGGCGTGCCCGATCCCGACGCCGCCGTACAGAGCGCCCTCGCGGAGGGCGAGGCCCTGATCTTCCAGGACGCCCTGGACGAGCCGGGCGCACCGGCGGCACCGGTCTCCGTGGCGGACGACGACGAGGAAGAGCAACGGCCGGTCCGTGTCCTGGTCGGCCTGGAGCGGTACGCGCTGGCCGAGGAGTCCCTGGCCGACGGCCTGGCCCGGCTGATCACCTCGGTGCCGAAGGAGGACGGTCCGGCCGCGGAGTGGGAGCGGGCCGCCGCGGAGGCCGGAGGGTCGGCCGGTGAGCTGATCCGTGCGGTCGCGGGCCACGGCCTGGTCCTGCACACCGGCGGCGAGGCGTCCCTCGCGGAACCGGCGGCGCTGCTGCGCACGGCGCAGGGCCTCGGGCTGCGTGCCTGGGCCGCCGCCCACAGCCCGCTCGGCCGCGGCCGCTTCGCCGCCCTTTCGCAGGCGGCCGGGGCGACCGGGCCCGCTGTCACCACGGTCACCGGGCTGCTGACGGGCGGGGAGGGCCCGGGCCGGGACGCGGACGGCGCGCTGGACCTCGACCTGCTGGTGCTGCTCGACGCCCCGCAGCTCGGCGTCGAGGCGGCCGCCCTGCTCACCGAGTCGTTGCCGGACGGCGCCCGGCTGGTGCTGGCCGGGGACCCGGCGGTGCTGTGGTCCGCCGGCCCGGGCCGGGTGTTCGCGGATCTGCTGGCCGCCGGGGTGTGCCCGCAGATCGCGTCGCGGCGGCCCGACCCGGGCCCGCTGGGTGAGCTGGTGTCCGCCGTCGGCGCCGGCGAGCTGATCCAGGTCGACGCGCCCGGCAAGGAGGTCGTGATCGTGCCGGTGCGGGACGCGGGCGAGGCCGTGCACCGGACGGTGCAGCTCGTCGCGGACTCGGTACCGCGGGCGATCGGCGTCCCGGCGGAGGAAACGCAGGTGATCACACCGGGGCACGGCGGCGCGGTCGGCACGCGCGCCCTGAACGCGGCGCTGAAAGAACGCCTCAACCCGGGTCCGGGCCGCTTCGGCGGCTTCGACCCCGGCGACCGCATCGCCTACTCCCCCGCTCCGGGCCGTACGCTGCCGGGCCGCGTGGTGAAGGCCGACGCCGACGGGCTGCACCTGTCGTGCGCCGGCGAGGCCGTCGTCGTGGCGAAGGAGCGGGTGGACCGGACCGTACGTCACGGGTGGGCGCTGACCGCGCACCAGGCGGTGGGCGTCCGCTGGCCCGCGGTGGTCGTGGTGCTGCCGGGCGACGCCGCGCAGGCGCTGAGCCGGCCCTGGGTCTACACGGCGTTCAGCCGAGCCGACCGCCACCTGTCCGTGGTGCACGGCGTGGAGCAGGCCCTGCCCCGAGCCGTCGCCGAGATCCCGGCGAAGCCCCGCACGACCCGGTTGCCGGCGCTGCTGACCCCGCAGATCCCGACCACGAACTGACCCCCGGGCAACGGGACCGTACGGAAACGGCGGCGGTCACGGGAGGGGACCCCGCGGCCGCCGCCGTCACCGTGACCGTGGGCGGGCACCGGTCACACGCCTGCCGCTACCGGCTACCGGTCCGAGTCGAGCGGCTCGAGATCGTCGTCCTCGTCGAGTACGTCGGCCTCGTCCTCAATGCCGTCGTCCTCGTCCTCGTCATCGTCGATGTCGTCGTCGAACACCGCGCTGACGTCGAAGCGGCACACCACGTGCTGCGCGTCGACCTGCTCGAACGGCGCCTCCAGCCACTCGCCCGCGTCGGCCGGTTCGTCGGCGGCCGTCACCCAGAGCGTGGAGTCGCCCTCCTCCAGACCGAACTCCTTGTGCCGGGAGGCGATCTCGTCCGGTTCGAACTCCCCGAACAGAATGCCCAGCGCCCCGTGGACGGTGCCCGAGACCTCCGCACCGCTTTCGTCGTCCGCCGCCTCGATCCGCTGGGCCTGCGCCCGCAGCCGCTGCGGCTCGGCCACGGTGTAGTCACGGCGGATCAGCACGCTCAGCGCGTTCGGCTCCTCGGGGCCCGTGTACGGCGGCAGCGTGTCGTCCGTACCGGGGATCTCGAAGGGCGTGACCTCGTCGTGACGGTCGTAGAGCAGCTCGTCGTACGCCTCGGCGGCCGCGGCGAGCTCGTTGAACGCCTCGTAGACGGCGGGGTCGTCCTCACCCGACCGGCGTTCGACCGCGGCCAGGTGGCGGTCGAGCGCGGTCTTGACCGCCTCGGCGGCGGCGCGTACCTCGGCAGCGGTGGGCTGCGCAGCATCAGACATACGGCAGACGCTATCCGTACCGGGCGGCTGGACGCACAATAGATGCGATGCCGGAATACGAATTTGTCGACGTGTACCTGCCGCGCGGGGTCTCCCGCAAGGAGACGACGCGTCTGCTGACCGACCACGCCGAGTACGGACACTGGGAGTTGTACCGTCTGAGCCTGCTCCGCGACGGCAGCCGCAGGGTCCGACTGCGACGACGGATCATCCGCCAGGTCCGTGCCACCTGGTGAGACGGACACGCACGGGACGAACAGAAGCCAAAAAGGCGGCGAAAGGCGCGAAAGCGGCAAAAGGAGAGCGGGTCCCGGCGATGCGGGACCCGCTCTGCCGCCCGTCTACGCCGTCGCGCGCGACTTGCGGTACAGCACCGTGCCCGCGAGCAGCGCGCCCGCGCCCACCGGCAGGGCGACGCCGAGCGGCAGACCGGAACCGGTCTGCGCGAGCTGCTCGACACCGTGGGGCTGCGTGACGGTCTGCGCACCCGGGTGGTTGGTACCCGGGGTGTCCGGCGTGCCGGGCTCCTCCGGGTTGCCGGGGTGGTCCGGAGTGCCGGGCTCGTCCGGGTTGCCGTGCTCATCGGGCGTCCCGGTCGAGGGCGTCTCGGAGCCGCCGGGCGGAGTGGTGGAAGTGCCCGAACCGTTCGCGCAGCTGTTGCCCGTGGACGGGTTGAAGGCGCCCGCGACGTCGACCGAGTTGCCGCACACGTTCACCGGCACGTCGACCGGCACCTGGACGTTGTTGCCGGAACCGACGCCCGGCGAGTCGGCGGTGCCGCCACCAGCCTGCGAGCCCCCGCCGCCCGATCCGTTCTCGGACGAGCCGCCGTCACCGTGGTCGCCGCTGTCCGAACCGCCGGCCGGGCCACTGCCGTTGGCGCAGGAGTTGCCCATCGCCGGGTTGAGCACGCCGATGACGTTGACGGTGTTGCCGCAGACGTTGACCGGCACGTGCACCGGCGCGGACACCGAGTTGCCGGACAGTACGCCCGGCGACCCCGAGCTGCTCGCGAGCGCCCCCGAGTCGGCGTGGGCGATGCCGCCCATTCCGGCGAGCACGCCCGTCGCCGCCGCTACCGTCATGAGGCCCTTACGGGTGACCTGTCGCATTTTCTTGAATTCCTGCTTTCACGCTGGACTGGAATTTCCCCGAAATCCCCGGATCTCCATGTGCTTCGCGGCGTCACCGCGAAAAGACCGGTCGGCCCCGGAGCGCACGGAGCGCGCTCCAGGGCCGACCGTGTCGATGCCCTGTGCGGGTCGGCGTCAGGCGTTGACGCAGGTGTTGCCGAAGGCCGGGTTCAGCAGACCGATCACGGTGACCGTGTTGCCGCAGACGTTGACCGGCACGTGGATGGGAACCTGGACAACATTGCCGGACGCCACACCCGGGGAGTGCACGGCGGCACCCTGGGCGCCCGCGTCGGCGGCGGCCATGCCCGCGCCGGCCAGAACCAGACCACCCGTGGCGGCGGCAACGGCAACGATCTTCTTGATCACTATTCCTCCTAGTTGGCAATGCGACCTCAAAAATGCGGCCCGCACCACCAGTAACGAGGAGGCTTTGATGAGGCTACGAACCTATGGTCGTATTCACTCTTTCCGGTAGGAGTCACCCGTGAATTGACGTCGGGGAGGCGCCGGGATCAGGACGCGTCGAGGAATCGGTCGAGGACCCGCACGCCGAACTTCAGGCCCTCCACCGGCACTCGCTCGTCCACGCCGTGGAACATTCCGGCGAAGTCCAGCTCCGGCGGCAGCTTCAGCGGAGCGAACCCGAAGCAGCGGATGCCGAGGTCGTCGAAGGACTTGGCATCGGTACCGCCGGACAGCATGTACGGCACGGCCCGAGCGATCGGGTCCTCGGCGCGCAGCGCGGTCTGCATGGCATCGACGAGCCGTCCGTCGAAGTCGGTCTCCAGCGCCTTGTCGGCGTGCACGTCCTCCCGCCTGACACGCGGGCCGAGGATCCGGTCGAGGTCGGCCAGGAACTCCTCCTCGTAGCCCGGCAGGAAGCGGCCGTCGACGTGGGCGGTGGCCTGGCCGGGGATGACGTTGACCTTGTAGCCGGCGCCGAGCATGGTGGGCGCGGCCGAGTTGCGCAGCGTCGTGCCGATCATGCGGGCGATGCCGCCGAGCTTGGCGAGGGTGTCGTCCATGTTCTCGGGATCGAGCTCGGTGCCGAGCGCGTCGGACAGCTCGTCCAGGAAGGCCCGTACGGTCTTGGTGACGCGGATCGGCCACTTGTGCCCACCGACGCGGGCGACCGCCTGGCACAGCTCGGTGATGGCGTTGTCGTCGTTGGTCATGGAGCCGTGCCCGGCCGTGCCGTCGACGGTGAGCCGCATCCAGTGCATGCCCTTCTCGGCGGTCTCGACGAGGTAGAGGCGCAGCTTCTCGTTGACGGTGAAGGAGAAGCCGCCGACCTCGCCGATTGCCTCGGTGACGCCCTCGAACAGCTCCGGGTGCCGGTGGACGAGGTGCTTGGCGCCGTACGTGCCGCCGGCCTCCTCGTCGGCGAGGAAGGCGAGGACGATGTCCCGCGGGGGCTTGCGGCCGCTGCGCAGCCGGTCGCGGACGACCGCGAGGGTCATCGCGTCCATGTCCTTCATGTCGACGGCGCCACGTCCCCACACGCATCCGTCGGCGATCTCGCCGGAGAAGGGGTGGTGCGTCCAGTCGTCGGCGTTGGCCGGGACGACGTCGGTGTGGCCGTGGATGAGCAGCGCGGGCCGGGACGGGTCCTCCCCCTCGATGCGGGCCACCGTGGAGGCGCGTCCGGGGTGCGACTCGATGATTCTGGGGTCGAGTCCCACCTCGGCGAGTTTCTCGGCGACGTACTCGGCGGCCTTGCGCTCGCCGGGGCCGGAGTGGTCGCCGTAGTTGCTGGTGTCGATCCGGATCAGCTCGCGGCAGAGGTCCACGACCTCGTCCTCACCGGTGACGCCCTTGGCCGGGTCCGTCTCACTCACGTGCTTCCTCCCACTGTCACTGCTGGTCGGTCCCCCTCATCCTCCACCTCCGGGCCGCCCTGCCCAAGACCGCTCCCGGCCCGTCGCACGCCGTTCACGCGCAGGCGGGGGTGATCGGCCGCCTCCGAAAGCCTGGTAATGTTTTCTCTGTCGCCGCGAGGGAAACCCGCGCGACGAACACCTTGTCCGGGTGGCGGAATGGCAGACGCGCTAGCTTGAGGTGCTAGTGCCCTTTATCGGGCGTGGGGGTTCAAGTCCCCCCTCGGACACACGAAGCGTGAGGGCCGCGACCGCGAGGTCGCGGCCCTCACGCGTTTGTCCGGACGTTCTCTGCAGGGGTGACCATGGCGACGCGTTCCTGCCCGTGCGGGCTGCCCGAGACGTACGAGGCGTGCTGCGGGCGGTTTCACCATGGGGCCTCGGCCGCGCCGACCGCGCAGGCGCTGATGCGGTCGCGGTACGCGGCCTTCGTACGGCTGGACGCCGGCTATCTGCTGCGGACCTGGCATCCGCGGACGCGGCCCGCGCGGCTCGACCTGGATCCGGGGATGCGGTGGACCGGGCTGGAGATCCTCGACGCTGCGGACGGGTCCGCCTTTCACAGCACCGGGTCCGTGACCTTCCGGGCGTCGTTCCGGGGTGGCTCGCTGCACGAGCGGAGCCGGTTCGAGCGGGTCGACGGGGCGTGGGTGTACGTCGACGGGGAGTTCCTGAGCTAGCCAGCCAGTCCCCGTCAGGGCGCCAGGATGTCCAGTTCCTGGAGGGCGCCCGTCGTGATCTCGCGGGTCAGTTGTTCCGCGCGTTCCGCGTCGCCCTCACGGACGGCCTCGGCGACCTGGACGTGCAGGGTGACGGCGGCCGGGTCGGGGTCGTCGAACATCACGGCGTGGTGGGTGCGGCCGGCCAGGACCTCGGCGACGACGTCACCGAGGCGGGCGAACATCTCGTTGCCGGAGGCGGTGAGGATCACCCGGTGGAAGGCGACGTCGTGGAAGAGATAGCCCTCCAGCCGGTGGCCGCGCGAGTTGGCGACCATGCCGAGGGCGCACTCGGTGAGCTCGGCGCACTGGGCGGCCGTGGCGTGCTGGGCGGCGAGGCCCGCGGCGACCGGTTCGACGGCGGAGCGCAGCACCGTGAGGGAGCGCAGCTGGTGGGGGCGGTCGGCGCCGGCCAGGCGCCAGCGGATGACCTGCGGGTCGTAGACGTTCCACTGGGACTTGGCGCGCACCGTGACGCCGACGCGGCGGCGGGACTCCACGAGGTGCATCGATTCGAGCACCCGGACCGCCTCGCGCATGACCGAGCGTGAGACGTCGAAACGCTGTGCGAGCTCATCGGTCCGCAGCACACTGCCCGGCGGGTATTCACCCCCGGCGATTTCGGGACCGAGGGTGTCCAGTACATGGCCGTGCAGGCCCCGGCCCGGTGCGCTCATGCACTCAGCGTACGGTCCGGATCACGGAAACAAAAAGTCAGACTTATGCGTCACAGGGTCTTGAATTCGTCGTACCTAATGGGCTTCAGTGTCGCTCGACATCATGTGTCGACGGAGACATCAGACAGCGAGGCAGTGATGAACACCCCCCATGTCGTCGTGGTGATGGGCGTCGCGGGCACCGGCAAGACCACCATCGGCCCGTTGCTCGCCGCCCGGCTCGGCGTCCCGTACGCCGAGGGCGACGACTTCCACCCGCAGGCCAACATCGCCAAGATGACGGCCGGTACTCCGCTGACCGACGAGGACCGCGGTCCCTGGCTCGACGCCATCGGCGACTGGGCGCAGGACCGGTCCGGGCTCGGCGGGGTGGTGAGCTGTTCGGCGCTGAAACGGTCGTACCGCGACCGGCTGCGGGCTGCCGCGCCCGGCGTCGTCTTCGTGCACCTCACGGGCGACCGGTCGCTCATCGAGGAGCGGATGTCACAGCGACAGGGTCACTTCATGCCCACGGCACTGCTCGACTCCCAGTTCGCCACGCTCCAGCCGCTGGGGCGGGACGAGGCGGGCGTCGCCGTGGAGGTGACCGGCAGACCGGAAGAGATCGCCGAACGGGCCGCGCGGGCCCTGGGCGGACTCGCCGCGCCGGCGCAGTGATCCCCGTCCGGGGCGTCCCGCACGTCCCGGTCTCCCCTCTCCCCCAACCCCAAGGAAGCCCACCGTGACCAGACTCAGCGTCGAGATGCTGGCAGCGGACCCCGTCGAGCCCATAACCAGCGCGGGCCATGCCCAGCTGGGCATCGCCGTGCTGGCGGGGATCGCCGTCATCGTCCTGCTCATCACCAAGTTCAAGCTGCATGCCTTCCTGTCGCTGACCATCGGGTCGCTGGCACTGGGCGCCTTCGCCGGAGCGCCGCTGGACAAGGCCATCACCAGCTTCACCACCGGCCTCGGCAGCACGGTGGCGGGCGTGGGCGTGCTGATCGCGCTGGGCGCGGTCCTCGGGAAGATGCTCGCGGACTCCGGCGGCGCCGACCAGGTCGTCGACACGATCCTCGACAGGGCGGGCGGACGTTCCCTGCCGTGGGCGATGGTGCTGATCGCGTCGGTGATCGGGCTGCCGCTGTTCTTCGAGGTCGGCGTCGTGCTGCTGATCCCGGTGGTGCTGATGGTCGCCAAGCGGGGCAACTACTCGTTGATGCGCATCGGCATCCCGGCGCTGGCGGGTCTGTCCGTCATGCACGGGCTGGTGCCCCCGCACCCCGGTCCGCTCGTCGCGATCGACGCGGTCGACGCCAACCTCGGTGTGACGCTGGCCCTCGGCGTGCTGGTCGCCATCCCGACCGTGATCATCGCCGGTCCGCTGTTCTCGCGCTTCGCGGCCCGCTGGGTCGACGTCCCGGCGCCGGACCGGATGATTCCGCAGCGCGCCTCGGAGAACCTGAAGAAGCGCCCGAGCTTCGGCGCGACGCTGGCGACGATCCTGCTGCCGGTCGTGCTGATGCTCGCCAAGGCGCTGGTCGACATCGTCGTCGACGATCCCGGGAACACCGTGCAGCGTGTCTTCGACGTGATCGGCTCGCCGCTGATCGCGCTGCTGGCCGCCGTGCTGGTCGGCATCTTCACGCTCACCCGGCCCGCCGGCTTCTCCAAGGAGCGGGTCTCCGGGATGGTCGAGAAGGGCCTCGCCCCGATCGCGGGCATCCTGCTGATCGTCGGCGCGGGCGGCGGGTTCAAGCAGACGTTGATCGACTGCGGTGTGGGCCGGATGGTGCTGGACATCTCCGAGGACTGGTCGATCCCGGCGCTGCTGCTGGCCTGGCTGATCGCGGTGGCGATCCGGCTGGCGACCGGTTCGGCGACCGTCGCGACGGTCTCGGCGGCGGGTCTGGTCGCACCGCTCGCGGCCGACATGTCGACCACGCACTCCGCTCTGCTGGTCCTCGCGATCGGTGCCGGCTCGCTGTTCTTCAGCCACGTCAACGACGCCGGTTTCTGGCTGGTGAAGGAGTACTTCGGGCTGGACGTCGGCCAGACGGTCAAGACCTGGTCGGTGATGGAGACGATCATCTCGGTCGTCGCCGGTGGCCTCGTGCTGCTGTTGTCGCTGGTCATCTAGCGGCCGCATCCCCCAGAGCCCGGCACCGCCTCCCCCGGTGCCGGGCTCTCCCGCGTTCCCCCGGCAGCGGGTTCCCGTGCGCCTGTCCGGGCCGAGCTCTCCTCCGTACGGCTGTCAGGGGCGCCGCGGTGGGTGCCCGCGCTCGGCCCGCTCGCGGCGTACCGAGCCGGTCCGCGTGCCGGGGCGGGCTCCCCGGGTGCGGCCGGGGACCTGCCGATGTACCGGCCGTCGGGGCCGGTCGTGCGAGCACCCGCGGCCGGCCGGGGCCAGGGTCCGCGGGTGCTCGTCCGGTTCCGTGCGACGGCGCCGTGCCGGGGGGCGGCGGGCACGGCGGGCGGGCTACGACCGGGTCTCGGAGGCCTTCTCCAGCTGGAACGCCTCGTTGCCGAGGCCGATGCGGGCGTGCGCCTCGGGGTTGCGGGAGCGCATGACCATGCCCTGTACGACGCCCACGACGAGGGCGAGGGCGATGATGCAGGGCAGCATCCAGTCGAGCTGCGAGTCGGCGCCGGCGCCGACGAGGATGTCGAAGTCCTTGATGGTGTAGCCGATGATGACGGCGAGCGCGACGGTGGCGAGGCCGGAGGCGGCCAGCCGCCAGAACTGGGCGGCGGCAGCGCCGCGGCGGACGAAGAACACGACGACGGACACCGAGGCGACGGCCATCAGGAGGGTGACGCCGAGCGCGCCGATGTTGCCGGTCCAGGTGAACAGGTGCAGGATCGGCGCGGTCGGGTCGCCGGTCGGCTTGTCGTCGGTGAGGGCGAAGACGGCGACGATCAGCAGCGAGACGGCGGTCTGGAGCATGGAGCCGGTGGCGGGGGCACCGCTCACACTGCTGGTGCGGCCGAAGGCGGTGGGCAGCAGGCCCTCGCGGCCCATGGCGAAGGCGTACCGGGCGACAACGTTGTGGAAGCTGAGCATGGCGGCGAACATGCCGGTCACGAACAGCACGTGCAGGACGTCCGTGAACGTTTCTCCCAGCAGGTCCTCCGTGAGGAAGAACAGCAGTCCGGCGCTCTGCCTGCCCGCCGTGCCGACAATCGCGGAGGGGCCGGTGACGACGGTGAGCGCCCAGCAGCTGACCGTGTAGAAGACGGCGATGCCGCCGATGGCCAGGAACATCACGCGCGGCACCAGGACGTGCGGGCGGCTGGTCTCCTCGGCGTAGACGGGCGCCTGTTCGAAGCCGACGAAGCCGGCGATGCAGAAGCACAGGGCGGTGCCGATGCCGGCGCTGCCGAGGGTGTCCGGGTTGAAGGCCTGCAGGGACAGCCCTTCTTTGCCGGGGCCGCCGATGGCAGCGATGTCGAAGATGACGACGAGGAGGACCTCGATGATCAGCAGTACGCCGAGCACGCGCGCGTTGAGGTCGATCTTCAGCCAGCCGAGGCCGCCGACCAGGAGGACGGCCAGCAGCGCCGGTATCCACCAGGCGAGTTCGATGTCCAGGTAACTGGCGAACAGGCCGGAGACCTCGAAGCCGAAGATGCCGTAGATGCCGACCTGGAAGGCGTTGTAGGCGACGAGGGCCACCATGGCGGCGCCCGCACCCGCGGTGCCGCCGAGGCCGCGGGAGATGTACGCGTAGAAGGCGCCGGCGTTGTGGACGTGGCGGCTCATCTCGGCGTAGCCGACGCTGAACAGGGCCAGGACGGCGGCGAGGATGACGAACAGCAGGGGCTGCCCGACGATCCCCATCACACCGAAAGTCGTGGGCATGACACCCGCAACGACCATGAGGGGGGCGGTCGCGGCGAGCACGGACAGCAGCAGGCCGACGGTGCCGAGGCGGTCGGCGCGCAGGGCACGGTCCTGGCCCTTGAAGGTGCTGATGCCGCCGCCGGCCGCGGAGCTCGTGCTCGTGTTTCTGCTCGTACTACTGCCCGTCGTCATCGCGGACTCGTCCTTTCGGGGTGGCTCGTCGTACGGGTCGTGCTACATCGTGCCGAGCGCGTTGTCGCGCGCGGCACGAAAGGCGGTGTACGGATCGCGGTCGGGGTACGACCAGGGGGCGGCGGTGGAGTGCTCCGCGATGCGCAGGAACAGCGCGGCGGCCTCGGCGCCGCGCCCCTCGCAGACCTTGGCGTGGGCGAGGTAGTTGAGGTCGATCAGGCGGCGCGGGTGGTCCTCGTGTTCCCACTCCAGCCACCAGTCGAAGGCGCACTTCATCACCAGCCGGGCGCGGCGGCCGGTCCAGTGGGCGGAGGCGGCCGGGTCGGCGGGCTCGTGCCCCGCGGCGGCCAGCACGCGGTAGCGCTCGGCGTGCGCGATGACCGGCAGGATCGCGAGCGGCGAGTCGGCGGGGGCCTGTTCGGCGGCCCAGCTGGAGAAGTCGTAGACCTCGTGCAACGGGTCGACGTCCGGGTGGCGTTCGGCGAGCCGGGCGACCATCAGGTGGTGGGCGTGGTGGTGGTCGGCGTACCGGGCCCGGACGTGCTCGAAGGTGCGGACCACCTCATGGTCCTCGCCCAGGGACCGTTCGAGCATGAGCAGGCCGAGCCAGGGTGTGGGGTCGGCGGGCGCGAGGGCGGCGGCCTTCTGGCAGGCCTCACGGGCGCGGTCCGGCTTCTGCTTGCCGCGCAGCGCGCGCCGGACCTGGGCGAGGGCGAGCAGGACGGTGGCGTCGGCGGAGTCCGGTTCGGCGAGCAGCCATTCACGGGCCCACGCGGCGCAGTACTGCTCGCGGGCGAGGACGGTGACGCGGTGGCCGCGGCGGTCCCAGTCGTCTCCGGTGTCCACCAGCAGGGTGCGGATGGACTGCCAGCGCCCCTGTGCCAGCTCGGTGCGTGCTGCGGCGAGTTCGGCGTCGTCGAGGGCCTCGTCGAAGGACTGGGCCGCGCGTTTGCGGCTGCGACCCAGGGGAGGCGGAGGTGGGGACACCGCGGGACTTCCTCACACGACGCGACGGCGTCGGTCTATCGGCTGGCCAGGGACTGATCGCACACAGCAAACCGGCCGCCCGACCTCGGCGTCAAGAGCCGCCCTCCCCTTACACGCGTCAATTCACGGTGAACTGCGGCTTTCTGAACTGACTGGACGGTACGTGACGGCTGTACGAAGAGGCTACGACCGTCGCGAATCAGCCGTATCACACCCGTCGGTCAGGGGTTCGGAGCGTCCCTCCGAGATCCCTGCCCCGGGCGTGGCCGACCGGGGGCGGGGACCGGGTCCGCCCACCGCTGGAGGGCTCACCGGTGCGGCGCGCGTGGGGGGCCTCGGCGGGGCGGCGGCGGTGGGGGCGGCGCGGTGCGGCGGCTGCTTGGATGGCGTCATGAGCGCTGCTGACGAGATTCTCGACATCGTCGACGAGCACGACCGGGTCGTGGGCCGGTCGCCGCGCGGCGAGGTGTATGCCCGCGGCCTGCGCCACCGCTGCGCGTTCGTCCACGTCCGGGACGCCGAGGGCCGCGTCTTCGTGCACCGCCGCACCGCGACCAAGCTGGCGTTCCCCTCCCTGTACGACATGTTCGTCGGCGGTGTGGTCGGCGCGGGCGAGACCTACGACGAGGCCGCCCTGCGGGAGGCCGAGGAGGAACTGGGCGTCACCGGACTGCCCCGGCCCGACTTCCTGTTCACCTTCCTGTACGAGGACGACGGCGGGGGGAGTTGGTGGTCCGCGGTGTACGAGGTCCGCTGCGAACTGCCGGTGCGGCCACAGGCCGAGGAGGTCGCCTGGCACGCCTTCCTGCCCGAGGCGGAGGTGGAGCGGCGTCTCGGCGAGTGGGAGTGGGTGCCGGACGGGCTCGCCGCCTACGAGCGCCTGAAGGCCTTCCGGGCGGGCGGGTAGTGTCGCGCGCGTGATCGGATTCGCACGGAACGTCCGCCTGTGGTTCGCGCCCGGCCGGATCCGCGAGGAGGGCGGGACCCCGGACTACCGCTTCTCGCTCGCCAACGAGCGCACGTTCCTGGCGTGGCTGCGCACCGCGCTGGCGCTGCTCGGCGGCGGCTTCGCCGTGGACCAGTTCCTGCCGGACCTGCGCTGGGGCTGGCGGGTCGGGCTCGCGCTGGCGCTCCTCGCGGCGGGCGCGCTGTGCTCCCTGCGGGCGGTGAACCACTGGGTGCGCTGCGAGCGGGCGATGCGGCGCGGCGAGGATCTGCCTGTGTCGCGCTTCCCCGCGCTGCTGAGCCTGGTCGTCGCGGTGGTCGCGATCGCCATGGTGGTGGTCGTGCTCGCCGGGTGGAACGGGTGAGCGGCGGGGCCGTCGCGAGGAGGGTGGCCGTACCGGCCGGGGGGAACGGATGAGCGGCGGGCTGGCGGCCGTTGCGGGCCGGGACCCGGGACTCCAGCCGGAGCGGACACGGCTGGCGTGGCGGCGTACGACGCTGTCGGGCACCGTGTCCGTCGTACTCGCCGCGCGGACCGCGCTGCACGGCGGGGCGGCGCCCGGGCGGGTCGCCGTCACGGCGCTGGTCGGTGTCCTGTGGCTGGGTTTCCTGCTGCTGGCCCAGCGGCGCATCGCCACGCTCGCGGCCCCCGGCGCCGGACCGGGGGCGATGAGCCCGCGCCACGCGACGGCGGCCGTGCTGTGCACGGTGGCGCTGGCGGTGTGCGGGGCGGCGCTGGTCGTCTGACGGGCCGCCATCGGCCCTGCCCCAGGTCCGCTCGTCGGTCCCGTGCACCGTTCCCGGCCCGTTCCGCGGCTTCCCCGCCGCCCGTCGGCACGCTGCCGGGGCCCGGGCTACGCCTCCCAGTCCACCGTGATCACGATCTTGCCGCGGGTGCGGCCCTCCTCGTTCAGGCGGTGGGCGTCGGCCGCGCGGGCCAGCGGGAAGGTTTCCGAGACGTGGACGCTCACCACGCCCTGTTCCGCCAGTTCGGACAGGCGCAGCAGGTCGGCGGCGTCGGGGCGCACGAAGTAGTAGCGGCCGCCGTAGTCGACGACGTCCGGGTCGGCGATGGAGGCCAGCCTGCCCTCGGGGGCGAGGAGGTTCGCGGACGCCTTCGTCGTGTCACCGCCGACCGTGTCGAGCACGGCGTCCACGCCCTCGGGCGCCAGCCCCCGCACCCGCTCGGCGAGCCCGTCGCCGTAGGCCACCGGTTCGGCGCCGAGCGAGCGCACGAAGTCGTGGTTGCGCTCGCTCGCGGTGCCGATGGGCCGGGCACCCAGGTGCTGGGCCAGCTGGACGGCGACGGAGCCGACACCGCCCGCCGCCGCGTGCACCAGCACGGTCTCCCCCCGCTTGACCTGGAGCACCTTGACGAGCGTCTGATAGGCGGTCAGCCCGGCCAGGGGCAGTCCGGCCGCCTCCTCGAAGGACAGCGTGCGCGGCTTGCGGGCGAGGGTGCGCACGGGCGCGGCGACGTACTCGGCGAAGGTGCCGCGGGACAGGAAGTCCTCGCGCACGTACCCGATGATCTCGTCCCCGACGGCGTATTCCGAGACGGCGGGGCCCGGTTGCACGACGACGCCGGAGAGGTCCCAGCCGGGCACGACCGGGAAGACGGGCTCCAGGATGCCGTCGAGGTACCCCTCGCGGCATTTCCAGTCGACGGGGTTGACGGCTGCCGCGCGCACCTTCACCAGCACCGAGTCGGGGCCCACCCGCGGGTCGCGGACATCGCCGTACTCGAGCACGCCGGGGCCGCCGTAGCGGGAGTAGCTGATCGCCTTCATGCGTCCGACCCTCCGGGGTACCGGCACGCCGCGCAAGCCGAATGACGCGTGATGCGCCGTTTGCGCGACTGAGGCGGCAGCCCTCGCACCCCTTCCGGGCAGCTCCTCCCACTCCCCCGGCCGGGAGCCGTCGGCCTATCGTGGCTCCGATCACGTCGGGTCCCCCCACTGGACGGCATACCGACCGGTCGGCATCATGGATCGCGTCCTGTTCGCCTGCCCGTAGGAGCGACGATGAGCCCCGACCACCCGCCCGGACTCGACCTCGACCGGCTGCGCGCCCTGCTCGACCGCGAGCGCCCCGGTCTGGTGGAAGGCCCCTTGTCCGGCCGGCTGATCGAGGGCGGACGTTCGAACCTCACCTACGCGGTCTCCGACGGCACCGGCACCTGGGTCGTGCGCCGGCCGCCGCTCGGCCATGTCCTGGCCACCGCGCACGACATGAAGCGCGAGCACCGGGTGATCAGCGCACTGCACCCGACGAACGTGCCCGTGCCGCGCCCGGTGCTGCTGTGCGAGGACGACGAGGTGCTCGGGGCGCCCTTCTACGTCATGGAGTTCGTGGAGGGCACGCCGTACCGCACGGCCGAGCAGCTCGCCCCGCTCGGCCCCGAGCGCACCCGGGGCGCGGTGCTGGCCCTCGTGGACACGCTGGTGGAGCTGCACGCCGTGGACCCCGCCGACGTCGGACTCGGGGACTTCGGCCGGCCCGAGGGTTTCCTGGACCGCCAGCTGCGCCGCTGGGGCAAGCAGCTGGACGCCTCCCGCAACCGCGACCTGCCCGGCATCGACGAGCTGCACTCGGCGCTCGGCCGGGAGCTGCCCGGCTCGCCCGCCGCGACCGTCGTCCACGGCGACTACCGGCTCGACAACGTGCTGATCGGCGACGACGACGGCATCAGGGCGATTCTCGACTGGGAGATGTCGACGCTCGGCGACCCGCTCACCGACCTGGGACTGCTGGTGATGTACAGCAGCCCGCTCGACGTGCCGCACTCCCCCGTGTCGACCACCTCCAGGGCTCCGGGGCACCCCGGCCCCGCCGAGCTGATCGAGCGGTACGCCGCCCGCTCCGGGCGGGACGTGTCGGCGGTGTCCTGGTACACGGCGTTCGCGTGGTTCAAGCTCGCCGTGATCCTGGAGGGCATCCACTACCGGTACACCCTCGGCCGGACCGTCGGCGGGGGCTTCGACCGCATCGGCGACCTGGTGCCGGTCTTCATCGAGCACGGACTGACCACTCTTCAGGAAGGCTGACAGGCATGGACTTCGCGTTCGACGCGCGCACGGAGGAGCTGCGCGCCAAGCTTCTCGCCTTCATGGAGGAGCACGTCCGCCCCGCCGAGTCCGTCGCGCACGAGCAACGGGCCGGGCTGGCCTCGCCGTGGGACACGCCGGCGGTGGTGGAGGACCTGAAGGCGGAGGCGAAGCGGCAGGGCCTGTGGAACCTGTTCCTGCCGGACGCCGAGTACGGCGCCGGCCTCACCAACCTCCAGTACGCGCCGCTCGCCGAGATCACCGGCCGCTCCCCGCAGCTCGCGCCGACCGCCACCAACTGCGCCGCGCCCGACACCGGGAACATGGAGGTGCTGGCCCAGTTCGGCGACGAGGCGCAGAAGAAGCAGTGGCTGGAGCCGCTGCTGGCGGGGGAGATCCGTTCGGCGTTCGCGATGACCGAGCCGGAGGTGGCCTCCTCGGACGCCACGAACATCACGACGCACATCGAGCGGGACGGCGACGAGTACGTCATCACGGGCCGCAAGTGGTACATCTCCGGCGCGATGAACCCGGACTGCGCGATCTTCATCGTGATGGGCAAGACCGACCCGGGCGGACCGGACATCCGCCGCCAGCAGTCCATGGTGCTGGTCCCGCGCGACACCCCGGGCGTCACGGTCCGGCGCGCCATGCAGGTCTTCGGCTACGAGGACCACTGGCACGGCGGCCACGCCGAGGTGGTCTTCGACCACGCGCGCGTGCCGGTCGCCAACCTGATCGGCGAGGAGGGCGGCGGCTTCGCCATCGCGCAGGCCCGCCTGGGCCCCGGCCGCATCCACCACTGCATGCGGTTGATCGGCATGGCCGAGCGGGCGATCGAGCTGATGTGCCGCCGGGCGGTGTCCCGCGAGGCCTTCGGCAAGCCCCTGGCGAACCAGGGCGTCGTGCAGAACTGGATCGCGGACGCGCGCGTGACGGTGGAGCAGCTCAGGCTGCTGGTGCTGAAGACGGCCTGGCTGATGGACACGGTCGGGAACCGGGGCGCGCACGCCGAGATCCAGGCCATCAAGATCGCCACTCCGCGTGCCGTCGTCGACATCGTCGACCGGGCGATCCAGTTGCACGGCGCGGGCGGTGTCGGCCAGGACTTCCCGCTGGCGGAGCTGTACGCGGGCGCCCGGACGCTGATGATCGCGGACGGCCCGGACGAGGTGCACCAGCGCTCGCTGGCTCGGCGGGAGCTGCGGAAGTACGCCTGACGGGGCCCGGGGGCGGCGGCCGCTGGGCTGCCGTCCCCTGACGCGGGTCGCGGGGCGGCAGCCGCGCGGCTGCCGCCCCTTCGGTACGTGCGACGGTCCGTCAGGGCCGCAGCGCGCGCAGCAGCAGGTCGGCCAGGTGGTCGGCCACCTCGCGCGGGCCGAGCGGTCCGTCGGGGCGGTACCAGGTCGACAGGTGGTGGACCGAGCCGAAGTGGTAGTCGACGACCAGGTCGGCCGGGGTCGCCCTCGAGAAGACGCCGGTCTCCTGGCCCTCCTCGATGAGCGCGCGGAAGCGTTCGTGGTAGCGCCGGCGCTCGGCGCGCACCTGCTTGTTCTTCTCCGGGCTCAGGTGGTGCATCGAGCGGAAGAAGATGGACGCGTCGTCCAGGTTCTCGATGGTGGTGACGACGACGTCGGCGGCGGCGTCCCTGACGCGCTTCTCCACCGGTTCGTCGGCGTCCGCGACGGCGTCGAGCCGCTCCTGCTGGACGCGCAGCACGCGCGCGTACACCTCGTGCAGGAGGTCGTCCTTGGAGCCGAAGTAGTGGTAGAGCGCCCCCTTGGTGACGCCTGCCGCTTCGACGATCTCCTGCACCGAGGTGCGGTCGTATCCCTGCTCGGCGAAGAGCCGGGTGGCGGCGGCCAGGAGCCGCTGCGGCACCGGAGTGCCGTCCCCGTCCGTCGTCCTGGGCACTGCCGCCACCTGCCTTCCGTGTCGCTGTCGGTTGCCGTGCGCGTGGGAACGCAGTTCCCGGCGGAGGATCTTCCCACTCGCCGTCTTCGGCAAGTCGGCCAGGATCTCCACCTGGCGCGGGTACTTGTAGGCGGCCAGTCTCTCCTTGCAGTACGCCGCGAGTTCACCTGGGTCGGCGTCGGCACCCGGGCGGAGGCTGATGTACGCCTTGACCGTCTCACCCCGGTAGCCGTCGGGCACGCCGACGACGGCCACCTCGCGGACCGCGGGATGCGTGTAGAGGATGTCCTCCACCTCGCGCGGCCAGACCTTGAAGCCGGACGCGTTGATCATGTCCTTCTTGCGGTCCACGACGTACAGCCAGCCCTGTCCGTCCATGAACCCGATGTCGCCGGTGCGCAGTTCCCCGCCGGGGAAGGTCTCGGCGGTGGCGTCGGGGCGGTGCCAGTAGCCGGGTACGATCTGCGGCCCGCGCACGACGATCTCGCCCGGTGTCCCGAAGGGCACCTCCTCGCCCCGCTCGTCCAGGATGCGCACGACGGTGTCGGGTCCGGGCACGCCCACGGCGAGGGTGCCGGAGGCCGGGTCGACGGGCGCCTCCAGGTGGGGCGGTACGACGGTGCAGGTCGCGGTGGACTCGGTGAGGCCGTAGCCGTTGCGGATGTACGTCCCGAAGCCCGCGCGGAACTCCTCCACCAGCGCCGGGGGCAGCGGGGCGCCGCCGGAGGAGAGCATGGCGAAGGAGGCGAAGTGGTCGCGGGTGGCGCGCGGGTGCGCCGCGAGCGCCATGAACGCGGTCGACGGGCCGACCGTGTAGTGCGGCCGGTGGGCGGCGAACGCGTCGAGGACGACACCCGCCTCGAAGCGGTACGCGAGGACGAGCGTGCCCGCGGCGGTCAGGCAGGCACTGAGCTGGCAGACCATACCGGTGATGTGGAACAGCGGCGCGAGCGCGAAGTACACGGGCGGATCGGGCAGTGCCAGGCCGACGGCCTGGCGCTCGGCGTTGTGCATGATGTTGCCGTGGGTGTTGGTGGCGCCCTTGGGGGTGCCGCTGGTGCCCGAGGTGTAGCTGATCAGCGCGACGGCGTCCGGATCCGGGTCGCGGTCCTCGGGCGGGCGGTGCCCGGCGCGGGCCACGGCGGTGAGATCGTCGGCGTCGGCGGCCTGCGGCAGGCGTACGAAGTCCAGCAGCCGGGCGTCGTTCCGCGTCTGGAAGTCCAGCTCGCAGGCGGTGAGCGCGATCCGCACCGGGGAACCGGCGGCGCTCTCCCGCAGATAGCCGTCCCAGGCCCGGTCGGTGCAGATCAGCGCGGTGACCCCGGCGTCCTTCAGGACGTGCGCGACCTCGCCCGACTTGTACATCGGGTTGACGGGCACCACGACCGCGCCCGCCTTCCACGCGCCGAGCACGGCGAGCACGAAGTGCGGGGAGTTCTGCAGCATCACCGCGACCCGGTCGCCGCGCCGCAGGCCGCGCGCGGCGAGATGGCCGGCGACGGAGTCGCTGAGCGCGTCGACCTCGCGGTACGTCAGCCGGCCGTCGAAGTAGGCGAGACAGGTGCGGTCGGCGGCCCGGCCGGCCGACGCGCGCAGGGCGTGCACCAGGGAGTCGGCCGGGTCGACCGGGGCGCGCTGCGCCTCGGTGAGCAGGGCCACCCAGGGCCTGGCGGCGTAGGGGGAGCCGGACGGGGCGGTCACCGGGTGGCCTCCCACTGCCGCTGGAGGCGGTTCATGCCGGCGATCCAGCGGTCCGGTTCGGCGGCGCGGGCCTGGTAGTACTCGGCTACCTCGCGATGCGGCAGGATCAGGAAGCGGTCTTCCGCGATGCCCTCGAACAGGGCGTCCGCCACGTCCTCCGGCTCGATCGCGGTGGGTCTGAGGACGATGTCGCCCGCGGTGCCGGTGGCGGCCAGCATGTCGGTGCGCACTCCCTGCGGGCAGATGGCGTGCACCTTGAGACCGCGGTGCCGGTACGTCAGCGACAGCCACTCGGCGAAGGCGTACGCGCCGTGCTTGGTGACGCTGTAGGGGGCGGCGCCGATCATCGTGAGCAGTCCGGCGGCGGACACGGTGGAGACGAACCGGCCGCTGCCGCGTTCCAGCCAGCCGGGCAGCAGGGCCCGGGCCGCGCGGACGTGGGCCATCACGTTGACGTCCCAGGCCAGGTCCCAGACGTCCTCGTCGGCGGCCTCGGAACCGCCCGAGCCGACCCCGGCGTTGGCGCAGTACACGTCGACGGTGCCGCCGAGCGCGTCACGGGCGTCGTTCACGATCGCCGAGGCGTCACCCGGGACGGCGATGCCGCCGATCTCTCCGGCGACGGCCTTCGCCCTGTCGGCGTCGAGGTCGTTGACGACGACGCGCGCGCCCGTGGCGGCGAACCGGCGGGCCAGCGCGGCGCCGATGCCGCCTCCCGCACCGGTGACGACGACTCCCGCATCCTGCACGGCTTCCACCATCGGTCTCCTTCGACACGGCCCGACGCGGCGCGGCGGCGACCGCCCGCGACGCCAGACTAACCAGTCGGTATGTCGTGGGGGAAGGGGTGGGCCGTCGTACGCCGACCGGCAGCCGCGCCCTGCTCACGGGCGGCGGGCCGACGCGCTCACGGACGGCACGGAGGCCACCGCGGCGATCACCCGGCGGTCGTCCTCAGTGGTCAAGACCGGTGGTAAAGACCAATCGCGGGTTCCTTCCCGTTCCGCCGGAGCCTGCCGCGCGCTAGCGTGCGTGGCCACAGCACCGCCCGGCCGCGACACCGGCCGCGATCACGGAGGTCATTGGATGAACCTGTCCAGACGGAGCCTGCTCGCCACCACGGCCGCGGTGGCGGCCTCGCCCGGAGTGCTCGCCTCCGCGGCGCACGCGGCCCCGGAGGGCGGACGCCCGCTGCGAACGGGCTTCGAAAGGCTCGTCGCCGACGGGTACGCGGTCCTCGACGGACAGCGGGTCGGCGTGGTCACGAACCCCACGGGCATCACGCGGGACGTGCGGCACATCGTCGACGTCATGCACGCCGACGACCGCGTGGACCTCGCCGCGGTCTTCGGGCCCGAGCACGGTTTCCGCGGCACCGCGCAGGCGGGCGGCTCCGAGGGCCGCTACGACGACCCGGCGACCGGCCTGCCGGTGTACGACACGTACCTCAAGAGCGGCCAGAAGCTCGCCGACGTCTTCACGGCGTCCGGCGTGGACACGGTCGTCTTCGACATCCAGGACGCGGGCGCGCGCTTCTACACGTACATCTGGACCCTGTTCGACTGCATGGAGTCGGCTGCGCTCGCCGGCAAGCGTTTCGTGGTGCTGGACCGGCCGAACCCGGTGACCGGACGGTCCGCCGACGGGCCCGTGCTGCACAAGGAGTTCGCGACGTTCGTCGGACGGCAGCCGATCTCGCAGGCGCACGGCATGACGGTGGCCGAGCTGGCCCGGCTGTTCAACGCGGAGTTCCTGGCGAAGCCGGTGCCGCTGGAGACGGTCACCATGACCGGCTGGAAGCGCTCGGAGTTCTACGACGCCTCCGGGCTGCCGTGGGTACCGCCGAGCCCGAACATGCCGACGCCCGAGACGGCCCTCGTGTACCCGGGGACGTGCCTGTTCGAGGGCACGAACCTGTCCGAGGGGCGCGGCACGACCCGCCCGTTCGAGCTGCTGGGCGCGGAGGGCGTCGACGGGCGCTGGGCCGCCGCCGCGAACGAGCTCGGCCTGCCGGGCGTGCGGTTCAGGGAGGCGTACTTCGCGCCCACGTTCTCCAAGTGGCAGGGCAAGACCGTCGGGGGCGTGCAGATCCATGTGGACGACCGGGTCGCCTTCGACCCGGTACTGACCGGCATCGCGCTGCTGGTGACCGCGAAGCGGACGTGGAGCGGCTTCGCCTGGCGGTCGGACAACTGGATCGACAAGCTGACCGGCTCCACCCAGGTGCGCACGGCGATCGACGCGGGCGCGGACCCGGACGAGGTGGTGGCGGGCTGGCAGGAGGAACTGGCGGCGTTCCGCAGGACGCGCGCGCAGTACCTGCTGTACCGCTGATGACGGCGCGGGGCCGGCGCGCTCGAGGCGTGCCGGCCCCGCCGGGGTCTCACCGGGGCGTCGCCGCCGCCTCGGGCCTGCCCCGCCGGTGCCTCACCGGTGCGAGGTGAACTCCACCACCTGCTGGTAGGTCGGCCGGTTCTGCCAGCCGATTTTCCCGTGCTTGATGCCGCCGAGGGCGCGGTGGTTGATCGCGTCGGCGCACCACTGGTCGCCCGCCGAGCACAGTTCGTCGCCCGGGTAGACCTGGGCGGGCGTCTTGGCCGCCGCCTCCTTCAGGGTGCTCAGGAGGGCGGCCCGGCAGGCGCCGAGGTCGCCGCCGCCGCAGTACGCGCGCGCCAGCGGTCCCCGCACCTCCTCGCCGAGCACGGCTCTGATGTCCTTGTCGACATAGCTCCACCAGCCGTACTGGAAGGCGCTTCCGGCGTGCCCGCCGGTCGGGCCGTGCCCCGCGGACGGCGACTCGTCGACGGGCAGGTTGGCGGTGAAGGCGCCGTACAGGTCGCCGCCGAGGCCCGGTTCGAACTGGGCCTTCACCAGCAGCGGCCACCACGCGTCGAGGATGCGGATGGCGTCCGCGTGGGCGTACGTCTTCGCACCGGCCGACGTCTCGGTACGCCCGGCGCCGTCGGACAGCCAGGCCCGCAGCCTGTCGACGGCGGCCGCCGCCGCGGGGTCCGTCACCGGCGCGCTGTCCACGGCCTCGATCAGTTTGGGCAGCACCTGCTCCGCCCGCAGGTCCGCGAGGCCCGCCCCGGCCATCGCCCGCACCAGTGAGGCCCGGGTCACCTTGCCGTCGGCGACCAGCGCGCGCACCCGGTCGTCCAGCAGGTCGCCCCGGTGCACGGAGCCCTCGCCCCAGGGCGCGGCCGTGTAGTCCCTGGCCTGCTTGTTGTTCCAGGAGATGTAGTAGTCCTGGTCGACGGAGTGGGGGTGCGCGGCGGGGGGCGTGTACGCGGCCCTGTTGGTCGCCGGGTCCCAGTCCCGCCACTCGTACGCCGGCCGCGCCCACACCGGGAACTCGGTGTCGACACCGCTCGCCCGTACCGGGTTGTCGCCGCTGTTGTAGTAGGCGGTGTGCTCGGAGTCGGCGTAGAACCAGTTGAAGGTGAAGTTGATGTGCCGCACCGCCTGCTGGAAGGACTCCGGGCCGGACACGTAGCCCGGGTCGTTCAGCATCTGGAAGCCGATGATGGAGTCGGTCTCGTGCAGGAACGACGAGCGCAGGGTGGTGTAGGCGACCTTCTTGCCGCCGACCGTGGCCCGGTGCGTGACCGGTCCGTAGGCGGTGCGCCAGGCCCGCATCGTGTACGAGCCCGCGGCGGTGCCGTCGGCGACGGTCGGCTTCCAGGCGTTCTTCCGCTCGACCCGCTCCATCGGCGTGCAGGTGCCGCGGTACAGGTAGTGGTGGTCGTCCTGGCACAGTTCGACGGCGTAGGTGTCGATGATGTCCTGGCCCGAGGTGGTCGCGCTCCACGCGTAGTCCTGGCCGCGGCCCAGTTCGACGTACATGCTCAGGCCCGCGAAGGAGGCGCCGCGGGCACTGAGGCCGGGGCCCTGGATCTCCTGGAGCATGAGCAGCTGCGGCGCGAAGTAGCCGGTCTGCGGGCCGAACACGGCGACCGGGTGACCGCCGGCGGTGTGCTCCCCGCCCACCACGAGGGCGTTGGACATGCCGCGCCGGGCCGAGGACAGGGCGCTCTTGACGACGTCGGTGGTGGTGCCGGTGGCGGCCGGTGTGGCCGCGCTGCCCGTGCGGTCGTACACCAGCGGCTCGCCCGCCACCGATCCGGCGTCGGGGAGCGCGGCGCCCTGCGGGTCCTGCGGCTTCTGGCCGTACGGGAAGCTGCCGTCGTGGACGGTGAGGACGGCCTCGGGGTCGTTGCGCTCGCGGAAGGACTCCCAGACCTCGGTGCCCTCCACCACGCCGTACTTCTCCTGGGCGGCCATCAGGGACAGCGCGTTGTTGACCTCGCCGCCGCCCCCGGAGCCGAACAGCGAGCCGATCACGGAGGCCAGCGCGACCATGTCGGTGGCCTTGAAGTGCTCGATGGTGCCCGCGTTGGTGAGGGAGTCCTTGTGACCGGTGAGGACGTACTCGCCGGGGAAGTAGCGGCCCCGGTCGGAGGCGTCGATGTAGCTGTTGATGCCGTCCAGGTAGGCGTCGACGTCGGCGAGTGCCTGCCGGCCGCGCTCTCCGTTGGAGGCGACGGCGCTGTCTATCTGGGCCTGCAGCTCCGCCTCGGTGTACGGGGCGCTGCGCCAGAACTCCTGCTCGAGCCCCTGGTTGGCCGCCGCGCCGCCCGCGAAGGGCGTCAACTGGCCGCGCCCGACGTGCCGGAAGAGGTCCATGAGCCACAGCCGGTCCTGGGCCGCCGCGAAACCGGCGCCGAACTCCGTGCCGTACCGGGTCGTGCCCGTGATGTGCGGCACACCGGTCTTCTTGTCGCGGACGATCGTGACGTCGTCGCGTCCCGCCGGCCGGACGGTGGAGGCGACCTGGTCGGCGGGGACGCCGAACGAGGCGTCGTTGAAAAAACCGTTGATCTCGTCGTTGGTGAGCGTCTGGTAGCCCGTCGCGAGGCGCGCGTAGGGCCCGAGCTGGTCCTCGGCGTGCGCGGGCTGGGTGCCGAGGGTCTGGTTGAGGAGGATCTGGGCGAGGGTGGCGTTGCCGTTCTGACCGGGCGGCAGGATGTCCGAGCACTGGCCGCCGCAATGGTCACCGGCTGCGACGGCCGCCGCCGGCGCCACCTCCCCGGCCGTCTCCGCGGCGATTGCCGGAGAAATCGGCGACAAAAGGCCGGTGAGCAGAGCGCATACGGAAGCGGTCTTCAGGAACCCGTGGATTCCGCGGGGAGTTCTCAGTCTGTCGAGGGCGGTGCGTGGGGTGTGCCGTGGCATGGCAAGTCCTCCCGACGGGTGGGCCGACGTTACCGCCGGTGTCCCCGGGATTGAAGATGAACATGCGTCAAGTTTGTGGAGGAGCCCAACGAGCACACGGAATAGGGCAGTTGGCGCGCGGGATGCCCCGTCGGCTCCGGGGAACCCGGAAATCGGATGGAGCCGAATCGCTTGTCGATACGTCTACCCGACGACGCCCTTACGGCGACGTGGAAGCGACCGGAAAACAAGGTGCAGGTGTGACGGAGGTGCAGGACGATGGCCGGTTTCCGAAGTCTCGCGAGACAGGTCCGTGATCCACGGTGTGACCTGGCGCTACGGCGCTATTCGCTACGCAAGTGCCTGGAGCGGTTCGCCCCCTATGGGCACAGGGCGACCTGGGACCATCTCTGCTCCCGGGCCGGATTCGGGCCCGAGGACCGCTCCCCCGACCCAGTGCGGCTCGTGGCCGCACTGGAGGAACTGGAGGAAGCGCGCGCGGTGTGGCTGGCCTACGAGGTCGAGTTCGCCGAGCGCCGCAGGAAGGAGAAGCACGACGGGCTGCGCAGGCCGGGCAGCGTGGACGACTGGCACCGCCTGACCTGGGGCGGGTTCGGCGTTGCCTGGTGCGACGACCCGCGGCTCCACCCCCGTGAGCCGCTGGCCGAGGTGCTGCGCCGGCTGATCGCCGCACTGGAGCGCGAGCCGGGCGCGGGCTGCCCGGTGTGCGGCGGAGCCCGGCTCGTCTGGAAGTACGGCCTGGATCACGAGCCCTCCGCGGGCCCGGTCTGCACGGACTGCGGAATCCTGGTACCGCGTCCGGTCCTGACACCCCAAGCCCTGGCGGACGCCAGGCACGGGCGGCTGCTGGTGCCCGCCTGACCACGCCCGAGCGCAACGGGGGTGCGACGGGGACGGCGCACCCCCTCCCACGACGCCCCCCGGCTCCACCGGCGTCATCGAACGGGTGCACGGTCCGGGCGGACGCGCTGCCGCCGAGCGGCCACGGGCCACGGCCGCCCGGTCCCGCCGGACACGGTGGCCACGGCTGCCGGGTCCTGCCGCACGGCGAAGAGGGTGGCACCTGACCCGGCGCTCGACCTGGCCGGCCGACCGGCCCCGGCACCCCGGAGCGGACTGGAGAACACACGGCGACTGCCGCGGTCGCAGTCACTGCCGCTTGCCGCTGCCGCTGCCGCTGCCGCTGCCGCTGCCGCTGCCGCTGCCGCTGCCGCTGCCGCTGCCGCTGCCGGACGCGCAACGGGACGCTCCCACGCTCGGTTCCCGGTGCACGGGCTGCCACCGTACGGACGGGCCCGGCGCTCGTCGCGGGACCGGGCGAGGAGTCGGGTGCGGGTGGCCGGGTCCGAAGATCCCGACGCCAACAGTCGGTAATTCGCTCGCGCCATTCCTTTCCTGTCGGGACAGTCGGAGGCGATGCACCCGAGTTGAGCGACCCCAGGAACCGAGGAGTCCCCATGTCGACGCTGCGCGTCACCGCCGAAGTGCTGACCGTCCACGAGCACCCGAACGCCGACGCACTCGAACTGGCCCAGGTGGGTCTGTACCGGGCGGTCGTCGCCAAGGGCGCGTACCGCACCGGCGAGGCCGCCGTCTACATCCCCGAGCAGTCCGTGCTGCCGGCCGGGCTGATCGAGGAGCTGGGGCTGACCGGGCGACTGGCGGGCGGCAACTCGGACCGGGTGAAGGCGGTGCGGCTGCGCGGTGAGCTGTCCCAGGGCATCGTGTGCCGGCCGAAGGCACTCGCGGACGTCGATCTGGCGCGGGCCGCCCTGGACGGGACGGACTTCGCGGAGCGGCTCGGCATCACCAAATGGGTACCGCCGATCCCTCCGACGATGGACGGCGAGGTCGAGTCCGCGCCCGACCTGCTGCCGTGGGTCGACATCGAGAACATCCAGCGGTTTCCGGACATCTTCCTGCCGGGCGAGGCCGTGGTCCTGACCGAGAAACTGCACGGCTCGGCCTGCCTGCTGACCCATGTCGCCGACGAGGGCCGCGTGCAGGTGTCCTCCAAGGGCTTCGGTGCCAGGTCCCTCGCCCTGAGGGAGGACCCGCGCAATCTGTACTGGCGGGCCGTGCACGGCCACGGCGTCGCCGAGGCCGCGGCCCGGCTCGCGGAGCGGCTGGGGGCGCGCCGGGTCGGCGTCTTCGGCGAGGTGTACGGCGCGGGAGTCCAGGACCTGACGTACGGCGCCGACGGGCGCCGCGAGACCCTCGGCTACGCGGTGTTCGACGTCGCCGCGGAGATAGACGGCACGGTGCGGTGGCTGAACGCGTCCGATCTCCTCGACGGGGAGCTGCCGCTGGTGCCGCGGCTGTACGAGGGGCCGTACGACATCGAGCGGGTGCTGGAGATCGCGAGCGGGCGGGAGACCGTGTCCGGGCGGGGGCTGCATCTGCGGGAGGGCGTCGTGATCCGGCCGGCGGCGGAGCGGTACAGCCCGGTGACCGGGGGGAGGGCGATCGCGAAGGCGGTGAGCGCGGCGTACCTGACGCGCAGGGGCGGCACCGAGTACGAGTGAACGGGGACGACCGGCGACGGGGCCCGGCGACCGGGGGCCCGCCCGTCGTCGGTCAGTCCTGATCCCGTTTCGTTCGGCTTCCGCCTCGCTCGATCATGAGGCGGGACCCGGTCAGCCGTTCGCCGAACACGTCGTCCGGATTGGACAGCACGCAGCCGTCGAGGGAGAGACAGCCGCAGCCGATGCAGTCGGTGAGGTGGTCGCGCAGGCGGTTGAGCTGTTTGATGCGCTCGTCGAGTTCGCTGCGCCAGGCCCGGGACAGGCGGGCCCAGTCCTCCCGGGTGGGGGTGCGTTCCTCGGGGAGTTCTGCCAGAGCCTCGCGGATCGTGGCCAGCGGGATGCCGACGCGCTGTGCGGCCCTGATGAAGGCGACGCGGCGCAGGGTGTCGCGGCTGTAGCGGCGCTGGTTGCCGGTGGTGCGGCGACTGCTGATCAGGCCCTTGGCCTCGTAGAAGTGCAGGGCGGAGACGGCGGCGCCGCTGCGTGCGGAGAGTCGGCCGACCGTGAGCTCGTGGATCTTCTCGGGTATCTGGGGCACCTCTCGGAGCCTACCCACCCCGTCCCCGCAGCCGTCCGTTGACATGGGGCACGCGGCCTACCATGCTAAGCAGTTGCTTAGACCTAGAGACACGGGAGGCCGGGACATGGCAGAGCCGAGGATCTTCACCTCCGCCGACGAACTGAGGGCGGCGGTCGGCGAGCAGCTGGGGTACACCGACTGGCTGGAGGTCGACCAGAAGCGGATCGACCTGTTCGCGGAGGCCACCGGCGACCACCAGTGGATCCACGTGGACCCGGAGAAGGCCAAGGCGGGTCCGTTCGGCACGACCATCGCCCACGGCTATCTCACCCTGTCACTGCTGCCGCTGTTCGGGCCGCAGCTGATCGGCGTCGAGGGCGTGAGGATGGGCGTCAACTACGGCACCAACAAGGTGCGTTTTCCCGCCCCCGTCCCGGTCGGCTCGCGGCTGCGCGCCACCGCGCGGATCGCGAACGTCGAGGACGTGACGGGCGGTGTGCAGCTGACGCTCGCGTTCAGCGTGGAGCGCGAGGGCGGCGAGAAGCCGGTGTGCGTGGCGGAGTCGGTGGCGCGCTACTACCTGTGAGCACGGTCCGGGAGACCGCTATCGGGGGACCCCGACCATGCGCAGCACGAGGTCGGCGTAGAGGGCGCCGACCTCGTCGGGCGTGCGCGGGCCGTCCACGTTGAACCAGCGGGCGACGTCGATGCACAGCGAGAGGACGGCGAGCGTCGTGCCGTGCACGTCGATGACGTCGAACTCACCGGTGGCGGCGCCGTCCTCGATGATCGCGCGGATCACGCCGTCGACCTCCCGGCGCAGTGCGAGGATCTCGGCGCGGGCGTCGGGGCCCAGTGAGTCCAGTTCGTACTGGACGACCCGGGCGGTGGTGCGTCCGCCGGCGTGCCAGCGGACGAAGGAGCTCACCGCGTCGGCGAGCCGCTCGGCGGGGCCGCCGCCCCCGCTCGACGCCGTACGGAGGATGTCCAGGGCCTTCTCGTGACCGATGCGGCTGATGCGGTGGAGGAGCTCCTCCTTGGTCTTGTAGTGGATGTAGAGCGCGGCCGGACTCATGCCGGCGCGGCCCGCGATGTCACGGGTCGTCGTCGCGTGGTAGCCCCGCTCGGCGAAGGCCTCCACGGCCGCGATCAGCAGTCGCCGGGCCGCGTCGGGTGTGACCTCGGCCCACGCCTGCGTCTCACCGCCGGCCGTCTCCTCCGCCGTACTCATCACTCACCCCTCACTGTCCGACAGGGGTAACACCATACCCCCGAAGCTGAGCGAGCGCTTAGCTTGATCGCCCGGAGGTTCACGGGCCTCTCCTGCCGGCGCTCGCGCCGGGAACCTGTGGCGGAGGGTTCCGTCAGAGCTTCTGGAAGGGGTCGTGCTCGGCGAGCAGTTTCTCGATCCTCGCCTGGTCGACGCGGCTGACGATCTGCCCCGCCTCCTGGCGGTCCCGGACCACCTTGGCCAGGGTGAAGGCGGACGTGACGAGGTAGAGGACGGCGATGCCGAGGAAGGCGCGCACCCACATGTCGGTGTCGAGGTTGAGGATGCCGAGAGCGGTGGCCGCGAGGGCGATGCCGAAGGACGCGACGGCCTGGCCGTAGAAGGCGGCCGTGTTCTGCTGCTTGACCTGTGTCTCACTCATGCGGACCAGAATCGGCGGGCGTGGCCCGCGCGGCATCCGCCGGGATACTCAGTTGTCCTACTCAGGGCGAGCGAGGTGCGCGGGCCGCCGGTGGGCGATGCTCCCGTCAGAAGGCCGAGACTCCGGTCAGGGCCCGCCCGATGACCAGTTTCTGGATCTGGCTGGTGCCCTCGTAGAGCGTCATCACGCGGGCGTCGCGCAGCAGTTTGCCCGCCGGGTACTCGTCGATGTAGCCGTACCCGCCGAAGACCTGGAGGGCGTTGTTGGCGGCGCGTACGGCGGCTTCCGAGGCGTAGAGCTTGGCCTTGGAGGACTCGACGGCGAACGGCCGGCCGCGGTCGATCAGGTCGGCGACCCGCCAGGTCAGCAGCCGGGCGGCGTCGACGTCCACGGCGATGTCGCTGATCAGTTCCTGGACGAGCTGGTGGTGGGCGATGGTCCTGCCGAACTGCTCGCGCTGACCGGCGTACGTGACGGCCGCGTCCAGTGCCGCCTGGGCGATGCCGACGCAGCCGGCGGCGACCGACATCCGGCCCTTGGCCAGGGCGGACATGGCGATCTTGAAGCCCTGGCCCTCCTCGCCGAGCAGCGCGGAGGCGGGTACGCGGACGTCTTCGAGGACCAGTTCGGCGGTGGCCTGGCCGCGCAGGCCGAGCTTGCCGTGCACCGTAGTGCGGGTCAGGCCCGGCGTGTCCGCGGGGACCAGGAACGCGGAGACGCCCTTGTGGCCGGGCGCGTCGGTGGAGCGGGCGAAGAGCAGGACGACGTCGGCCCAGGTGCCGTTGGTGATGAACATCTTGCTGCCGTTGATGACGAAGTCCCCGCCGTCGCGGACCGCACGCGTGGCGAGGTTCCCGGCGTCGGAGCCGGTGCCGGGCTCGGTCAGGCCGAAGCAGCCGACGTACCCGCCGGAGGTCAGGCCGGGCAGCCAGCGCCGCTTCTGCTCCTCGTCCGCCCAGGCGGCGATCGTCTTGGCGACCAGGCCCAGCGAGACGGAGACGATGCCGCGCACGGAGGAGTCGCCGCGGCCGAGTTCCTCGGTGACGAGGCAGTACGCGAGGTGGTCTCCGCCGGAGCCGCCGTACTCCTCGTCGACGGTCAGACCCAGGAAGCCGACCTCGCCGAGCTTTTCCACGAGGCCGCGGTCCACCTCCTCGGCGCGGTCCCAGGCCACCACGTGCGGGGCGATCTCGCGCTCCACGAAGTCGCGGGCGAGCTGCCGGACGGCGCTCTGCTCCTCGCTGAGCTCCAGGTTCATGCCGAGTCACCCCACAGAATCGCGCTTTAATTAGCACTGCTAGTTTCAAGATGCAGCCCTACTATGTGCGCCATGGCCCGACCGCGCAAGCCCCTGCTCAGCACCGACCGGATCGTCGAGACGGCCCGTGCGCTCGTGGACGCGGAGGGTCTCGCCGCCGTCTCCACGCGCCGGCTCGCGGCGGAGCTGGGGGTCAGCGGGCCCTCGCTCTACAACCACTTCCGCACGAAGGACGAGATCCTGGAGGCGGTCGCCGACTCGGTGAGCGCACAGGTCGACCTGTCGATGTTCGAGGCGGGCCGGGACTGGCGGACCGCGCTGCACGACTGGGCCGTCTCCTACCGGTCGGCCCTGCGCGACCACCCCAACATCGTCCCGGTGCTCGCCCGGGGTCCCGGCCGCCGCCCGGCCGCGCTGCGGCTCGCGGACGCGGTGTACGGCGCGATGGTCGAGGCGGGCTGGCCGCCCGCGCAGGCCACCTCCATCGGCGCGCTGATGCGGTACTTCATCATGGGCTCCGCGCTCGGCTCCTTCGCCGGGGGATTCGTGGACGACGCGAGCGCCTACGACCCTGCCGACTATCCGCACCTCGGCCAGGCCCACCTCCTCGCCGAACAGCAGGAGAAGATCGACGAGCGGGCCTTCGAGACGGGACTCGCGGCGCTGCTGGACGGGCTGGCCGTGCAGTACGAGGACCCCGCCCGGGGCGGCACCCCCTAGGACGGGGAGGCCGTCGGGGTGCCCAGGGCGAGGAGGGCGGTGTCGTCGTCCACGCCGTCGCCGAGCTTCTCGAGCAGGGCGGCGACGGCGGCGACCAGCGGGCGCGGCGCGATGCACGCCTGGTCACCGGCGAAGTCGCGCAGCCGCTCGTCGTCGTAGAGGGTGTGCTCGGCGTCGATACGGGCCTCGGTCAGGCCGTCGGTGTAGAGCAGCAGGGTGTCGCCGGGGCCGAGGGTCGTGGCCCCGGCCGTGAAGGACGCGTCGGGCAGGGCGCCGACCAGCATGCCGCCGGGCGTGGAGAGATACCCCGCCCGCTCCGGCGTCCCGGCCGGCCGGCCGGCCCGCAGCAGGAGGGCCGGCGGGTGGCCGCCGGAGGCGAGGCGGACGGTGGCGCTGCCGCGCTCCGGGTCCGGCTCGACGACGCCGACGACGGCGGTGCAGTAGCGGGGGACGGTCTCACCGCCGTAGCGGTCGTACAGCACGGCGTTCAGCGTGGTCAGGGCGCTGACGGGGTCGGGGTCGTGGAAGGCTGCCGCCCGCAGCGTGTACCGGATCAGGGAGGTGACGGCGGCGGCGCCGGGGCCCTTGCCGCTGACGTCTCCGAGGAAGAACGCCCAGCGGTGCGCGTCCAGGGCGAACAGGTCGTAGAAGTCGCCGCCGAGCCGGTCGGGCGAGGCCATGCGGTAGTACGAGGCGACGTCCAGGCCGGGCACGGTGGGCAGTTCGGTGGGCAGCAGCGCCTGCTGGAGCACGGCGAGGGCGTCGGTCAGCCGGGTCCGGTCGGCCTCGGACCGGGCGCGGGCCTCCTCCGCCTCCCGCAGGGCCGCCTCGGCCTGGTGGCGGGCCTGGTCGGCGGCCGTCCTGCGGCGCAGCAGTTCCTCCTCGTAGGCCCGCCGGTCGGAGGCGTCGAACACGGTGGTGCGGATCAGTACGGGGTTGCCGTCCCGGTCCCGTTTGACGGTCGCGGAGACCAGGACCGGCAGGCGTTCGCCGGTGGCGGCCGGCATTTCCAGCGCGATGCCGCTGATCTCGCCGCGCATGCTCAGCAGGGGCGCGAAGTGGGTCTCGTGGTAGAGCCTGCCGCCGACGGTGAGCAGGTCGGCGAAGCGCCGCCGGCCCACCACCTCGTCCCGCTCCAGACCGAGCCGGTCCAGCAACGTCCTGTTGATCTTGGTGATGGTGCCGTCCATGGTGGTGGACAGGAAACCGCACGGGGCGGACTCGTAGAGCTCCTCGGCGCTGTCGCTGTCCCGCGGAGGCGGGGAGGGACCGGGGTCCGTGTCGGGCGTGGGCGTCATGCGTGTGTGCTGTCCAGGAAGTCGAGCAGCGCGCGGGCCGTGACCTCGGGGGCGCTGAGCTGCGGGCAGTGGCCGGTGGCGGGCAGGGTGACGAGGCGGGAGCCGGATATCCGGGCGTGCACGAACGCGCCGACCTCCCGCGGGGCGATGGCGTCGTCGGCGCACTGCAGGACCAGCGTGGGCACCTTCACGTTCTCCAGGTCCCCCCGGTTGTCCGACAGGAACGTCGTCCGCGCGAAGACGCGGGCCATCTCCGGGTCGGTGGCACAGAAACTGTCGGTGAGCTCCTGGCCCAGCTCGGGTCGGTCGGGGTTGCCCATGATGACCGGGGCCATCGCGGACGACCAGCCGAGGTAGTTCGACTCCAGCGAGGCGAGCAGTTCATGGATGTCGGACTGGCTGAAGCCGCCGCGATAGCCCTCGTCGTCGATGTAGCAGGGGGAGGGCGTGAGCATCACCAGGGAGGCGATGCGTTCCGGGGCGCGGCGGGCGGCCAGCATCCCGGACATCGCGCTCACCGAGTGCCCGACGAACGTCACCTGCTCCAGGTCCAGCTCGCGCAGCACGTCGACCACGTCCTGGGCGTAGCCCTCCAGGGAGGCGTACCGCTCGGCGTCCCAGGCCGACAGGTCGGAGTGGCCCGAGCCGACGTAGTCGAAGAGGAGCACCCGGTAGCGGTCGGTCAGCCGGGGCACCACCAGCCGCCACATGTTCTGGTCGCAGCCGAAACCGTGCGCCAGCATCACGACCGGCCCCTCGGGGTTCCCGGTCAGCGTGACGTTGTTCCGGTGCCGTACGCCCGTGCTGGTCATGTGTCGCTCCCTTTCCGGTGCCTGGCGGCGGGTGCTCGATGGCTGATGCCACCTTCAAGAGACCCTCATGAGTGATTTGTTCCATATTCACAGATTGCTCTTCATTTCTCCTCCCCCTTGCTTCGGTCTCCACCGAACGATGCGTGTCACATGCCGGGCCCATGGCCCTCGAGAACCCCGGTGCGCCGGGCCGGCACGTCTCGCCGCGCTGCTCGCGGACGAGCCGCGGGCCGCCTGTCCGCCGGCGCCGCTCGACGGGCGCGCCCGGACCGCGGCGGTCCGGCACGGCTCGCCGGCGTGGCCGCACCGGCGCCGGCGAGCACGTGGGCGGGCTCGTCGCGGGCGGCTGCGGCGGGGCCGGCACCGCTGGGTGCGGCCGGCCGACGCTCGGGGCGCGCGGCTCGTGGAGGACCTGGCCGCACAGGTCGCGCCGGACGCCGTACCGTCTCTGCCGCGCACGCCGCGGGCGGGGTGTGCCGGGCCGGCCATCGCCCGCGGCCGGATCTGCTGCGACCCTCTCGCCGGACGGCTCGGCACCGCGGTGACCGACGCGCTGACGCAGCACGGGGTGCTGCGCCAGGACACCGGGTGCGCGCTGGGCGCGGGGCCGACGTGGTTCACGTCGGCCGGGATCGGCCTCGACCGTCGCGTCGGCGGCCCCCGGCCCGCGCCTGCCTCGACCGGACCGAACGCCGCCTGCATCCCGTCGGCGTCGCGGGCGCGGCACGTGTTCATGAAGCAGGTGGACCGAGGGCGGTGACGCCGATCGGCTACCGGCCGGAGACCGGGCCGGGGACGCGGAGCTACCGGCGGACGTGCGGCCGGAGCGGTCGCAGGCCCCGGCCACGCGCGACCGGCCGGGCCCGGCCCGCCCGCCCCGGCAGGGGGCCGGGGTTGTCGCTCGGCAGGACGGCCTAGAAGACCACCAGCGCCCGGCCGCCCTTGCCCGCGAGCATGTTCTCGAAGGCCCCCGGGATGCCCTCCAGAGCGATGCGCTCGGTGACCAGGGCACCGAGGTCGAGGCGGCCTGCGCGGATGTGTTCGGCGAGCACCGGGAGGTCCTGCGCCGGGTTGGAGTTGCCGTAGACGCAGCCGGAGAGAGTGCGGCCCCAGTGGAAGAGCTCCAGGGCGTTGAAGGTGACCTGCTGGTCCTTGCCGCCGATGCCGACGACCGTGGTGCGTCCGCCGCGCCGGGTGGACTCCCAGGCGGTGCGGATGGTGACCGCGCGGCCCACGCACTCCACGGCGACGTCGACGCCCTGTTTGCCGGTGAGGGCGCGGATGTCGCGGGCGGTGGTGTCGGAGGCGACGACGTAGTCGGTGGCGCCCGCGATGCGCGCGAGATCCTCCTTCTCGGGGGAGACGTCCACCGCGACGATCGTGGAGGCGCCCGCGATGCGCGCCGACTGGAGGGCGGCCAGGCCCACTCCCCCGACGCCGAACACGGCCACGGTCTCGCCGGGGCGGACCTTGGCGGAGTGGTGGACGGCGCCGTAGCCGGTGAGGACGGCGCAGCCGAGCAGGGCGGCGTCGGTGAGCGGCACGCCGTCCGGCGCGGGCAGTACGCAGGACTCCTGGACGACGGTCTCCTCGGCGAACGCGGCGACGTTCAGGCCGGGGTGGAGGTCCGTGCCGTCGCCGGTGCGGCGGGCGTGGACCTCCGCGGCGCCGGCCAGGGCGTTGGCGCACAGCCAGACCTCGCCGAGGGCGCATGCGTGGCAGTTCCCGCAGGCGGGAGCCCAGTTGAGGACGACTCCGTCGCCCGGCGCCAGATGCCGCACGCCCTCGCCGACGGCGACGACGGTGCCCGCGCCCTCGTGACCGAGGACGGCCGGGACGGGCAGTCTCATGGTGCCGTTGGTCAGGGACAGGTCGGAGTGGCAGACACCGGCGGCGGCGAGCCGGACGCGGACCTGGCCGGGTCCGGGGTCGGGCAGGTCGATCTCGGCGATCTCCAGCGGGGAGCCGACGGCGGGCAGGACGGCGGCGCGAACAGCCATGGCGGGCAACTCTCCTGAGGGAGGGGGAAGGAGACGGTACGGGAAGGGTGCCGGGGTCAGAACTGGAGCGACTTGGTCTGGAGGTACTCCGCCAGCCCGTGCACGCCCAGTTCGCGGCCGACGCCGGACTGCTTGTAGCCGCCGAACGGCGCCGCGGGGTTGAAGCGTGCGCCGTTGATGTCGACCTGGCCGGTCTCCATGCGGCGCGCGAAGGCCACCGCCTCCGCCTCGTCGCCCGCCCACACGGCGCCGGCGAGGCCGTAGACCGTGCCGTTGGCGATCTCCAGCGCATCGTCCTCGTCCTCGTAGCGCAGGATCGACAGGACCGGGCCGAAGATCTCCTCCTGGGCGATGGTCATGCCGGGGGTGACGTCGGCGAAGACGGTCGGGCTGACGAAGTAACCCCGGTCGCGGTCGCAGGGCGCTTCGGGGCCGCCGGTGACCAGGCGGGCCCCCTCGGCGACGCCCTTCTCGATGTAGCCGCGCACCCGCTCCCGCTGCGCGGCGTTGACGACGGGGCCGATGCGGTCGCCGTACTTGGCGGCCGCGGCGGCGGCCAGCTCCACGGCCTCCTCGTACCGCTCGGAGTGCACCAGCATGCGGGTCCAGGCGCTGCACGTCTGGCCGGAGTTGGACATGACGTTGGCGACACCCACGTTGACGGCCTTCGCGAGGTCGGCGCCGGGCAGGATGACGTTGGCGGACTTGCCGCCGAGTTCCAGGGCGACCTTCTTCACGGCGGCGCCCGCGGTGGCGGCGATACGGCGGCCGACGGCGGTGGAACCGGTGAAGGAGACGAGGTCGACGCCGGGGTGCTCGGCGAGGGCCTGCCCGGCGACCGGACCGAGGCCGGTCACCAGGTTGAACACGCCGGCCGGGACCCCGGCCTCGTGCACCGCCTCGGCGAACAGCTGGGCGGTCAGCGGGGTGTCCTCGGCGGGCTTGAGGACGATCGTGCAGCCCGCGGCGAGTGCCGGGGCGACCTTGGCGACGATCTGGTGCAGCGGGTAGTTCCACGGCGTGATCGCGCCGACCACGCCGATCGGCTCGTGGAAGACGGTGGAGTTGCCGACCTTCTCCTCGAACGCGTACGACGCGGCGAGCGTCGCGTACGTGCCCGCCACCGCGATGGGGACGCCCGCGTGGACGGCCTCCGAGAACTTCAGCGGCGAGCCGAGTTCCGCCGTGACCGTCTCGGCGATCTCGTCCCTGCGGGCGACCAGTACGTCGCGCAGGGCGGCGATGCGGGCGGCCCGCTCGGCCGGCGGGGTGGCCGCCCACCCGGCGAGGGCGGCGCGCGCGGCCCGTACGGCGGTGTCGACGTCGGTGGCGTCACCGGCCGGGACCTGGCCGATGACCTGCTCGTCGGCGGGGTTGACGACCTCGATCACGTCCCGGCCGGCAGCCGGGCGCCAGGCGCCGTCGATGTACATGCCGTCGTGTGCCTTCATGGCGTTCCCTCCGGGGGGGCCTCGTCGTCCGGACCCCAAACTAGCGCCGTTAGTTTTCTGGCACCAGGGGCGGTCCGCATGGTGCCGCTCACCCCGCCCGGAGCGCGTCGCCCGCGGTGTCCCGCACCCGGCTGCTCCCCCAGGTCGGGGAGCCGGTCCGGGGTGTTCTCGATGCGCAGCGGGAAGCCGATGTCGTCGCGGCCGGTCATGCCGGGGTAGAGGGCGAAGTTCCGAAAGCACCATCGCCATGTCGCGGTCGGCGGGCGGCAGTGCGTTGGAAGTTCGCCGTCGAGGAAGAGCCGGCCCGCGTCGATCTCCTCCGGGCCGGCGATCATCCGGAGCACGGTGGACTTGCCGCAGCCGGACGGGCCGAGCAGTACGAGGAACTCGCGGGGCGAGATGGCGAGGGACAGAGGGTCGACCACGCGGACACCGCGGGGGGTGTAGGTCTTGCTGACGTTGTGCAGGGAGATGGCGCGTGTCATGGCAGGTGTCCCCGTCGGGCGTGGGCGCTGGTGCTCCGCGTTCGGACGCCCCGCACGGGTCGCACGGACCGCGTGGACCGTGGCGGACCTCGTGGAACGTGCGGACCGCGTGACCGTGCGGGGCCGTGCGGACCGTGCGGGGCTGCGCGGACCGCGTGACGTGCCGTCCGTGCGGGGCCGTGCGGACCGCGTGACCGTGCGGACCGTGCGGGGCTGGGTCACGGAACTCGACGGACGGTGCGCACCTGAGGGAAGAGACAGGGCGGGATCGGTCACTTCTGCTCAGCGGGTGAGGAAACGGACGCCCGGATTCAGCCAGATGGCCGGTGCTTGCCGGGGTCACGGACCCGGGTGAGGTGGGCGAAGACGACCACGTTGCCCAGGTAGCCCCGGCGCCGGTCGTAGCGGCCGCCGCAGGTGATCAGCCGCAGCTCGGGACGGCTCCGGTTGCCGTACACCTCCTTGTCGGGGAAGGCGTCCTTCTCGTACCTCCTGACGGCGTCGACCGTGTAGACGGCGGTGCGGTCGTCGGCGCGGCGGACCTCGACACGGCGGCCGGGTTTCATTTCGCTGAGGCCGGCGAAGACGGCGGGGCCCTTCTCGGTGTCGAGGTGGCCCACGGCCACGGCGGTGCCGTTCTCGCCGGGCGTGGGTCCGTCCGCGTACCAGCCCACCAGGTTGGGGTGGCCGTCGGGCGGGGCCGTCATCCGGTGCCGCGCGTCGAGTTCGAGGCGCATGACCGGGGCGTCGATGCCGAGGTAGGGGACCCGCAGACGGGTGGCGCGGGACGGCGGCACCGGCCGGGGCGCGGCCCGTGGCTTCGGCGTGGCGCGGGGGGCGGCCCGGGTGCCCGCTTCACGGGAGCCGGGCCGGGTGCTCCGTCCCGCACCGGGCGAGGCCCCGCTTCCGGCGCCGGGCGGCGGGGCCGGGGCCGCCGTCCGGGCGGGGGCCCGCTCGGCGGCGTGGGACGCGCCGTCCGAGCGGGCCTCCGCGGGACCCGAAGCGGCGGCGACCGCTCCGGGCTCGTCGTCCTCGGCCCACTGGACCACGCCCACCACCAGGCAGAGGGTCAGGGCGACCGTCCGCGTCAGGCGGTAGGCGCGCGTCCGGCGGGAGGGCCGGCCCCTGCGCTCAGGAGGCCGGACCATGGGCGCGGCGACGGAACCGGAGCCAGGCGACCGCGACGACCGCGGCCAGGCCGACGCCCGCCGCACCGGCGACCGGGGTGAAGGCGGCGTCGCGGGCCAGACCGCCGCCGCCCGCCGGGGGACCGCCGTTGGGCGGGACGGTCGGGTCGTCGGGGCAGTCGACCGTGAACGCCTTCCCCTGGACGGGGCCCACGCCGCCCACGACGCTCCAGGTCAGTCTGTACCGGCCGTCGGGCAGCGAGACCGACGGGGTCGCGCCGGTGCCGGTCTGCAGGGTCAGCGTGCCGGTGCGGACCGGCACGCCGGGCAGGACGGGCTGGGACCTGATGGTCCAGGCGATCTGCCGGACGGTGTCGAAGTTGAAGGCGGCGAGATAGAACTTGCAGACCCTGGACTCGTCCGCCGGGTCGGCGGGATCGGCCCCGACCACGTGAATCTTGACGTCTCCGTTGTCGCCGGGGGCGGCGACGGCCGTGGGGGTCACTGCGAGCGTGGATGCCGCGGCGGCGAGCACCGCGAATGCGGCGACGCGCCGCGGACGGACCGAGGTGGCCATGTAATCTTCCTCCGAGTCAGGTGATTTTCATACAAATCACTCTTTGCCTGACTCTGTGTCACGTTCCGTCGGAACGCGCGGCGACAGGGCCGTACGAGCCGTCAGGTGTCGCTCTTTCGGCTCAGGATGCGGCCCGACCGGCGTGTCCGTACGACGTTTCCCGCTCGGTCTGCCGGGGAGCGCAGGGCGACGCCGGCGGAGAGCAGCAGCAGCGCGCCGAGCATCACGAACGGTGCCCCCACGCCCGCGGCACCGGCCACCAGGCCCGCGGCGGCGGGCGCGGCCACCTGGCCGAGCCGGTTCCCGGTCAGCCGCAGGGCCAGGGCCGTGGAGCGGGCGTTGCCGGGGGCGGCCCGCACGACCGTCGTCATGGACAGCGGCTGCCCCACGCCGAGGCAGAATCCCAGCGCCGCGAGCATCACGGCGAGCGCCCACACCGGCACCGGCAGCGCGACCCCGGCGCACAGCACGGCGGCCGGCACACACGTCACGGTGAGCAGCATGGTGCGCCCGAGCAGCCGCAGCAGCGGGGTGAGCACCAGGCGGCAGGCGATGGTGACCGCCGCGCGCAGACCGAGCAGCACGCCGATGACGGACGGGTCGATGCCCCGGTGCTCGCCGATCACCGGAAGATAGGCGGTGAGGACGTCGGTCGCGGACAGCACCGCGAGGCTGACCAGGATGCCCGCGGGCACGCCCCGCGCCCGCAGGATGCCCCGCACGGGCACGCGTTCCCCGCGCGGCGAACGGGACGTGGCGGCCGTGCGGTGCTCGACGCGCCACAGGGACGTGCAGGCGACCGCGGCTCCCGTGCCCGCCGCGAGGAGCGCGACGGCGCTGCTGCGGGCCAGGTCGGGGCCGCCGATCAGGGCGCCCGCGGCGACCGGTCCGACGAGCTGGCCGAGGGAGGCGCCGATGACGAAGCACAGGTGCCCGAGGCCCATCACCCCGCTCCCCAGCGCCATCGCCCACAGGGAGCCCGCGGCACCGCTCAGCGCGCAGCCGCCCGCGATGAGGACGACACCGGCAGGCAGCAGGGGCGCGCAGCGGCCGTGATCGGTGCGGCGGCCCAGCGGTACGGCGGCGAACAGGGGCAGCAGCGCGTACGCGCCCGCGATGACGCCGACGGCCCGTTCGTCGGCGCCCAGCGCGAGGGCCCGGTACGAGACGGCCGGGCGGGCCATCGACACCGCGCCCTGCGCGAAGCAGAAGGCGACGACGAGGCGGAGCAGCCAGCCGCGGTTCCCGCCGGGAGTCACGACGGCGGCCCCGGGTGCCATGGCGACGTCACCTCCCCGCGGGTCAGACGGTGCCGAACAGGATGCCCGCGGTCAGCACCACGAGGCAGGTGAGGGCGGCCCACTTCACGACGAACCGGGTGTGGTCGCCGAACTCGACCCTGGCCATGCCGACCAGGACGTACACGGCCGGGACGAGCGGGCTGGACATGTGCAGCGGCTGGCCCACGATCGAGGCGCGGGCGATCTCCACCGGGGTCACGCCGTGTGCGGCGCCCGCCTCGGCGAGGACGGGCAGGACACCGAAGTAGAAGCCGTCGTTGGACATGAAGTAGGTGAGCGGCAGGCTCAGCAGGCCGGTGACGAGGGCCATGTGCGGGCCCATGCCGGCGGGGATGACGTCGACGAGCCAGCGGGCCATGTGGTCGACCATGCCGGTGCCTTGCAGGACGCCGGTGAAGACGGCGGCGGCGAAGACCATCCCGGAGACGTTGAGGACGTTGTCGGCGTGGGCGGCCAGCCGGGCCCTCTGGTCGGGGATGTGCGGGAAGTTGACGGTGAGCGCGAGCGCGGCGCCGAGCAGGAACAGCACCGGAATCGGCAGCAGCTCCATGATCATGGCGGTCAGCAGGACGACCGTGAGCAGCGCGTTGAACCAGTACAGGCCGGGCCGCAGGGTGGGCCGGTCCGCGTCGAGGCCCTGAAGACCGGCGCCGTCCTCGTCCGCCTCCACGAGCGCGCCCGATCCGCCGGCCGGGCCCGCGGCCGCACCGGAACCGCCCGCCCGCGCACGGGACTTGCCGGCACCGGCACCCACCAGCACCGTCTCGCCCTCCGTCGCCGTCGACTCCTCCGGCTCCCGGGCGGACACGTCGCCCGGCGTCAGCGCGCCGAGCCGCCTGCGCTCGCGCAGACCGAGGACGTACGACAGGCCGATGACGGCGAGCAGGCCGACGGCGAGGGCCGGGATCATCGGGACGAAGATGTCGCTCGCGTCGAGCTTCAGGGCGGTGGCGGCGCGTGCGGTGGGGCCGCCCCAGGGCAGCGTGTTCATCACACCGTTGGCCATGGCGGCGACGCCGGTCATCACGACCAGGCTCATCTTCAGGCGCTTGTACAGCGGGTACATCGCCGAGACCGTGATCATGAAGGTGGTCGAGCCGTCGCCGTCCAGGGAGACGATCGCGGCGAGCAGCGCGGTGCCGACGACGATCCGCATCGGGTCGGCCCTGCAGAACCGCAGAATCGCCCGCACGACCGGGTCGAACAGTCCGACGTCGATCATCACGCCGAAGTAGACGATCGCGAACATGAGCATCGCCGCGGTGGGGGCGAGGTCGCTCACGCCGTCGAGGACGTAGTCGCCGAGGTGGGCGCCCTCGCCGACGACCACGCAGAACAGCGCGGGGATCAGCACGAGCGCCGCGATCGGCGACATCTTCTTCATCATGATCAGGACCAGGAAGGTCGCGATCATGGCGAAGCCGAGGATGGTCAGCATGGAGGGACACCTAACGTTCGCCCTTGAACATCTCACCGGGGTCGGCGGTGCGAGCGACGTTAGGTCCCGTCGAGCGGCGTCAACAAGACGTCGCGCGGCGAGCAATATGCGCAAAACTCCAGGTCACGGCTTTGCTCAGGTCACGGGGCCGGCCTGCCCGGCCGTCGGCACGAGGTCGACGGGCGCGAGATCCACGGGCGTGAGGTCGACGGGTACGCCGTTGAGGACCGCGTTGCCGGACAGCGGGTCGAGCAGGCTGCCGTCCAGGAGCTGGTTGACGTTGACGCCGGGGTCGGTCGCGGCGTGACGCTGGCGTGTGCCGGGCCGGTCGTGTCCCCAGCCGTGCGGCAGGCTGACGACACCGGGACGGACCACGTCCGTGATCTCGGCGGGCGCCGTCACCGCCCCCCCGGCACCCTTGACCCGCACCGGGGCGCCGTCGGTCACGCCGAGGCGGGCGGCGTCGTCGGGGTGGATGTGGAGCGTGCAGCGGTTGGTGCCGCCGGTCAGGGCGGGCACGTTGTGCATCCAGCTGTTGTTGGAACGCAGATGGCGGCGGCCGACGAGGACGAGCCCCTCGGCGCGTTCGGTCATGGCCCGGCGCAGGCGCGGCAGGTCGGCGGCGATCGGGCCGGGCAGCAGCTCGATCTTGCCGCTGCGGGTCTTGAGCGGCTGCGGCAGCCGGGGCGCGAGCGGCCCGAGGTCGATGCCGTGCGGGTGCGCGAGCAGCCTGTCCAGGGTCAGCCCGTCGGGCCGGGCGCCGAACCCGTCGCCGTACGGACCGAGGCGCAGCATCATGTCCAGGCGCCGCTCCGGGCCGTTCTCGCCGCTGAGCCGTGCGGCGAGTTCGCGCGGGTCCCGGCCGTGCACCGGGGAGTGCGCCTCGCCCGCCGCCCTGCCGAGGGTCTGCTCGATCACCGTGGCGTCGACGGCTGCCGGGTCGGCGCCGTGCATCCCGGTCACCGCGAGGATCAGGCGGGCGAGGATCTCCGTCTCGGCCATGCGGCCGGGTTCGAGGGGGACGGCGGCACGGGTGTAGCGGACCTGGTTGCGCACGGCGAGCCCGTTGAACGCGAAGTCGTGGTGCGGGCTCTGGCCGGGCGGGGGCGGCGGCAGTACGACATCGGCGTGGCGCGAGGTCTCGTTGAGGTACGGGTCGACGCTGACCATGAAGTCCAGGGAACCGAGGGCCCGGTCGAGGCGGTCGCCGTCGGGTGCGGACAGCACCGGGTTGGCGGCGACGCTGATCACGGCCCGCACCGGCTCGCCCTCGCCGCCCGCGGTGTCGATCTCCTCGGCGAGCGCGGACAGCGGCACCTCGCCCTTGGCCTCCGGGTGCCCGCCGGCCCGGGAGCGCCAGCGCCCGAGCGCGAACCCGCGACCGGGTCCGGCGGGGCGCGGCGTCCGGTCCGTGGCGGCCTGCGGGAAGAGGGCGCCGCCGGGCCGGTCGAGGTTGCCGGTGAGCACGTTGAGGACGTCCACGAGCCAGCTGGCGAGGGTGCCGTGCGGGACGGTGCAGCTGCCGATGCGGGCGTACACGGCGGCGGCGGGCGCGGCGGCGAGCTCCCGCGCGAGGGCGCGGATCGTACCCGCGTCGACGTCACAGGCCCCGGCGACGGCCTCGGGCGTGAAGTCGGCGAGAGCGTCCGGGAGTTCGTCCAGCCCTTCGACGTGCGGGGCCAGGTCGCCGAGGTCGGTGAGCTCCTCCTCGAACAGGACGTGCGCCATCGCCGCGAGCAGCAGCGCGTCGCCTCCAGGCCGGATGGCGACGTGCCGGTCGGCGAGCTTCGCGGTGCGGGTACGGCGCGGGTCGATCACGGTGAGCGTGCCGCCGCGCGCCTTGAGGGCCTTGAGCCTGCCGGGGAAGTCGGGGGCGGTGCACAGACTGCCGTTGGATTCCAGCGGGTTGGCGCCGATGAGGAGCAGGTGGCGGGTGCGGTCCAGGTCGGGTACGGGGATCAGGTTGGCGTCGCCGTAGAGCAGCCCGCAGGACACGTGCTTGGGCATCTGGTCCACCGTGGAGGCGCTGAAGACGCTGCGCGTGCCGAGGCCGCCGATGAGGAGGGGCGGGTAGAGGCCGCCGGCCATGGTGTGCACATTGGGGTTGCCGAGGACGACGCCCACGGCGTGGGGGCCGTACCGCTCCACGACGGGGCGGACACCGGCGGCGACCGCGTCGAAGGCCTCCTCCCAGCTTGCCTCGCGCAGTTCGCCGTCGCGCCGGACCAGTGGGCCGCGCAGCCGGTCGGGGTCGCCGTCGACGGCACCGAAGGCGGCGCCCTTGGGGCAGATGAACCCCTTGCTGAACACGTCGTCGCGGTCGCCGCGGGCGGCGGTGACCCGGCTGCCCTCGACGGTGAGGGTCAGCCCGCAGGTGGCCTCGCACAGGGGGCAGATGCGCAGAGCGGTGCGGGACACGGGTCCTCCCGGAGGGTGGCGGCGGCGATGAACGCCCGGCACACGCGAGCATACCGACCGGTAGGCATGCTGGGGAGTCCCTTGCGGGCGGGCGTCCCCCGCCGACCCGCATCTGCCGGCTCGGTCCGGCACCGGCCCGGGTACGGCGCCGGCTCAGTCCAGCACCCGTGCCAGATACGCCCGCAGAATCTCCCGCGTCTCCCCGATGACCCCCGGGTCACCCCCGGGAGCCATCCGGAAGGCGAGGTGGACCAGTGTGTCTGCGGTCTCCACGGCGACGAGGAAGGTGCGTCGCAGCTCCTCGTCCGGTTCGCGGCCCACCCGGCCGGCGAGTAACTCGGTGAGGCGGTCGGCGACCAGGGTGTTGGGCTCGCCGTCGCGTGTCCCGATGGGGATCTGGTTGCCGAAGTCGACCAGGGAGAAGCCGGGCGCGGTGCGCTTCATCTCCAGGTACTCGTCCAGGACGGTGTCCATGACCGCGCGCCAGCCCTCGCCGGACTGCCGCAGGCGCTGGGTGACCCGGTCGGTGTAGCGCTCCAGGTTGCGCTGGGCGAGCGCGCCGACCATCTCCCGCTTGTTGCCGAAGAACCGGTAGACGGAGCCGATGGGCACGCGGGCGCGCTGCGCGACGTACCGGGTGCTCAGGGCGTCGTAGCCGACCTCGTCGAGCAGGTCGGCGCAGGCGTCGAGGATCCGGGTCAGCCGTTCGGCACTGCGCCGTTGAACGGGTGCACGTCGTAGCGATGTGGAGTGGGACACGAGGCTCATCATGCCGTTGTGCGGCCCTCGGGTGAACCTCACCCCCGGGGTCCGGCGCCCGCCTCGCGGCCGGTCGGCGCGGGCCCGGTCCCGGACACGGTGATGTCGGCCGTGCTCTCCACGGGCTTGCCGTCGACCGCCCAGACGGTGCCGTCGTCGGCGTAGAGCCGGGCGGTGATGTGGTGGGTGCCGCGCGGCACGGCGGGGAGCCGGTGCTCGGGGCGGTGCAGCCGGGTGACGAGCCGGTCGTCCACGTAGAGCTGCGCGAGGCCACGGCCCGGCGAGGCGCGCTGCCGGGTGCCGGGCGGCGAGAGGCTGAAGCCGCGCAGGCTCAGCCGTATGTCCCAGCCTCCGTCGTCCTCGGGCTGGACCTCGATGCCGATGCGGGGCGCGTGCTCCCCGCCGACCTCGCGGAGGCGCCGGCCCTGCTCGTCGGTCTCGTCGAGGAGCCTGCCGGCCGCTGCCGGCGACTCCCCGTTTCCCGTCTCTCGCGCACCACTGGTGCCGCAACTCACCGGTCCGGCCGCCAGCGTGACACAGACCGCGAGCGCGGCGGGGATGCCCCGCGTCCACGACATGACGGCGAGCGTAGAACGCGGGTGCGAGTGGGCGAATCCCCCTGAAGTCTGGTTCTTGCCGTTCCCCTTGAGAACCGGGCGGGTTCCTGTCGAGGACCCGGCGGGGAACGTGTGGGAGGAGGCACTTCCCCCCGGATACCCGCGGTCCTCTTGCGGAAAGGGAAAGCGTAATCCTACGGTGATACATAGGAATCGCGGGCGGGCGCGTGAAGGCAAGGGAGCGATCATGAGCGGGGACGCACGGAAGACGGCCGAAGGACTGGCCCACCTGTCGGGCTTCGGCAACGAGCACAGTTCCGAGGCCGTGCCGGGCGCGCTGCCCGAGGGCCGCAACTCGCCGCAGCGAGCCCCGCTCGGGCTGTACGCGGAGCAGCTCAGCGGCTCGGCGTTCACCGAGCCGAGGGCGCACAACCGGCGTTCGTGGCTGTACCGCATCCGCCCGTCGGCCGCGCATCCGGCATTCACCCGTACGGGCAACGGCGCGCTGCGCTCCGCCCCCTTCACCCAGACGGTGCCCGACCCGAACCGGCTGCGCTGGAACCCGCTGCCCGAACCGCCCGCCGGGACGGACTTCGTGGCCGGCCTGTGGACCCTCGGCGGCAACGGCGACGTCACCCAGCGCACCGGCATGGCCGTGCACCTGTACTACGCCGACACCTCGATGGAGCGGGTCTTCGGCGACGCCGACGGCGAGCTGCTGATCGTGCCGGAGAGCGGCGGTCTGCTGCTGCGCACGGAGTTCGGCCTGCTGCGCGCCGAGCCCGGCGAGGTGGCGCTGATCCCGCGCGGCATCCGCTTCCGCGTGGAACTCCTCGACGACACCGCCCGCGGCTACGTCTGCGAGAACTACGGCGCCCCCTTCCGTCTCCCCGACCTCGGCCCGATCGGCGCCAACGGCCTCGCCAACCCGCGGGACTTCCGCGCCCCGGTCGCCGCGTACGAGGACGTGGAGGGCCCGGTGGAGGTCGTCAACAAGTTCTGCGGCAACCTCTGGTCGGCCACCTACGACCACTCCCCGCTCGACGTGGTCGCCTGGCACGGCAACCACCTGCCGTACGTCTACGACCTGCGCCGCTTCAACGTCATCGGCACGATCTCCTACGACCACCCCGACCCGTCGATCTTCACGGTGCTGACCTCGCCGTCGGACACGCCGGGCCTGGCGGGCGTGGACTTCGTGGTGTTCGCGCCGCGCTGGCTGGTCGGCGAGAACACGTTCCGGCCGCCGTACTTCCACCGGAACGTGATGAGCGAGTACATGGGTTTGATCGAGGGCGCGTACGACGCGAAGGCGGAAGGCTTCGTGCCCGGCGGAGGCTCGCTGCACAACATGATGTCGGCGCACGGCCCGGACCGGGAGACCTTCGACCGGGCGAGCGCGGCCGAACTGACCCCGCAGAAAGTGAACGACGGCCTCGCGTTCATGTTCGAGACCCGCTGGCCGGTGACGCTGACGCCGCAGGCTGCCCGCGCGGACCACCTGCAACAGGGGTACGACGACGTCTGGCAGGGCCTCCAGCGGCACTTCGGCCCCTTGCACTGAGCATGGCCGACCGGTACGGATGGCCCGTGACCCCCTTCGCCCCGGACTCGATCGTCCTGAACCGCAAACTGCCGCTCTGGTACCAGGTGTCGCAGTCGCTGCGCGCCTCGATACTCGGCCGCTCGCCCCAGGACCCGCTGCGCCTGCCCACCGAGGAGCAGTTGGCCGGGCACTACGGCGTGAGCGTGCTGACCATGCGGCAGGCGCTGAAGGAGCTGGAGGAGGAAGGCCTCATCACACGGCACCGCCGACGCGGCACCTTCATCGAGCCGCACGCCCGCCGGGGCGCCCCGGTCCGGCTGCTCGGCTCGGTGGACGCGATCGTGGCACAGCAGTCCGGCATGACGACCGAACTGCTGGAGTACGGCAGGGCCCCGGTCCCGCCCGGACTCGCCGAGCACTTCCCGGATCTCGACGAGGTCGGCACGTATCACCGGCTGCGCAGCGACGAGAAGACCGGCGAGCCCACCAACCACGCCCGCAACTACGTGCGTCCGGCGCTGGCCGGCCGCATCGACGTGGACGACCTGGTCCGCTGGCCGATGACGAAGGTGCTGCGGGACGTGGTCGGCGCGGACATCAGCCGCATCACGGACACCGTGGCGGCCCGGCTCGCCGACCCGGAGACGGCCCGGCTCCTCCAGGTGCCGCTGCTGAGCCCGATCCTGCACTACACGGGCGTGACGTACGACGCGGACGGGCGCGTGCTGGACGTGGCGGTGATCCACTACCGCGGTGACTGCTTCTCCTTCTCGGTGACGCTGGACGCCAACTGACCTCGGCGCGGGACGGTCGTCGTACCATGCCGGGCGTGACGCACGACGACGCTCCGCCGCTGGCGGACCTCATGCCGTGGTCCGTCGCACCGCCGCGCATCGGCCGGGGGTGGCCGACGGCCCCCGACGCGGCGTCCCTCACGGCCCGCTGGAACGCGCTGGTCGAGGCCGGTGCGGCCGACCGTGCGGCCCTGCTGGAGCCGACGCGTTCCCGCACCCTGCACACAGCGGTGGGTCAGCTCCCGGGCGGCACCGGTGGCACGGAGCGGCTGGCGCGCGCCTCGGGCCCCTGCCCGGACCCCGTACGCGTGCTGTGCGCGCCGTTCGACGAGCAGTGGCTGATCCCCGACCACCGGCTGATCGACGCGGCGCGGCCCGAGCTGTGGCGGGTGACGGACGGGCACCAGGTCTTCGCGGTGGAGACGGCTGCGAGCCCCGGAACGCCCGGACCGGCCCTGCTGGCGACGTCCCTGCTGCCGTTGATGCGGCCGGGCCGCGTGCGCCCGCTGTACCGGCGGCCGGGCGGCGCCGAACCGAACCTGGCGCCCGGCCTGCTGGAGCACCTGACGCGGCGGCTGGGCCACTGCCCCGCCCCGCTGGACGTGCTGGCGTGGACGCTGGCCGTGATGCGGCCCGGCGGCGCGGTGCCGCTGAGCGGTGACCCGGACGTGTGGGCGCGGGGCGTGGAGCTGGGCCGCCGCATGCTGTGGCTGATGCGCCGGGACGGCGAGCGGCCCAAGCTGCCGGGCGGCCGGCGCCCCTACGTGCGCGCCCCGCTCCCGGCCCGGCCCGTGACGCTGGAGTACGACCGGGACGCGGAGACGCTGCACCTGGACGAGGGCCGTATCTCCCCGGTGCCGTCTCAGGCCTGGGACTTCGAGGTGAACGGCGTCCGGGTGCTGGAGCAGTGGTTCGCGGCCCGCGCTGCGGCGGCCGAACCCGGCACGCTGTCGGCGATCCGCCCGGCCGCGTGGCCGCAGACCTGGACCTCGGAACTCCTCGAGCTGATCACGGTTCTGGCCCTGCTCACGGACCTGCGTCCGGCGCAGTCGGAACTGAGCCTCGCCGCGCCGGTCACGGCGTCCGAACTGCGTGGGGCGGGTGTCCTCCCGCCTCCGGAACGGGCTCGCGGCCCGGCCTCGGTGCTCGACGCGCACGAGGAGGGCCCGGAGGGTCAGCTCGCGCTGCTTTGAGGCGAACTGCCATGGAGGGGGAGGCGAAGCCGTCGAGCGGCCGACGCGTCGTACGTCCTCGTCGCTCGGCCCGTTGGGCGGTGGGTGGGGTGGTGACAGCCGCACGCGGTGGCCGGTGGGTGGCGGAGCGACGGGCGTGCGGCTGCGGGTGTCGAACGCGGCGTCACTGCCGGGCGAGGAGACGGCAGTGACGAAGGGGGCCGGTGCCCGCGCTCGGGACGCACCTGTGGCGCTGCCACGCGCCGTGGGGATGACGGACGACGCGGGCACAGCGCCGAGCCGGGGACGGTGCGGCCGACGAGCGCGGGTCTACCTGCTGCCGAAGAGCGTGCGGCTCAGTCGGCGCAGCGGAGCGAAGAGCGAGACGCGCCTGACGCGGGCGTCCCTGCCGCTGCGACTGTGCGTGGTGTCACGCGCGGTCAGTTCACGCATCAACGAGGTCGCCTCGACGGTCTCCCGCTGCGGGACGGCGGGACCGCCCAGCACCGCGAGATGACGGTCCAGGCGCGAGCTGGTCGCGCTGCTCCCACAGGTGATCGCAGGAACCCTCGCCCTGCTGTGCACTGTTATCTGTTCCATGTCACTCCCCACCCGTACGAGTCCACCCGGCCCGGGCAGAGTAACCCTATCGCTCTCCTGCGGCACTCGTGTATCGCGCCCACAGGATTCACTTTCCCCGCAAGGGGGTTGATCACTACTCTCCGGATCCGACCGATTCCAGGGAGAGTTGGACAGCCCGCTGGCCGGTCGGTTGCGCGGAGCCCACGCCCGGCTCGATCGTCACGGCGAGTGAGGCCGCGCACCGGCCGAGGCGTGACGCCTGTGCGGTGCGTGCCGCCGTCAGGGGCGCCGGCCGGGCCGGCACACGTGCGGATGAAGTACAGGGGGAGGGTGTGAGGAGCGGCGTTCCCGGAGGGCGGCGGGCGCACGAGGCAGGACACGGCGCTCGTGACACCGTACGGCGCGGCGGGACGTCCGAGAACGCGATCGGCGTGGAGGTGCGGTCACCGGCGCGGGTCGCGCCGGACCCGGGGCGTTCTCGGGTGACGTGCGTGACGGAGACCCCGGGGAACGGGGTCTCCGCCTCGGTCACGCCCTCTGGCTGAGAGTCAGGCCGCGTTGGTCAGGACGGGCAGGTAGCCGCCCGACTGGCCGGAGGCGGTCGGGTGGTACGACTCGCCGATGTTGGTCCAGTTGACGCTGTGCAGCCAGGCGCTGCCGGAGCAGAGCTCGTGGCCGGTGAAGGTGCCCCGGACGTCACCGAAGGTGAAGCCGTGGTTGCGGGCGACGTTGCCGATCGTGTCGTTCATGTAGTCGGCGGCGTCGTTGATGGCCGCCCGCTTCGTCTCGGACAGACCGAGGCAGCTCGCGCCGAGCTTGTAGAAGCGGGGGTAGCCCAGCACGACGACGCGCGCCGAGGGGGCGCGGCCGCGGATCGCGTTGTAGACGTTGTCGAGCCGGCCCGGCAGCGTCGACTGGACGAAGGAGCGGGCGGTGTTGATGCGGGACAGGCAGCCGCTGTCGCTCGAGGTCACACAGGTCGTCATCACGTCGGCGAATCCGGCGTCGTTGCCGCCGATGGCGATCGAGACGAGGCTGGTGGAGGCGTTGACCGGGCCGAGCTGGTTGTTCAGCACGTCGGAGGTGACGGCGCCCGAGCAGGCCATGAAGGAGAAGGAGGAGGGGGCGTGGGAAGCCGCCCAGAGGTAGGGGGCGGCATTCGTGCTGCGCTTGCAGCTGCCGCTCTCACTGGTGTAGCTGCCGGCGCCGACGCCGGAGGCATAGGAGTCGCCGAGGGCCACGTACGGGCCCGTCGCGGCCGACGCCGTGCTCGCCCCGGTGAGGACGGAGACGGCGGCGAGGGCGAGCGAACTCAACATGACGGCAATACGGGAACGTCTCATGGAATCTCCCTATAGCAGCTTCATTGCTACAACTGTGGGACCAGCTACGCGCGTTGACTGGTGGTGTCCATGCCAAGTCATACCCGTCAGTACACCGTTCACGCATCCCCCCTACTTCAACCTTCCCGGCCGAATTTTGTTACGTGCCCACGACAAATTTGTTGACGGGCGTTCAAACCTCTTGTTTCTGGGCGCGATCCCGATTCACTCTTGGCTCCGGCCCGAGAGCGGAACCCGACGCTCAGGGCCGTGCGTGCGATTCCGTTCGCACACCCCCACAGCCGCGTGCCCCACCCAGGCACCCGACGCCACACAGGAGGACTTCCTCTCATGGCTCAGCTGCGTAGCAAGAGACTGCGGTTCGCCGCCACCACCACCCTGGCGACCGCCGCCCTCGTCGGCGGACTCACCGCGCTCCCCGCCCAGGCCGCCCCGGCCGAGGGCAAGGTACTGGCGGCGAACTCCCCCACCGCGGTCAAGGGCAGCTACATCGTCACGCTGAAGGAGGCGGCCGGTTTCCAGGCCTCCTCGACCACGGGCAAGAACCTCATCAAGGAGTACGGCGGCACGGTCAAGAAGACGTTCGGCGCCGCGCTGAACGGCTACGCCGCCACCCTCTCCGCCGACGAGGCCGCGCGTCTGGCCGCCGACCCGGCGGTGGCCTCCGTCGAGCAGGACCAGCGCGTGCACGTCGACGCCACCCAGACCAACGCCCCCTGGGGTCTGGACCGCATCGACCAGACCTCGCTGCCGCTGAGCGGCACCTACACCTACCCGGACTCCGCCGGGCAGGGTGTGACCGCGTACATCATCGACACCGGCGTGCGCATCACCCACACCGACATCAGCGGCCGGGCGTTCAACGGCTACGACGCCGTCGACGGCGACAGCGTCGCCCAGGACGGCAACGGCCACGGCACCCACGTGGCCACCACGGTCGCCGGCACCACGTACGGCGTCGCCAAGAAGGCGCGGATCGTGGCCGTCCGGGTACTGGACAACAGCGGCTCCGGCACCACCGCGGGCGTCGTGGCGGGCATCGACTGGGTGACCCGGAACCACTCCGGACCGTCGGTCGCCAACATGTCGCTCGGCGGCGGCGTCTCCACCACCCTGGACAACGCGGTCCGCAACTCCATCGCCAGCGGCGTGACCTACGCCATCGCCGCGGGCAACAACAGCGGCCTCGCCTCCTCGACGTCCCCGGCCCGCGTCACCGAGGCCATCACGGTCGGCGCCACCACCAGCACCGACGCCAAGGCCAGCTACTCCAACTACGGCTCCGGGCTCGACCTGTTCGCCCCCGGCTCCTCCATCACGGCCGGCTGGAACACCAGCGACACCGCCACGAACACCATCTCCGGCACGTCGATGGCCACGCCGCACGTCGCGGGCGCGGCCGCCGTCTACCTGGCGGGCCACTCCTCCGCCACGCCGGCCCAGGTCGCCTCGGCGCTGGTCAACGGCGCCACCACCGGCAAGGTCACCAGCGCGGGCAGCGGCTCCCCGAACCGCCTGCTGAAGATCGTGCCGTAAGTCCGGCCACGCTCCCCCCGCTCCACCGGTCCCCGGAGGCGTTTCCCGCGCCTTCGGGGACTCCCGGCGCCCGGCGTGCGGCGCGCCGCGCACACCGGGGAAACGGGGTGCACACGCCGCCCGTGTGCCGGATCATGGGCGGCATGTCTGCGAACCCACACGACGCTCTGCCGATCCGGCTCAACGTCGACGACTCCGACTCCCCGTCCGACGTCGTCGACGCGCTGTTCCTCGGCCGCTTCGCGACGGGCGAGCAGCCGTACTCGCACGCGGCGAACATCGAGCGCGTCCGCTCCGGCGCGACCCTGCTGCCGCCCGGTGCCCGCGTACTGCGCGCCGCCCGCGACGACGACCGCAGCGCGACCCTCGCGGAGGGCGACGGCTGGACCGTGCTGGTCTCCCGCTGGAACCGCGGCGCCGACGTCACGGTGACGGCGACCTCCGCCGAACTGGCCGAGAAGGTCCTCGGCCAGGCCACCGACGGCGCGGCCGACGAGCCCGAACCGCAGCCGGAGAACGTGACGATGGGCTTCTGGTACGTCTCGCCCAGGCGCGGCCCGCACCGTACGACCCGGCAGATTTCCGCGGGCACCTGGGACGAGGTCAGGGAGAACTACACGGCGCCGGTCGCGGACGCGATGGACCGCCTGATGAAGACGACCCCCGAGGACATCGCCGGACGGCTGCTCCTGCTGCACGGCCCGCCCGGCACCGGCAAGACGTCCGCGCTGCGCACACTCGCCCGGTCCTGGCGGGACTGGTGCCAGGTGGACTGCGTACTGGACCCGGAGCGGCTGTTCTCCGACGTCGGCTATCTGATGGACATCGCGATCGGCGAGGAGGACAGCTCGGGCAAGGGCCGCTGGCGGCTGCTGCTCCTGGAGGACTGCGACGAGCTGATCCGCGGCGAGGCCAAGCACACGGCGGGCCAGGCGCTGTCCCGGCTGCTGAACCTGACGGACGGCCTGCTCGGCCAGGGGCGCAACGTCCTGGTCGGCGTCACCACCAACGAGGACCTCGAACGCCTGCACCCCGCCGTCGTCCGCCCCGGCCGGTGCCTGGCCCGCATCGAGGTGGGCCCGCTGACCCGCCGGGAGGCGGTGAACTGGCTGGGCACCGAGGAGGGCGTCGGCCGCGAGGGCGCCACCCTGGCAGAGCTGTACGCGCTGCGCCGGGGCACCTCGCCCACGTCCCTGCCGGAACAGCGCGAGGACGCGGACGCCGGGCTGTACCTGTAGCAGCAGGGTCTTGTGACGACAGAGTGCTTTGATGGACGTATGACCCTGTTCGTCGGGACATCGGGGTGGCAGTACAAGGACTGGCGGGGCGTGCTCTACCCGGACGGCTGCCCCACGCGGCTGTGGCTGGAGGAGTACGCGGCGCGGTTCGCCACCGTGGAGGTCAACAACGCGTTCTACCGGCTGCCGTCCCGGGAGACCTTCGAGGCCTGGCGGGAGCGGACCCCGGCGGGCTTCGTCGTCGCGGTGAAGGCCAGCCGGTACCTCACCCACATCAAGCGGCTGCGGGACCCCGAGGAGCCGGTGGAACGGCTGATGAGCCGCGCCGCGGGCCTCGGCGACCGCCTCGGACCGGTCCTGCTGCAGCTGCCTCCGACGCTGCGCTGCGACCCAGCGCTGCTGGACGCCTGCCTGGCCTGCTTCCCGGCGCCGACGCGGGTCGCGGTCGAGCCGCGCCACCCGTCGTGGTGGACCGACGAGGTCCGTGCCGTCCTGACCGCCCGGGGCGCCGCGCTGTGCTGGGCGGACGTCCGGGCCCGCCCGGTGACACCGCTGTGGCGCACCGCCGACTGGGGCTACGTCCGCTTCCACGAGGGCCGCGCCGAGGCGTGGCCGCGCTACGGCGGGCAGTCGCTGCGGACGTGGGCCGGGCGGATCTCCGGGACGTGGCCCGCCGGGGCGGACGTGTACGCCTACTTCAACAACGACCCGAACGGGGCGGCGGTGCGTGACGCGACGACGTTCGCGGACGCGGCGGACGCGGCGGGGCTCACCCCCACGCGCACACCCTGACCGGCAGGCCCGCGCACACCAGGTGTCCGGCCGACCCCGCCGACGACCCCCGGCCGGCCGCTATCCCCCGTAGGCCGCCCGCAGGGCCTCCCGTACGGCCGCGAGCGCGTCGGCCCCGGTGTGCCCGAGCCGGCGGGCCCGCTCGACGTAGGCCTGGGCCGCCGACGCCAGTTCGCGCTCGGCGGCCGGGCCGGCGGCGGCCACGAACGTGCCGTTGCGCCCCCGCGTCTCGATCACGCCGTCCGCCTCCAGCGCCCGGTACGCCTTGGCGACCGTGTTCGCGGCGAGCCCCAGCTCCTCGGCCAGCCCGCGCACCGTCGGCAGCCGGTGGCCCACGGGCAGCGCGCCCGACCGGGCCTGTGCGGAGATCTGCACGCGCACCTGCTCGTACGGCGGAGCGGCACTGTCATCGATGTCGATCTTCAAGGTCACCGCCCGATTGTCCCGCACCCGCGGAAAATGAGAGGCAGCGGGCGGCGTCCCTGCGTAGCGTGCGCCTTCATGACCGTGATCGTGCGCCACCTCCGTCCCCACGTCAGAGCGGACGCGGAGGGTTTCTCCCGGGTCCGTCTGATGGCGGTTCCCTTCATGCTGTCCACTCCCGAGTCCGTGCTGCACAACCTGACCCGCTCCCACCCCGACGCCCGTTTCACGCAGCTCGTCGCCGAGGAGGACGGCGAGATCGTCGGCACCGCCCAGGTGAGCCTCGCCCACGAGAGCCCGGAGCCCGGGCAGGGGTCCGCCAACGTCTACGTCCGCCCGGACCGGACGGGGCGCGGCGCCGGATCACTGCTGGCCCGCACCGCCGAGGAACTGCTGGCCTCCCTCGGCGTGACGAAGGTCTTCTCATGGGTCCCCGACGAGCCGGGCAACCGCGCGTTCGCCGAGCGGCGCGGCTACACGGCGAGCCGCTCGGCCCACTTCCTGCGGCTGGACCTCGCGGGCGGCACGCTGCCGCCGTCGCTGGACCCGCCGCCCGGCGTCGAGTTGCGCACGGGCGCCGACTTCGCGGACGACCCGCGCCCGCTGTTCGAGCTGGACGCGGAGACCACGTCGGACGAACCCAGCGACATCGAGGTCTCGTTCACCGACTACGAGGCCTGGCTGGCGGACACCTGGCGGCATCCCCTTCTCGATCTCGGCCTGACCACGGTCGCCGTGGTCGACGGCCGCCCCGCCGCCTTCACCGCGGTCTACACCGACGGCGCCGCCCGCTACAGCACCGCCATGACCGGAACCGCCCGCGCCCACCGCGGCCGGGGGCTGGCGAAACTCGCCAAGAGCGACTCCCTGCACCGGGCCCGCGCCGCCGGATACCGGGAGGCGTTCACGGGCAACGACGCGGGGAACGGCCCGATGCTCGCGATCAACGAGTGGTTCGGGTACGAGGTGGGCGGGACGGAGGTCCGGTATGTCCGCGAACTCCGCTGACGGTACGGGGCAGGCGGACGGGGTGCTCGACGTGGTCCTGGTCAAGGGCGGCCGTACGAAGATCCGTTACCCGGCCGAGCTGCTCTCCGACGACGGCACGCGTATCACCGTCCGTGCCCCGTGGGCGGGCGACACTGTCCGCGACTTCGGCTTCGTCCGCTTCGAGGCCGGCGACGTCTTCACGGAGTACTTCTGGCGGGACCGCTGGTACGCCGTGAAGGAGGTCCGGGACGCCGGGGGCCACCTCAAGGGCTGGTACTGCGACGTCACCCGCCCCGTCGTCGTGGGGGGCGGCGAGGTGGTCGTCGAGGATCTCGACCTGGACCTGTGGCGCTCGGCGGACGGCAGCGACGTGCGGCGGCTGGACGAGGACGAGTTCGCCGCGAGCGGGCTCGCCGAACGGGACCCGGAGGCCGCCGCGCGTGCCGTGGCCGCCCTGGACGAGCTGGAGGAACTCGCCCGCGCGGACGGCGGCTTCGGGACGCTGACGGCCTGAGGACCTCAGCGCCCGACAGAACCCATGGGACCGGGGACCTGACGGGACCGGGGACCCGCGGGGACCGGGGGCCTGCCACGACGGGGGACCTGACGGAACCGGGCCGGGGGGCCGAGGGCCCGAGGACTCCGGCAAGCAACCCACGGGTCCGATGGCCCGACAGGATCGAAGGCTCGACGAGCCCGAAGGCCGACAGGCCCGAAGGCCTGACGAGTCCGAAGGCCCGACGGGGTCCGGGGCCTTCAGCGGGGGCGGGCCGCTCATCCGGTCGTCGCCACGATCGCGTACCGCTCGTCGGTGACCGCCTTCCCCCACAGCAGCGCGTCGTCGGACAGCGGCTCCACGCGCACGTGGCCGGTGAGGGGCGCGAGCAGGGCGGCCAGCCGGTCGGCGGGTATGCCGGCCGGGTCGGCCGTCCCCCACACGCCCTCCACCAGCACCAGCCGTCCTCCGGGGCGCAGCAGCGACCACCAGTGCCGCAGCACGCGGCCGGGGTGGGGCAGCGTCCACAGCACGTGCCGTACGAGCACGGTGTCGTAGCGGAGATCACCGACCGGGGGTTTCGACGCGTCACCGACGAGGAACACCGCGTCACGCCCGGCGAGTTTCTCGCGGGCCAGGGCCACCATGGCCGGGGCCAGGTCGACGCCCGTCACGCGGTGTCCCTGCCCGGCGGCGAGGAGCGAGAGGCTGCCGGTGCCGCAGCCCAGGTCGAGGACGTCGCCCTTCCGCCGGGGCAGCCAGGAGCGCAGCCGGGCGTCCCAGGCGAGGCGAATGCGGGGGTCGCGCAGGCCATGATCGGGCTCGTCGTCGAAGGTGGCGGTCGCTGCTTCCCAGTCCGTCGGGGTTTGCGGAGGGTTGTTCATGGTCATGCACCCCACAGTGACACCCGTCACTGACAAGCCGATCCGTGACAGCCGCCACTGACAGACCCGCGCCGATGAGTAACTCTCGCCGAACGTGTCTACCCCCGTGACATCGCGGAACCCGGTAGCACTGAAGGAGGCAGCCATGCGCCGTGTGACCGTGCAGAAGCCCCTGAAGAAGACGGACGTGCGCCGAGTCCTGGACGAGGCGGACGACCGCCCCGCGGGACGACCCGAAGTCCGCAAGGACATCGCCCGGACCTGGTGGCCGGACAACTGAGACGCGGCCCGCGTCTCAGTCCGAGCGCGGTCCCGGCGCTCCCCCGACGCGAGCACGAGGATCCCCTTCACCCGCCGCCGGCAGCATGCGCAGGCTCTCGGAAGCAGGCTCGGATCACCACCCACCGGATCGCACCCGGGGCTCACCCCCCGGGATTTCCCAGGTATTCACGCATGTCGCGAGTGATCGCGCAGCAGGACCTTTCACATACCGCGTGAGGCCCCGCGCCAGGGGGCCTGTCCGGCGGCTCGGGCCGGACAGGCCCCCTTTCTGCGCGTCGTCACACCCCGGCGGGCGTCACGGACATGTCACTCGAAGACCGAGGCGCAGGTGGTCGGCGTGGCCCGGGCCGGGTCGAGCGCGTTGTTCACCTCGTGGAAGGCGACCCGGTCGGTCAGGCCGATCGCGACGTGCTCGGACAGGTCGGCCGAGCACAGGTCCTGCAGCACGACGTTGCGCACGTTCGGCCCGTTCAGGAACTGGCTGCGGTACGGCGTGACGACCTCGTCGTACTTCGTGGCGATGACCGTGTAGTTGACGCCGGGTACGGTGTCGCCGCCCTCGTTGAGCCGGGTGAGCAGGGCGGATCCGGCGATCTGGTCGGCGAGGGCCGGGGTGGCCTCGGTCAGCAGGTCCTCGGCGCCCGGGAAGTACGGCAGGAGCTGCGTCAGGCCGAACATGGTGGTGCCGTGGTTGCTCGGCGCGAGCCCGACGAGGGCGTTCACCTTGCCCGCTCCGCCCAGGAACTTGAGGTAGTAGCGGGGCATCATGCCGCCCTGCGAATGGCCGACGAGGTCGGCCTCGGCGGCGCCGGTCGCGGCGAGCACCCTGTCGACGAAGGCGGACAGCTCCCGCGCCGACTTGTCGACCGGACCGAGGCCGTGGAAGAGGGGCACACCGTCGAGGACGCCGTAGTCGAGGGAGTAGACGCAGTATCCGCGGCCCTTCAGGTACGGGGCCAGTCCGAGCCAGTTGTCGACGGAGTTGCCGAGCGTGCCGTGAACGAGAACCACGGGCCGGGGATGCGCGGCGGACGGCTTGCAGGTGTAGTCGTTCCAGCCGCGGTCGGGTCCGGCGGCGGCGTGGGCGACGCCGGAGGGGGCGGCCAGGGTGGCGGTCAGCAGGGCCGCGGCCAGCGGTCCGAGCAGTCGTTTCCAGGGGAGCATCGGGTGATCTCCTTGCGGCTCATGGGGTAGCGACTCAAAGGAGTGGCGACTCGGTGCCCAGTGATCCGGATCACGGGATGCTGTTTCACGTGTCAAGTTACGGGTGAGTAGCGCAGGTGTGAAGTTACGCGTCAGTAAAAACTTGGGGCGACCGCCGCACCGCGCGTCACATGCACGGCATTTGACAGGCTTTCGTCATGCGGCCGAAAACCCCCGCGGACTCCCCCGCGAGCCGATCGACCGCCCACCGATGCCGCTTACGCCGCCAGCGTCCCCGGCATCACCGCGCGTGGGCCGAACTTCGCCCGGGCGCGGTCCGCGACCTCCTCGAGACGGCGGGCCTTGTCGTCCGCGGGGTCGAAGGTGAGCTGGTGGGAGGCCTGTTCGGCGGGGGCGAGGCCCTCGGCGCGCAGGGTGATCGCGCGCACCCGGGCACGCTGCAGGCCGAGCGCCTCGTACATGCCGTAGGCGGCCCTCGTCAGCGCGGCGGAGTGCGCGGTCGGCTCCGGGAGCGCCCGGCTCCGGGTCGTGGCAGAGATGTCGGCGTAGCGGACGGTGAGGGTGAGGGTGCGGCACACCTTGTCCACGGCACGCAGCCGGGCGCCCAGTTCCTCCGCCGCGCAGAGCAGGGCACGGCGATGCCGGGCGGGGTCCAGTTCGTCGCGGTCGAAGGGGCGCTCGGTGGCCAGGGAGCGGGAGACGGCATTCGGTACGACCCGGCCGCGGTCGACACCGTTCGCCTTCTCGTGCAGTTCCCGTCCCGCCTTCGCGCCGACCAGGCGCTGGAGCGTGGCCGGCGGGGCGGCGGCGACCCGGCCGAGGGTGTCGAGACCGTACTCGCACAGGGTGCGGGCGGTCGCGGTGCCGACGCCGGGCAGCGCGGTGACGGGTTTGCCGGCCAGGAACTCCGCGATGCCCTCGGGGTCGCCGGGCACCGCGCACGTCACGCCGGGCCGGGCGTCGCGCAGCGCCATGCGGGCCAGCATCGGGCCGGGCCCGGCTCCGGCCAGGCAGTCGACGCCGTGCCGCGCGAGGGAGCGGACGCGGATCACCGACGCCAGGGCGACCGCGTCGCGTCCGAAGTACCGTTCGGCGCCCCGCAGATCGGCCAGTGCGCCGTCGGGCGGCAGGGCCTCGATCACGGGCGTGAACTCCTCCAGCAGCCCGAGCAGCCCCGGCAGGGCCGTCTCGTTTCTCCCCGGCAGCTGGAAACGTACGCAGAGGATGGTCATCCCGCGCTCCCCGGACTCTGGTGCCACAACTTCCTTCTCACCGCGGACCCTTCGCCCGCCGGGCGCAGATCGGCCCAGGGGTGCATCTCGTACCCCGTGGACATCCGGATCCTCCGGCCCTCCATCGGATCGCGGGCGGCGGAACCGGCCGGCGACGGCAACCCGTCCGAACCGGCGAGTCTCCTGCGCGCCGCGCCGTCACCACCGTCGGCCACGCCGTCACCGTCGTCGGCCGCGGGTGGCGCGCCGCCCGGCGCGGCCAGCCGGGCCGCGACCCCTTCCAGTCCCTCCTCCCGGCGCACCTCCAGCAGTTCGGCGAGGTTCCAGGCGGCGGAGCCGACCACGCTGAGGCTGCGCGGGCCGCGGCGCTGCACCACGCCGCGCACCAGCAGCAGCCAGGAGTGGAAGACGGCGTGGGCGCAGGCGTCGTGCGAGTCGCCGAAGAAGGCGAGGTCGACCAGGCCAGTGCCGTCGTCCAGCGTGGAGAAGATGACTCTCTTGCCGGACCGGATCGGTGGGGTCTGGGTGGCCGCCTTGGCACCCGCGACCAGCACCGTCTCGCCGTGCCGGGCATCGCGCAGCCGGCGTGCCGACACCACGCCCAGCTCGTCGAGGAAGGCCTGGTGGTCGTCCATGAGGTTGCGCGAGGCGTCCATGGACAGCACGCCCAGTTCGGCGCTGAGCCGTTCCGCCGGGGTGAGGTCGGGCAGCCCGGCCGGGGCCGTCCTCCGCCCGCCCGACAACGGCAGCTGGTCTCCACCGCCGCTCCGCGCACCCCGGTGCAGCTCGGCCAGGTGCAGTTGCAGGTCGCGCCGGTTGGCGCCGAAGGCGTCCAGTGCGCCGACCTGCGCGAGGCGCCCGGCGAGGGGGCGGCTGGGCCGGGCCCGTTCCCAGAAGTCGAGCAGTGAGGCGTACGGCTGGCCCTCGGCGATCCGCGCGGCCTCGGCCTCGCTGATGCCGTGCACGTCGGACAGCGCCAGCCGCAGCCCCCACTCGCTCTTTCCGTCGGACACCAGTTCGATACGGTGGGCGACGCCCGACACGTTCACGTCCAGCGGCAGGATCGGCACCCCGCGCCGCCGCGCGTCCGCCAGCAGCAGCCGCTTCGGGTACATGCCGGGGTCGTGCGTGAGCAGTCCCGCGTAGAAGGCGGCCGGGTGATGGGCCTTCAGCCAGGCGGACTGGTAGGTCGGCACGGCGAAGGCCACCGCGTGCGCCTTGCAGAAGCCGTACGAACCGAAGGCCTCCACGATCTCCCATGTCCGCCGGATCGTTTCTGCGTCATAGCCGCGCTCCGCCGCGCTCCGCGCGAACCACACCCGGATCCGTGCCTGCGACTCGGGGTCGGACAGCCCGCGCCGCACCCGGTCGGCCTCGTCGCGCCCGCAGCCGGTCAGGACGTCGAGCATCCGGATGATCTGCTCGTGGAAGACGACGACCCCGTACGTCTCCTTCAGCGCGTCCTCCAGGTCGGGGTGCGGGTAGCGGACCGGCGCCCGCCCGTGCCGCGCCTCGATGAACGGCCGCACCATGTCGGCGGCGACCGGGCCGGGCCGGAACAGGGAGATGTCCACGACCAGGTCGTGGAAGCCGGCCGGCTGGAGCCGGCCCACCAGGTCCCGCTGGCCCGGCGACTCGATCTGGAAGCAGCCCAGCGTCTCGGTGGAACGGATCAGCCCGTACGTGTCCGGGTCCCCCTCGGGCACCGCGTCCAGGTCGACCCGCTCCCCCGTGGCCCGCTCGACCTCGGCGACCGCGTGCGCCATCGCCGACTGCATCCGCACGCCCAGGACGTCCAGCTTGAGCAGCCCGAGGTCCTCGACGTCGTCCTTGTCGAACTGCGACATGGGCAGGCCCTCGCCACTGGTCGGCACCACCGGTGTCCGGGCGAGCAGGGAGGCGTCCGAGAGGAGCACCCCGCACGGGTGCATGGCGACGCCGCGCGGCAGGGCGTCGAGCGCCTCCACCAGCTCCCACAGCCGCCCGTACTTCTCCTTCTCCCCGGCCAGCTGCCTGAGCTCGGGCAGCTCCGCCAGGGCCGCCCGGGCGTCGCGGGCGCGGATGTGCGGGAAGGACTTGGCGATGCGGTCGATGTCGGCCGGGTCCATGGACAGGGCGGCACCCACGTCCCGGACGGCGTGCCGCACCCGGTAGGTCTCCGGCATCGAGACCGTCGCGACCCGCTCGGTGCCGAACCGGCCGATGATCGCCCGGTAGACCTCCAGACGGCGGGCGGACTCCACGTCGATGTCGATGTCGGGCAGCACCAGTCGCCGCTTGGACAGGAACCGCTCCATCAGCAGCCCGTGCTCGACCGGGTCGGCGTGGGCGATGCCCAGCAGGTGGTTGACCAGCGACCCGGCGCCGGAGCCGCGCGCGGCGACCCGGATACCCATGGCGCGCACGTCGTCCACGACCTGGGCGACCGTGAGGAAGTACGAGGCGAAGCCGTGGTGGGCGATGATGTCCAGCTCCTGGTGCATCCGCTCCCAGTAGGCCCGCCGCCCGTCGTAGCCGCGCAGCACCATGCCCGCCGCCGCCCGGGAGGCGAGCGTGCGCTGCGCGGTGCGCCGCCCGGCTCCGACGAGGTGCGGCTCGGGGAAGTGGACGGTGCCGATGCCGAGGTCGTCCTCGGGGTCCACGCGGCACTCGGCGGCCGCCGCCCGGGTCTGCTCCAGCAGCCGGTGGGCGATGTCGCGCCGGAAGCCCGCGGCCTCCACGACGCGCTCCGCCGCCCCGGCCATCGCCTCCGGCCCCTTCAGCCAGGCCTCCCCGGAGTCCGGTTCCCCGACGGAACCGATCGGCACGAGGCGGCGCGCGGCGTCCAGCACGTCGGCCACGGGGCCGGTGCCGGGGTCGGCGTACCGTACGGCGTTGCTGAGTACGGGCCTGATCCGCTGCTCGGCGGCGAAGCCGACGGTGCGGGCGGCGAGCCGCAGCGAACCGGCTCCGGTTCCGGTGCGGCCGTGCCAGACCGCTTCGAGCCGCAGGGCGTCGCCGTACACCTCGCGCCATGCGGCGAGCAGCCGGGCGGCGCGGTCCGGGCGGCCGGCGGCGAGGGCGCGGCCGACGTCGGAGTCCGGTCCGAGCAGGACGGTCAGGCCGTCCCCGTGGCAGGCGGACCGGGGCAGCAGGGGCGGGCCCTCCCCGGCGTGCGCGGCTGTGACGATCCGGCACAGGTCGGCCCAGCCGCGGGCGCCGTCCCGGGCGAGGAAGGTGACGCGGGGCGCCGACTCGTCGACGAAGGCGCCGCCCCGTACCGGCGTACGGCGCTTCACGCGCCCCGCCGCGATCCCCTCGGCGTCCTCGGCGTCCGCCACGGCGAGGTCCACGCCGAACAGCGGACGGACGCCCGCCGCCGCGCAGGCCTTGGCGAAGCGGACCGTGCCCGCGAGGGTGTCGCGGTCGGTGAGGGCGAGCGCGTCCATGTCCCGCTCGGCGGCACGCCCGGCCAGCCGCTCCGGGTGCGAGGCGCCGTACCGCAGGGAGAACCCGGAGACGGTGTGCAGATGCGGGAAACCCGGCACACGCACCTCCCGTACTCACGGACCCGGGGGGATCGGCCCCTCGGTCCTTCGATCTTCGAACATCAGTTCCCAAGCTCCCCACCCCCACCATAGACCAATTCTCGAACATCTGTACGGCACCCGTCCGACCCCGGCCCACCTGCGTAAACGCCCGGTCCGGGCCCGGTCGCACCCGCCCGCCCCGACCGGGCCCGGGCACGCGAAAGTCCCGCCCCTCGCGCGCGGGGCGGGACTTCACGTGGTGGCCGTCAGGCCGGGAGGTGCGTCAGCCGATCTGCGTACCCGTGGCGGACAGCGCCTCGGTCACCGGCTGGAAGAAGGTCTCACCGCCGGAGGAGCAGTCACCGCTGCCCCCGGAGGTCATGCCGATCGCCTTGTCGCCGGAGAACAGCGAACCGCCGCTGTCGCCGGGCTCGGCGCACACATCGGTCTGGATGAGACCATTGACGATGTCACCGTTGCCGTAGTTCACGGTCGCGTCCAGGCCGGTGACCGTGCCCTCGTGGACCTGGGTGGTCGAACCGCTGCGGGTGACCTGCATGCCGACGGTGGCCTCGGCGGCGCCGCTGATCGCCTGCGCGGAACCGTTGTAGAGGTTCACCTCGCCGGGGTGGGCGACGTCGGCCGTGTACTTCACCAGGCCGTAGTCGTTGTCGGGGAAGCTGGAGTCCGCGTTCTCCCCGATGACGCTGCCGGACGAGTCCGACCAGCTGGAGATGGACTCGGTGCAGTGACCGGCGGTCAGGAAGTAGGGCTCGCCGCCCTTGACCACGTTGAAGCCCAGCGAGCAGCGCCCGCCGCCGCCGGTGATGGCGTCGCCACCCGCGACGAAGGTCTTGAACTCACCCTTGGTCCGCTTGACCTCGACCGTCCGGCCGAGCTTGCCGGCGACGCCGGTCAGCTTCGCCAGCTCGGCCTTGGAGACCGTGCGGTCGGCGGTGACGACGACCTTGTTGGCCGCCAGGTCGGTCACCCAGGACGTGCCCGGGATGGTCGCGTCCTGCTTGAGGGCGGTGCGGGCGCTCTTCAGCTCGGCGAGGGAGTTCTCGACGATTCTGGCCTTGGCACCGGCCTCCTGGACGGCCTGGGCGGCGGCCTCGTCGAGCACGTTCACGACGAGGCTCTTCGCCTGGGCGTCGTAGTAGGTGCCCGCCGTGTCGGCGCCGAGGTCCTGCACTAGGGTCGAGGCGAGCTTTCCGGCCGCCGTGACCGACAGGGTCTTGGGGGCTGCGGCCTCGGGCGACTCACTCGCGTTCGCAGTCTGGAAGGTGACTCCCGCCGCGACCAGTGCGGCGATTCCCGCACCTATCACGGCTGCGCGCCGCTTGGGTATGCGTCGATGCTTCAACTCATGTCCTCCTGTGGGGGGTCGATCCGGGAGATTGTGGGGATCTCGCGGACCGGAAGGCATACGAACACAGAGGCAGCTCACGAAAAACGCCACGTCCGTGCCGGTTGAACGGCGCCCACTATTCCTAGGGTTGCGGGGGGCACACAAGGTCGACTTCAGGACGCGCGTGCGATGTGCGTCACACACCCCCACCGCCTTGACTGCCCACGGTCACCCCAGGTCGATTCTTCTGCAAACACTACGGGCGGGTAACCCATGCACTGACGGTGAGGTCTGGTCCTGTCTTGTTTTCGCCCCTACGGCGCCCGGATCAACGCGGGTTGACGCCGAGTCGTCCCCATCCGCACGTCCGGGGGGAGGGAATTCCCGCCGCCGCGGAACGTCTCCACGAGGCCCGCGCAAGCCGGTACGAGACAGCACAAGACACCCCGAGCCGGTGCGAGTCGGCGCGAGGGGGTGCGAGAGGGTGCGAGAGGGTGTGAGCCGGTGTGAAGGGTGTGAGGCAGCGTGAAGCAGTGCCAACCGTCCCGGCCTGGCCCAAGAAGCCCCCGCTCCGCGCGAATCCGGGTGAAGCGCCTGAACGAGGGCGAGCCCCCACACAGCTGTCGCTGCGGGGGGCTCGTCTGCCGTCGGCCCGGACCGGGCCGTCGGAGCTCCGTGCGGAGGTACCGGTGGGGCGTCGGCCTAGTAGACGCTGACGCCGTACGCGCTGAGCGCCTCGGTGACCGGCTGGAAGAAGGTCGTGCCGCCGGAGGAGCAGTCGCCGCTGCCGCCCGAGGTCAGACCGTACGCCTGGCCGTTGCTGCCGTAGAGCGAGCCGCCGGAGTCACCGGGCTCGGCGCAGACGGTGGTCTGGATCAGACCGTAGACGACATCGCCGCCGCCGTAGTTGACGGTCGCGTTCAGGGCCGTGACACGGCCGCTGTGCGTGCCGGAGGTGGAACCGTCACGGATGACGGTGGTGCCGACGGCCGGGGTGCTGGCGCCGACGATGTCCACTCCGTTGGCCGTGCCCGGCTTGGAGACGGAGCTGTTGGTGTACCGGACCAGACCGTAGTCGTTGCCCGGGAAGCTGGAGCCGGCGGTCGTGCCGAGGGTCGTGGAGTGACCCGAGTCGGCCCACCAGGTGCCCGCACCGTCGGTGCAGTGACCGGCGGTCAGGAAGTATTGGGTGCCCGCGCTGTTGCGGACGTTGAAGCCGAGGGAGCAGCGCCAGCTGCTCGCGTAGATGGCGTCACCGCCCTGGATCAGCTTGCTGAACTTGCCGGGGGTGTGCTTGATCGTGAGGGCGTCGGCGTTGGCGCCGGCCTCCTCCTTGATCTTGGCCAGCTCGGCCTGCGAGACCGTGCTGTCGACGGTGACGACGACACGGCCGGTCTTGCTGTCGACGGCCCAGGCGGTACCCGCGACGTCGGCGTCCAGTACCGCGGCGCTGGCGCTCTTGAGCTGGCTCGCGTTGAAGGTCGCCGGGGTCTCCGACGCGCTCGCGTTGGGGATCGCGATCGCGGCCGCGGCCACGAGACCGGTGGACACGGCGATCAGCCGGGTCCGTCTCGACATGCCGCTGCGGGGGGTCATGCGCTTGATCCTCACTTGGTTCCTCCACGGGGGAAGTAGGGGGCCCGTCGTGGGGTCGAGGGCCCGTGAGGCGCAGTCGAGGGAACCACGAGTCCGGATTCCGAACACGTCGTGCCCCTGACAAGCGCTGTGGGGAGTATTCGGCCGGCGGTCGATTACCGCAAGAGGGCCTTTCGGACGTCAACCTTTTACCCACGTATAACCGTTCGGCGTCCACATCGTCTTCACACCACGCCGACCTCGACGTTGTCACTCCTCGGAAGACGCACACCTGACAGCCCCTGAAGCACCGACGGCCGCTCCACACACCGACGGCCGGCCCGAGAACGGACCGGCCGCCCTGCAGAGCGTCGGTCAGCAGCCGCAGTCGCAGTCACACCCGTCACACCCGCAGCAGCCGTCCTCGCCGCAGCACGAGCAGCAGTCGCAGCAGCTCCCGCAGTCGCAGTCGCAGTTGCTGCACAGACCCTGCCGCCGCCGCCCCGACCAGGGGTCATGGAACTCACCGCAGCACATCTGGCACGTGCAGGCCAGCCCCAGCCAGACCGCGCACCCGGCGAGCAGCCCGCGCCGGTCGCGGTGCGGCGGCTCCGGCGGCGTCGGCGCCCCGGGGCCGTGCGGCCCGCCGGGCGGCGCGTACGGCCCGCCCGGCGGGGGGCCGTACAGCTCGGGGCGGCCGTGCGCGCAGGAGACGGTGCCGAAGGCGCGGTCGACGGAGGCGGGCAGTTCGTGCACGAGCAGCCGGTGCGCGAGCCTGCCCTCGGTGAACTCGACCTCGCGCAGGGCGAGCCGGATGCCGTGCACGGCGTCGTCGGCGAGCCGCCTGGCCTCCGCGAGGGAGGTACCGGTGGCGGCGAGCGGGTTCCAGGCGCCCGACGCGGCGTCGGACTCACGGTCCTCTACGGCGTCCAGCAGATGCGCGAGCCGGCCGAAGAGACGGCCGGCCTCGGCGAGCGGTGCGGCGTTGGACGGCCGACCCGCCAGCACCGCGGTGTGCGCGAACGCGGCGGCGGTGGCGGTCTCGGTCGGTTCGGTCACGGTGAGGATCGGCGTCCCGGGTCCGGCGAGCGTTTCGAGGCCGATCTGCCGGTCCACGGCGTCGACGAGGACGGCGGTGTCGAATCCGACGGCGGATCCGGCGCGCTCCCCCGCCCTGCCCCAGCTCGTGGCGACCCGGCGCGCGGCGAGCGACACCGGCCGACGGGCCAGCAGCCCGTCGCCGTCGGCGACGTGGTCGCGCACCTTGGCGGCGGCCAGCACCAGCGAGACGGCGGCGGCGAGCCGCGCGCCCTCGCCCCGGGCGACGGACGCGGTGCGCATGCCGCGCAGCGGACAGGGTCCGGCAGTGCGCCGCCGCCCCTCGGAGCGCTCGGCCTGAGCTTCCGTCAGCACCGAGACGAGTAGCCCGTCGTAGTTGGTGACGACCCGCGCGAACTGGCCGTGGTCTCCGCGCAGCGCCAGGCAGAGCCCGCACAAATGCGCCATCCACTGGGTTGCGAGGTTCTCCCCGAGTCGGTGCCGACATGGCCTGACTATTCCGAACATGGCGCGCATCCCCCGTCGATCGACGTGCCTGTCGACCGCATCGTATCGGCCACTTCGTTCACCCGAACGCGTCGCGACTCACCCGTCCGCCGAGAGAAATCATATTTCACTCACAGTCAGCAGCGGTTTACCTCAAGGCCCTTGGGAAACATGGACTCTCGACGGATCGCCTGTGCACCAGTACCGTCACAAACCCCCCGCGCGGCGACTATCCACTTGGCGCGCCATCCGCATCATGAACGACCATAGGGGTGCGGAAAGCAGAAAGACCGCTGTGAGAGGAGGCGTCCATGGGATCGGTGCGCAAGGCGAGTGCGTGGCTCGGCCTCGTCGACGACAACGATGACGAGCGCTACTACGACGACGAGACTTACGAGGGGACCGAATCCGGGGACGCCTGGGTCACCGACCCACGCGTGAAGGTGGCCTCGGAGACGGCGGAGGACAAGGGCCGCCGGATCGGCACGGTCACCCCGGACAGCTTCCGGGACGCGCGTGCCATCGGCGAGCTGTTCCGGGACGGGGTCCCCGTCATCATGAACCTCACGGCCATGGAGGCCGGCGACGCCAAGCGCGTCGTCGACTTCGCGGCCGGGCTCATTTTCGGCCTGCGCGGTTCGATCGACCGCGTTTCCACCCGGGTGTTCCTGCTGACGCCCGCCGACACGGAGATCATCAGCGGCGAACCCGCCGCGCACCGCACGGACGGCTTCTTCAACCAGAGCTGAGGCAGGGCCGCTCACCGGCCCCGCCCCAGCGGGGTCCGCCGGTCCGGGCCCGCCGGACCCCCGGCAGGCCGACCGGGAGGTCTACCGGAACGCGTCGAGTCCGGTGAGCGCCTTGCCCAGCACGAGCTGATGCATTTCGACGGTGCCCTCGTAGGTGAGCACCGACTCGAGGTTGGTCGCGTGCCGCATCACGGGATATTCGAGCGAGATCCCGTTGGCACCCAGAATGGTCCGGGCCGTACGGCAGATGTCGATGGCCTCTCGTACGTTGTTGAGCTTGCCGAAGCTGATCTGCTCCGGGCGCAGGCGGCCGGCGTCCATGCGCCGCCCGAGATGGTGGGCGAGCAGAATCCCCTTGTGCAGTTCGACGGCCATGTCGGCGAGTTTGGCCTGCGTCAGCTGGAAGCCACCGATGGGACGGCCGAACTGTTCCCGTGACGTGGCGTAGGCGACGGCCGTCTCGAAAGAGGACCGGGCGGCGCCCATGGACCCCCAGACGATGCCGTAGCGGGCGTGGGACAGGCAGCTGAGCGGGCCGCGCAGTCCGGTCACTTCCGGCAGGACGGCGTCGGCGGGCAGCCGCACGTCGTCCATGACGAGTTCGCTGGTGACGGACGCGCGCAGGGACCACTTGTGTGTGATCTCGGGCGCGGAGAAGCCCGCGCTGTCCGTGGGGACGGCGAAGCCGCGGATGCCGTCGTCGGTCTGCGCCCACACCACGGCGACCCCGGCGACCGAGCCGTTGGTGATCCACATCTTGCGGCCGTTGAGGACCCAGTCTCCGCCGTCCCGCTTGGCGTACGTCCGCATCGCCGCGGGGTCGGATCCGATGTCGGGCTCGGTCAGGCCGAAGCAGCCGATGACCTCACCGGCGGCCATGCGCGGCAGCCACCGCTGCTTCTGCTCCTCGCTGCCGAACCGGTGGATGGCGTACATGGCGAGCGAACCCTGCACGGAGACCAGGGAGCGGATGCCGGAGTCGGCGGCCTCCAGTTCCAGGCAGGCGAGCCCGTACTGCACGGCCCCGGCCCCCGCGCAGCCGTATCCCTTGAGGGACATGCCCAGGGCGCCGAGGGCGCCGAGTTCCCGGGCGAGATCCCGGATGCCGGGCAGTTCGCCCTTCTCGTACCACTCCGCGATGTGCGGCAGTACGCGGTCGGCGGCCCAGGCCCGCACGGTGTCCCGCACGGCGAGGTCCTCGGGCTCCAGCAGATCGTCGATGCCGAGGGGGTCGGCGGGGTCGAACGGGGGCAACGACGAGGACCTGGACATGGGGGCACCCTCCGGCAGCAAAAAACTAGCAGTGCTAGTCACGACGGCTTCCGACGTTACGACGCAGTGTCCCGCACGTCCACACCCCCTGGCCGGGCCGCCTCACGCGGCTGCCGGAAGGCGCACGCCGAAGGGCCTGCCGAGGGTCCGCCTCAACGGGCCGTGACCGGCGGCGCGTGGGCGGCCACCTCGGCCTCGCGCGGCCCGGGCAGGTCGACCGCCCGGGGCTCCTGCGCCTCGCAGTGCATCACCCGCGGCAACCGCAGCGCCATCACGGCGCCCAGCAGCAACAGCCCCGCGCTCACCAGCAGCGTCACATGCAGCCCGTGCACGAAGGCGTCCCGCGCCGCACCCCGCAGGGCGGCGCCGACCGGGCCGCCGAGCTGGGCCGCGACCTCGTAGGCCTCCCCCAGCGAGTGGGACGCCGAGGCCGAGGCCGACGACGGCACTCCCGGTACGGAGCTGAGGCCGGGCGCGTACGCCGCGTTCATCACGCTGCCGAGCAGCGCGATGCCGATTCCGGCGCCCAGCTGGTAGGACGTCTCGCCGATGGCCGCGGCGCCGCCCGCCTGCTCCGGCGGGGCCTCGCTCAGCATCGACTCGTACGCCCCGAACAGCGTGGTCTCCAGGCCGAAGCCGAGCAGGACGAAGCCGGACAGCAGCAGCGGGCAGTCGTCCGTGGGCCCCATCGCCGTCAGCAGCACCACCGCGACCGCCGTCAGGCAGAACCCGGAGCAGACCATGCGGCGCGGCCCGAACCGGCGCAGCATCCGCGCGCCCGCCAGCCCGGCCGCCATCGCCGCGAAGGTCAGCGGCACCAGCCGCAGCCCGGTCTGCAGCGGCGACAGGCCCAGCACCAGTTGCAGATACTGCGCGGCGATCAGCTCCAGGCCGACCAGCGCGAGCATCGCCAGCACGATGCAGCCGACGGACGTACTGAACGTGGGCCTGCCGAACATCCTCAGGTCCACCAGGGGCTGCGGGCGCCGCTTCTGCCGCCGCACGAAGAGGACCAGCAGGGTCGCGCCGGCCAGCAGCGGCAGCACGGTCGACGCGCCGTCGACCGGTTCGCCACCGCCGAGCCGTTTCACGCCGAACACCATGCCGAACAGCCCGGCTGCCGCCATCAGCGCGCCGACCACGTCCCAGGGCCCTTGGCCGTCACCCTTCGACTCGGGCAGCAGCAGCCGGCCCACCGGGAGGCTGACCAGCATGAGCGGGATGTTGACGAAGAAGACCGAACCCCACCAGAAGTGCTCCAGCAGGAAGCCGCCGAGCAGCGGTCCGACGGCGGCGCCCACCGCGGCGACGGCGCTCCAGATGCCGATCGCGAGGGCCCGCTCCCGCCGGTCGGGGAAGACCTGCCGCAGGATCGACAGCGTGGCGGGCATGATCATCGCGCCGCCGACGCCGAGCAGCGCCCGCGCCACGATCAGCACGTGGGCACTGTCCGCGACGGCCGCCATGGCGGAGGCGACGCCGAACAGGCCGTAGCCGAGGAGCAGCACGCGTCTGTGGCCGACGCGGTCGCCGAGCGTGCCGAAGAGGATCAGCAGCGACGCGCAGACCAGCGGGTAGGCGTCGACGATCCAGAGCAGCTCCATCGCGCCGGGCCTGAGGTCCTCCGTGACGGCGGGGACGGCGACGTGCAGCACGGTCGCGTCGACGGCGACCAGCAGCAGGCTGACGCAGAGGACGACGAGAACGACCCAGCGGTTGGCACCGGCCCCGGCCGCCCGACGGCGCAGAGCAGCGGCCGTGGTCGTCCCGGACATGTACGTACCTCCCAGATGTTCCTCGCGGTCGGCGGGCTCACGGGGTGGGGGCTCCCGTGACTCGGCCGGGAAGGAGTGGCGGTCCCGGCCCGCGCATCGCAGCGAGTGACACGTCAGCGTACGCGAGTTCATCCGGGCACCGAGTGGCGGACCTCTCACGCACCTCACGGAGGGGTGTGGCGTACGCCACTCTCACCCACGAGGGAACGGATGCCGTGCGCGTGGGCACATTCCGCGGTATTCGCCGCACAACAGGCGCATCGGATGCCCGGCATCCCCACCCGCCGACGTGGGACACACCTCGTGCCGGCGTCACCGCTGGTCGAGGTGTTCGCGGAGCCTCGGGGAGCCAATATCTTCCGACTGTATTATGCGGATGAACGGGTGAAGAAAGCGCGCTCTCCCTTTCTCCCGGCTGTTCGTCACCACGGCTCACGCCGGTTCGCGTGCCGCACTTCGGGTGGCCCGGCGGTAAATCGCCGGGGAACACCGATCCACCGCGAAATGAAGTACAGCGCCGTCGGTCCAGGGATTCCCACGACAAAGGAACCATTCGACACACGAAGAACGTGCTGTTTGAGGCGAAGGCCACATCACATAGGCATTACAAACCCTTCCACCGGGTCAATCCGTCTCGCCGGGCCCTGTAGCGTCGATTGGGTGCGTACCAAAACGAGCCCCACCCGTCTGGACCGGGTGTTCGCCAGACTGGACCGTGAGCCGCAGCGGCCGGTCCACATCGGCGTGCCGCGCATGAGCCGGCACCGGGTCGTGCTGCTGGCGGGCACTCTGGCCGTGTACGTGGCGATCGTGTGGGCCGTGGTCATCGACTCGTGGCTCGTCCGCCTCGACTGGCAGGTCATGTTCTTCCGGCCGTACCAGCAGTGGCAGAACATCCACGCCTTCGTCGACTACTACGTCGTCCTCGGCCAGCGCGGCCCCACCGCCGTGATGATCGCGGCCTGGCTGGGCTGGCGTTCCTGGCGGCAGCACACGCTGCGCCCGCTGCTCGCCCTCGGCGCCTCGCTGCTGCTGCTGAACATCACCGTCGGCGCCGCCAAGTACGGCATGGGGCGGCTCGGACCGCACTACGCGACGGAGATCGGCGCCAGCGAGATGTGGCTCGGCGGCGACATCTTTCCCAGCGGCCACACCGCCAACGCCGTCGTGACCTGGGGCATCCTGGCCTATCTGGCCTCCACCCCATGGGCCAGGCGCTGGCTGTCCGCGGTGTCCGCGGTGACCTCGCTCGGCGTCGGCATGGCCACCGTCTACCTCGGTACGCACTGGCTGAGCGACGTACTGCTGGGCTGGGTCGCCGGACTGCTGATCCTGCTGGCGCTGCCCTGGTTCGAGCCGCTGATCGCCCGCGCCGAGGCCCGGATCCTGAAGCTGCGCGACGACCGGCTCGCCCGCCGCAGGGCACGGGCCGCGGGCGTCCCGGTCATGGTCCCGCCGCACCCCACGCCCGCCGGGGAGGAGACACCGGCGCGCGAGCCGGTCTCCGCGGCGCGCTCGGCCCGGCCACCGGTCCACCTCGCGCCCGGCCCGCACACGACCCGCGCGGAGCGCGCCCCGGTCACCACGGCCGGCGGCAGGCGCCCCCACGCGCCGCACCCGGACCGCCTCACGCGCGGCACGGGCTCCCCGGCCCACCCGGTGACGGGCTGCTGACCGGCGAAGTCCTCCGCGGGCGGACGCGGCCCCGCGCACGGCAACGGCCCCGGTTCCCTCGTCGCATCCGAGGGAACCGGGGCCGCGCTGGTACGACGGATCGCGCGCGCGAGGATCGTCCGTACCTCAGTGCCCTCCTGCCGCGGGGCGCTCAGCCCTTCCAGGCTCGCGCCACCAGGCCGTCCTGCACCTCGAAGTTCAGCCGGCCCGCGAGGTACTCCATGGTGATGATCGCCCCCGGCGGCAGCGCCCTCACCGTCGACCAGCCGCGCTCACGCGCGAGCGCTTCGGCCTGTTCGGACCCGAGGCCGACATAAACGTCCGGACTGTCCTGCGGTTCGGCGGGCGGAGTGGGAATCGGTGCCATGCCGTCACGCTATGCCCTGACCCGCCGGCGGGGAAGTCCGGGCCGGGAACAGCCACCGCGCCGGCCCTCCCCGTCACGCTTCTGTCACAGGACGACGACAACCGCAGGGGCGAACTCGCTCACACGGGCGTGCGGGTCCGTACGCCTTCCGCAGGTATTCGAACGTAATTCCCGCGTGTCCTGCCGCCGGTCGGAATAGCCGGGCGGAAAGGTGCCGTGAGAAGTTCCCCGGGGTCCTTTTCATTCCGCCGTCCCGAACCGGTCCGGAGCGTACCGAGGGGCACAGGAATTGGCCGGCTTCCGGCAAAGGACGGTACGGCCCCTGCCGCACATGCGCGTGTGCCGCGCCCGTATGACGGCGGGTGCCGGGGCACACGCGTCCCGGGCAGCGGCGGGCCCGGGACTCGACGAGCGAAGGGGCAGCGAGCGATGGGGACGCAGACCACGGAGCCGGCGGCTCGGCCGCCGTCCGGCCGGAGACCGCGCGGAAACCCACGGGGCCGCGTGGTCGTGGACTGGCTGACCACCACCGACCACAAGAAGATCGGGCATCTCTACCTGATCACGTCGTTCGCGTTCTTCCTGGCCGGTGGCGTCATGGCGCTGCTGATGCGGGCCGAGCTCGCCCGGCCCGGTCTCCAGCTGATCCACCACCAGCAGTACAACCAGTCGTTCACGCTGCACGGCACGATCATGCTGCTGCTGTTCGCGACACCGAGCTTCGCGGGCTTCGCCAACGAGCTGATGCCGCTCCAGATCGGGGCACCGGACGTGGCCTTCCCGCGGCTGAACATGCTGTCGTACTGGCTGTTCCTTTTCGGCGGGCTGATCGTGCTGGGCTCGCTGGTGCTGCCGACCGGTCCGGCCGCCTTCGGATGGTTCGCCTACGCGCCGCTCAACGGCATGGAGCGGTCGCCGGGCCTCGGACCCGACCTGTGGATCATGGGCTTGGCCCTGACGGGTTTCGGCACGATCCTCGGCGCGGTCAACTTCATCACGACGATCATCGGGATGCGCGCCCCCGGCATGACGATGTTCCGGATGCCGATCTTCACCTGGAACACGCTGTTCACGTCGATCCTGATCCTCATGGCGTTCCCGGTGCTGGCGGCCGCCCTGCTGTGCCTGGAGGCCGACCGGCGGTTCGGCAGCCACGTCTTCGACGCGGCGAACGGCGGGGCGCTGCTGTGGCAGCACCTGTTCTGGTTCTTCGGGCACCCCGAGGTGTACATCATCGCGCTGCCGTTCTTCGGGATCATCACGGAGATTGTCCCGGTGTTCAGCCGGAAGCCCATCTTCGGCTATCTGATGCTGGTCGGCGCGACGATGGCCATCACCGGCCTGTCGGTGGTCGTGTGGGCACACCACATGTTCGCGACGGGTGCGGTGCTGCTGCCCTTCTTCTCCTTCATGAGCTTCCTGATCGCGGTGCCGACCGGCGTGAAGTTCTTCAACTGGACCGGGACCATGCTCAAGGGCTCGCTGTCCTTCGAGACGCCCATGCTGTGGGCGACGGGGTTCCTGGTGTCGTTCCTGTTCGGCGGGCTGACCGGGGTGATCCTGGCGTCGCCGCCGATGGACTTGCACGTCACGGACACGTACTTCGTGGTCGCCCACTTCCACTACGTCGTGTTCGGCACCGTCGTCTTCGCGACCTTCGCGGGGTTCTTCTTCTGGTGGCCCAAGTTCACCGGGAAGATGCTGGACGAGCGGCTCGGCAAGATCCAGTTCTGGACGCTGTTCACCGGCTTCCACACCACGTTCCTGGTGCAGCACTGGCTGGGCGCGGAGGGCATGCCGCGCCGCTACGCCGACTACCTCGCCGCCGACGGCTTCACCGCGCTGAACACCGTCTCCACGATCGGCTCGTTCCTGCTCGGCCTGTCGACACTGCCGTTCCTCTACAACGTCTGGAAGACCGCCCAGTACGGCGAGAAGGTCGACGTGGACGACCCGTGGGGCTACGGCCGCTCCCTGGAGTGGGCGACATCCTGCCCGCCACCCCGCCACAACTTCACGACCCTGCCCCGGATCCGCTCGGAGTCCCCGGCGTTCGACCTGCACCACCCGGGTTACGCGGCCGGGACCCCGCAGCCCGAGCCGAAGCGGCACCAGGCTTCTCAGGAACGGGACTGAGCCGGGGTCACCACTGCAGGGGCGGGCCGAAGATCGCCGGGAGACGGTGCGCGTCCTGGGCGCGGGACGAACCCGCGGGGATGGTCAGCAGGGTTCCGACGCGCAGCAGGCCGGGGTCGGGCCCGACGGCCGCGCGGTTGGCGTCGTACATGCCGCGCCAGCCTCCCTTGACGCCGTACTCCCGGGCGATCGAGGAGAGCGTGTCGCCGGGCTGCACGGTGTGCATGCGGCCCGTGAGCCCGTACCGCATGGAGCAGACCGGCCAGGCGCCCCAGCCCTGCACGGCCAGCACCTTCTGGGCCACCGCGATCTGCTCGGCGCGGGTGGCGAGGTCGGCGCGCGGCGCGTACGTGAGGCCGCCGAACTCCCGCCAGGTGGACTGCGTGAACTGCAGTCCGCCGTAGAAACCGTTGCCGGTGTTGATGTCCCAGCGGCCGCTGCTCTCGCAGTCGGCGACGCAGTCCCAAGGCCACTTGTCCTTCGGGCAGGGGCGTGGCGCGCCCGCCGTGGGCGGGGTCGCGGCGGGCTCGGCCGCGTGTGCGGCACCGGGTACGAGGGCCGTGAACAGGACCGCGGCCAGGGCGAGAGTGATCGGCTTGGCGTGCATCGCCCCACGCTAGGCGGCCTGCGGCGGACACCCGCCCAGGCGCGTCCGGTGCGGCCGGGCGGCCCACCCGGTCGGCGCACTGAACGGTTCCGCCGCCGGCCCGGTGTGTCACGCCGTGCACGGTACGTATCGATAGGGCCTCAAGGCGTGACTCGTCCCCGGCTCACCCGTTGTCATCTTCATGAGCCGGGACCCACCCGGACCACGATCCGGGAGCCACCCGGCATCGTCAGTACCGCATCCCGAGGGAGCCACCCGTGCCGCGCATGCTCGACGTCAGCGACGAGGTACGCGCCGAGATCGGCGACGAAGAAGCCGACCGGCTGCTCGCCGGAGAATCCGCCCCGGGCAGTTACGACTGCACCTCCTGCCGCACTCCGGGCGACTCGGAGCAGGAGCGCACCAGCACCGTCCTGTTCATCGGGGACGAGACCGCCGTCCTCGCCTTCGCCCACTCCGGCTGTCTGGCCTCGCAGGTCGTCCAGGTCACCGAGGAGCAGCTCCAGGGGGCCGTCAAGTCCATCACCGGCGACAGTACGGCCGCGCACGCGCCGCAGCAGGGTGCGCCCGGCCAGGTTGGTCACCAGCAGGCCTCGCCCGAGCAGGCCGTCCTCGGCGTGACCAGCGGACTGGTGCTGATCGCCGGGGACCTGCACCCGGCGCTGGTGGTCGAGCCGACCACGCCCATCGTGCGGCCCGGCGCCACGACCGGCGACGACTTCCTGCCGCTCCTCGTCGAGCAGGGCTTCATGCCGGTCAACGAGCTGTCGGCGGTGCCGTCGGTGCTGCACGGCTGGTCGGTGCTGCTCGCCATGGGCCAGCTGCACGCGGTGCTCCAGCCGGGCCCGGGCGGCAACCAGTCGGTGGCCTGGTGGCAGGCGCACCAGCCGCTGCTGGTCACCGACGGATGGCGGGCAGCCGCCAACAAGCACCAGCAGGTGCTGATGTTCGCGGCGTCCGTCGGTTCCATCGGCCGCCAGCCGCGCGAGGACCTGCTGCGGGGCGCCCTCGACAAGGCAGCGGCGAACGGCCGGCTGGTCGCGGCGGCGCTGCCGCTGACGGGCACCTGAGATGCCCCGCCCCGCACCCGAAGGCAGTTGACCTGCGAAAGCCGCCCGGCAGCCGCATCCCCTGGCGGGCGGTGTCGTTTGGACATACGTGCACACATACGACGTTCCCCGCCGCCAGTCCTATCAGCCGCTGCCCCCGGGGCGGTCGGTCCGGGACTCCCGGGGCGGCCCATCGGCCACGCCGATCTACGATGCGCTCTACGCCGAGTACGTCAAGTCCTTCCGCGCTCTGCCGGGTGACCGCAGCGGCGAGGAGGACCTGGGCTTCACGGCCTTCGGGAACATCCACCGCGGCACGGGCTCGCTGGACGGCCTCGGCCACAGCTCGTACAGCGCCTACAGCGCGGGCGCGAACAACGCCCGTCACACCACGGGCCAGTTGTCGCCGTGGCAGCGCGTCGGGCAGATCGAGCGACAGGCCCCCGGGACGCACCATGTGCCGGCCCTGCCGCCCGCGCCGCGCCGCGGCCTGTGAGACCGGGCACAGCACGGCATGACGCCGAAAGGGGCGGCCCCTCGCCTTGGGTTCTAGGAGTCGTTGCAACACCCCAGTTCAAGGGGTGCGATGGACTTCGAGATCCGTAAGGACCGGACGAAGCCTCAGGGCAGGAAGAAGCTCACCCGGGAGCGGGAGGCATACTCCCGGCTCATGCAGC